>SYOC01000296.1 GCA_005804965.1 Pseudomonadota bacterium
GCGCGGCTACCGGGCGATGGGATACAGGATCGGGGCCGGTGGATCTCCGGAATGACGACGAATTCTCCTGTGGCCTTCGGTAGTTTCGCGTTGACCCGCAGCAGCCCGCGCCAGTGCTCATCAGGTCGGGAAGCCGGTCGACACATGGTCAACCGTCCGCCACCAATACTCAAAATCCCAACCCTTATCCGGTTGGGATTTTTTTTGCCTGTTCCCCCCTGAAATGCATCGTTGCCTCGCGAGCGTGACCACCCCAAACTCGGCGTTTTTGCCCCCGTCACGACGTCTCTGTTCCCGGTTTTCTCTGCTGGTCTCGAGAGCGTTCTCGAGGCCACTTCCTTTTCCATCAAGGGTTTAGACGCGGTCGGTTGTGGTTGGCAACTCCTGTAGAGAGGGCGAACGAGCGACGAGGAAGCAAAAAAAACCGCCCGAGGGCGGTGCTCGCGTTAGGCTCAAGGCGGTCAGGCGGGCGGCGCGAGCACCCGCATCTGGTCGCTCCAGCCGTTCGGCCACGGCTGCCGCAAGATGAACCAAAACCCTCCTTTAATCAAGCACCCCTATTTATCTCACACACGCTGATGTTGGACAAGTAATGCTTCTCGAGCGCGATGAACTTGGAATACTCGAACAGCTCCCACAGGGCACGGTGGTCAAGCATTCGGTCGCCGAACGTACGGGTCGATCCAGACTTGAGCATCTCGGTGAAAAGCAACTTCCCCATATGGCCGAACAGCCTGGTGATGGAGTTCGGATAAATTGCAATGCCAAACCCCATCGCCTGCAGCTCGTCGGCTGATAGCAAAGGCGTGCGCCCGCCTTCGACCTGGTTGACCAACGTCGGCAAGCAAAGCTCACGCGTGACCCGCTGCATCTCCTCGATCGACTCGGGCGATTCAACGAAAACAATGTCTGCTCCAGCTGCAGCGTAGGCATGACCGCGTTCCAACGCCTCATCTATCCCGTACATAGTGCGTGCATCGGTGCGGGCGATGATCATGAGGTCAGGGTTGATGCGGGTATCGACGGCGGCTTTTACTCGGCCGACCATCTCTTCGCAGGACACCAGTTTGCGGCCCAGTTCGTGACCGCAGCGTTTGGGCCAGTCCTGGTCCTCGATTTGTATTGCCGCAATGCCGGCACGTTCCATCTCTCGCACCGTTCGAATCACGTTTAGAGGCCCGCCGTAGCCGGTGTCGGCATCGGCAATCACTGGCAGGGTCGTCACATCGGCGATGCGCTTCGCTTGGTCGAGGACCTCGGCAAAAGATAAAAGAGCCACGTCAGGCGCGCCGAGCCGGCTAATCGATACACCCGAGCCTGTCATGTACATAGCGGAAAAACCGCAGCTCTCCGCTAGCCGAGCCGTCAGGCAGTCGAACACACCCGGCGTCATTAGCATACGCCCGGGCTGCATTGCGTCGCGCAGCGAGCCGGCACGCGATTCGGCCGCGCCTAGCGACAGTGGAAAGTCTACGCTCCTCATGCGGCACTTACTGCTAGAGTTGCCGTCCTTGAAGCTTCGACAAGCAAAGCAGTTGTTGATGTAAAGAGCGGTAATCGAAGATAGAACATTTTTTTCCTGATGGTTATGGCGCCAGTAAAGCTCGACAGTGTTTGACTAGACGTTTTCGATAGACACCGGAAACAAGTCAGTCGAGTCGTCAGCGGGCATGACGTGATAAAGCGCGAAGCGATAAGCAGTACCGGCGGCGAGTTCGGGTGGTGTAAACGGAAATGCAATGTTACCTCCCGTGGACAACCTACCCGGGAATCCCTGGTGTAGCAGAAATTGCTTCAAGGTCTTAGCGACCGCCATGGCCAGCGCCGTGCTGTCTGCGATCACCTCGACGACGATACCAACCTCTCGTGGCTGCGGTACCGGCTCAGAGCGGCCAAACGCCACTACGCCGTCAAGCCCGTACAATCTAGGAAAGATCTTGAAGTTGCCCTCAACCAGCCCGCGCGTGATCTTCTCGACGTCCCCTAAAAGCGTGCGAATGCTGCCGATCACCTTGGGATCCACTGTGGCAGCAATCAGCACAGCGCGCTGTCCAACCGGCGCGCTGCCTTCGACTTTGATCGTGCAGCGTGCGGCTCCCGTCCAAGTGGCTCCGCTAACTCGGGTGCGGCGCTCATCAAGGGCCGTGTACTTTGCGAACCGCACGTCCAGCGTGCCGTCTGGTTCGCTGAACGTAAGCGGATCGGCCTGCTCGTAAAGGCTGTGCGCGGCCACCGACAGCGGTGTTGCGCGGCGCTCAGGGTTCATGCTTTCCAGTTCAAACCCGTCGGCATTTAGCGTCGCCAGCATTGCGTCGCGGCCACCCGGGTCGCAGCATATAGACGTGCATTCCACAATCTTAGCCATGTGCATTACGGCGGCCATATTGAAACCCAGCGCTTGTGGAATGGCCGCGAAGATAGCGGTGTCGCACGCGCGGCCAGCAATTATGATATCCGGGTCCAGCGTAAAGGCTCGGCGGAACGGCTCGCAGCCCATCTGCCCGACGATGTTGGTGCAGCTCTCGATATCAGCATGCGTGACAGCAAGTGACCCACCCAGGGCTGTCAGTTCGTTTGCTTCCAGCGCTTTAGAGACCCGTGCGGCCGGTATATCGGCGCGGATCGATGCCATACGAAAATGCAGTCTTTCCTCGCGGGCTATCGAGCGGATCATGTCCAGCGTAGCCTCCAAGTGAGGCGCTGCGCCCGAAGTTCCCGCCGTGCCGAGAACTAGTGGTACGTCTAGGGAGCGTGCTGCTTTAAGCACCAGCGCAAGGTCATTTCGAGTGACGGAGGGGCTAGTCGCCATGATACCCGAGCCAAGATAAGCTGGGCCTGGATCGACCGAACCCATGTCGCAACCTATAAAGTCCGGCCGGCGTGCAAGGCCCGCCCTCAAAGCCTGCTCCGGAATGCCGTAGCCGAGTTGCCCCGACGCGGACAAAATACGCATGACGGTAGGCTGACGCGCCAGCAGTTTCTGGATGGCGCTCATACCTGCACCGCCAGCAACGGCAGGTGTTGTTGGGCGCCGTAGACGTCGCGATCGCCCGGCGAGCCAGAGACGACCGCGCGCGGCATGGTGATCTTGATGGCAAGCGCCGCGGCGTAAAGCGTTACATTGATTTCCTTGGCCGGCCGGTCGAACACCAAGGCGAGCGCGCTAACCGTTAGCGCAGCCGACTGGGCCGCCTGCAAATATGCCGCCTCGGTGGGGAACATGAGATCAAAGGAGACCGTTAGCGGGCCTGCGTTCTTGCTTCGGACTATGGAGGCAATCTCAACGAGAAAGGGCATAAACGTGACTCATTTACTAGGGAAAAGTCTATCGTTTTAGCGCGTCAAATCTGCTGGACACCAACGCTGCGAATAACGTCGCCCCAAACCTTGATCTCGCGCACGATGTGGGCACGAAACTGTTCAGGTGTTGTGGAAATGCTCATAGCGGCCTGATCTGAGAAGGTTTTCTGGACGTCGGCCATCTTGGAAATCTCGACACAGGCAGCGTTGAGCTTCTGGATGATCGCCGGGTCCGTACCAGCTGGCGCAAACAGCCCGTTCCACGAAGTGATCTCGAAATCCGGCAGCCCTGCCTCGGCCAGTGTCGGTAAATCAGGTAGCAGGGTCAACCGCTTAGAAGCCGCGACTCCTAGCGCCCGAAGGTGGCCGGCTTGGATACTCGGGATGGCCGACAGTGCCGTAACAAAGCCGACCTGGGTCACGCCAGCGATCTGGTCCTGTAAGGCGGGGGCGGCTCCCTTGTATGCGACGTGCACCATGTCGATTCCTGTGCGCTGCTTAAGCATCTCACCTGCCAGGTGTGGCGTAGTTCCAGAGCCCGACGATGCGTAGTTCAATACGCCCGGCTTGGACTTGGCCAAGGCTATTAGCTCCTTGACGGTCTTTGCCGTAACCGAGGGATGAACGACTAGTACGGCTGGAGCCGTTGAGAGCATGGAGATCGGGGAAAAGTCTTTCAGAAAGTCGTACCGAAGGTCCTTGTACAAAGACATATTTACGGCATTGGAGATTGTGCCGAGAAATAACGTATAGCCGTCTGGGACCGAGCGCGCTGCCATCTCTGCGCCGATGTTTGAGCCGCCGCCGGGCTTATTATCAACTATGAAAGATTGAGAAAAGATCTGGCTTAGCTTAGAGTTGACAGCGCGTGCCGTGAGGTCGGTGGAGCCGCCCGGGCCGAACGCAACAATTACCTTAACAGTCCGGTTGGGGTAACTGGCGGCGGCGCTCTGGGCAAACGAGGGCAGGGCCACAGCGGCACCAACGCCGAAGCTTGACTTTAATAAGGTTCTACGATCCATGAAAAATTTCCTCCTGTTTGAAAATAGTCCATCTTAAAGGGACAGTACTTGCTCGTGGTGTCAATAGGTGTCGAATATGGCCTGAATCGCCGCCGGTTCACAGGTCTGTGTCAGCGCAAGGCTTAAAAGAATGCGGGCCTTCTGCGGAGTGAGGTTATCTGCCCGCAGGAATCCTAGGTCGCGGGTCTTAGCTGGACCAAAGACGCGGCCTGAGCCACCCCGGGATGACAGCACGACGACTACGCCTTCTTCGACCGCCCTCCTCATTGCCGCAGACTCTTCAGGCGACAACAGTCCTGGTACGTAAGCCGCGCCAACAATCCCCTTGGCACCGGCCTGAACAAAAGCATGCACCGCCGTGCCGTCGCTGTCTGCATATGAGTAGGCAATATCGACGCGAGGTAATGTTACGAGTTTCCGTATGTCGAATGGCGTGTGTGGCGCGCAACGGCGTAATGGTCGTCGATAGAATTCCACGCGATCACCGTCTGCATGCCCCAGCACGCCGAAGTCGGGAGTGCTAAAGGTCTGTAATCGGGCAGTCGACGTCTTAGTCACCTCACGGGCCGCGTTAATCTCGTCATTCAGGCAAACAAGGACACCCATGCCGCGTGCGTCGGGACTAGCCGCTACACGCACAGCGTTGTATATATTCAAGGCGGCGTCGGTGGACACGGCGCTGGCTGGCCTTTGGGCGCCGGTGATTACAACTGAGATGTTAGTCTTAAGCGTTAGGTTGAGTACATATGCTGTCTCCTCAATCGTGGCAGTGCCGTGCAGGATGGCAACGCCGGACAGATCCGGGTGCTGGCGCATCAAGTCATCTATTGTCAGTACCAGTTTTCGCCACTGCTCAAAACCGATCGCGGTCGAAGGCAGCCGGTCGAAATCGACCGGTATCAATTCGGCTATGGTTTGCGCGTGTGGGAATTTCTCTAATATCTCTTGTGTAGACAGACGGTTACCGCTGGTCGTGTACTCGTACATGTCAAGTTCGCCAATATGGCTAATCGAGGTTATGGTGCCGCCCGTGCTGATTACGGCGACCTTCGGTCTGACATTCAAGTTTTGCGCTCCGGTTGTAAATGTAAAGCGGCGCTTCAGGTGTGTGTCACTTTTTGTATAAGGTCCACACGCGGTCCAACACGTAATTCAGCGTCTCTACGTCGCAAAACTTCATGTCTAGGTCGAACATAGTGGCCTTGTGCGCCTGTGGGCTGCGGTCGCCACAGGCCTCATCTACCAGAATTGTGCGCAGGTTGTGAGAGAACGCGTCAGTGGCGCCGGCGCGAACGCATCCCGACGTGGAAATACCGCATACCACCAATGTGTCAACATTGTCGTAGCGCAGAAAGGCTTCCAGGGGTGTGAGAAAAAAACATGAAGGTTTGTTCTTCAGAACGATACGGTCAACTGAACGCGGTGCATATATTTCTGGCCACTCGTCGGCGCGCGGGTCACGGCAGTATTGGAAATCGTCGGGCTGAGCCAGTTTATAGTTCCACGCTCCCCGGTAAGTCGGGTGGCTGCGGTCGTCGCGGCGGCTGTAGTAAATTGGCAGGTCTAGTTTGCGAAACAGGTTAGTCAATTGAACAATCGAGCCAGTTACATTGGCCATGTCGCGCCCACACATCGAATAGGTAGGGTCCACAAACATGTTAGTGGTATCAATATTTAGCAGCGCGACGCGCTCACCGAAACCAACGCTCTGCGCAAAACCGCCTTTGCGGTATGTTTCCAATTCTTCGTCGGGTACGTAACCGCGCCATTTTTCAAACTTATCCATTTGTATCGTCCGTAAGGATAGGAAATTCAATGCGACATGGGGGAGTATCTACATGGAGGAGTATCTTCTCCCCTGGCCGCTCCTGTCAAACGCCGATTTCGCACGGGAAAGCAGCGGAATCCGCCAGAAAACCTCCGGTATCGCACCTTCGTGACTGCCTGTCGCCCTGAAAGGAGCCGCTGGCGGCGACTTTCCGGGCGACAGGCACGAGTCTCC
>SYOC01000297.1 GCA_005804965.1 Pseudomonadota bacterium
TGCCTGTTTGAGAATCTTCCGAAATGTTCCGGTCGGTAGATCGCCGGGGTGCATTGCGACGTAAGTTTGGCGGCCGTCTGGATGGTGAAGGATTTTATGACCCCTAGACTGCCGAACTTCGATGAATCCAGCCCGAAGCAACTTTGCTAAGACTTCACGGGCTGAGTAGGGCATCGGCAATCTCAATGTGTCCGACTAAAGCAATTGTCTCAATCGGGATCGCTTCTCCGTTTACGCGCTTTTCTGCAATCCAGACCTCGACGAGTTCCTGGGCCGCAGTAAGGGCTCCTTCAATACCTTGACCATGAGTGATCAGATCGAGCGTTGGAATATGTGCATAATACCAACCTGCAAAACCGGGTTCTTGAATGGGTTCAAGTAAGACCGAATAACGCATACGCCTTTCCTCGGCTGCCTAGTGTAGTGACTATTCCGAACCGCGCATAGGGGCACGGACTTTGGCAGTGGTGCAGTGTGATTTATTCTTGTGTCCTGGTAGGGACAGCATGTCATGCCTCTACGCACTTACCCCACCACCTTCTCCGTCGTGCGAAAATGCAGCTTGGCGACGTGGCCGAGCGCTTCGGCCCCGTGGCGCTGGACGAAAGCTTTTCCTGCCGTGATGACGAGGTCGCTGGCACCTTTGGGCAGTGCGACCTCATAGCGCGTGCTGAGTTCTTGTAAGCGGCGCAAAAATTCGGCGCGAGCGACGACGGAGGCTGCGGCTACGGCCATTTCTTCTTCTGCCCGAGGTTTTTGCACGAGCGTGACTGACCGCCCTTTTGCCATCAGGGCGTTGAGTAGGAACCGCTCGTCGCCAAATTGGTCGGCGACCACGCGGTCACATGAAACCTTCTCTAACAAGTTCTCAATCGAGCGGGCGTGGCCCCACGCCAGGAGCTTGTTCAAATTCTTGAAGGAGGCGTGCAGGCTGTTGTAGCGTTCTGGACCAATCGCCACGACGGTGAAGGGGCAGAGTACGCGAATCTGTTCGGCCAGGATTGCGGCTTTCTTATCAGTAACCGCTTTGCTGTCGCGTACTCCAGCGACTCGCAATACCTCTTCTTGTTCTTGGGAAACGTAGACGCCGGCAATGACAAGTGGGCCGAAGTAATCGCCTTTACCGGACTCGTCGATTCCTATTTGCCCGATTTGGCCAGCGCCGATAGTCATGCCGAAGTAGGGGAGCGTAGCGCGAGGTTTGGGGATTGGCGTTCGTCGAGGACGATGACTTTTTGCTTGTCGATCTGCAAGCGGCCTTCAGCGTAAAGCTGGATTGCTTGCGCGTAGATGCGGTGCTCCTGAGCAAGAATGCGTGTACTGAGGGTCTCTTCGGTGTCGTCTGGATACACTGGAACAGCGGCCTGTACGATGATCGGTCCGTGATCCATCTCTTCATCGACGAAATGCACGGTGGCACCGGCGATGCGCACCCCGCGTTCGAGAGCTTGGCGTTGGGCATGGGTGCCAGGAAAAGCCGGGAGCAGAGCTGGATGAATGTTCATGATCCGTTGCCGAAAGGCGCGGATGAACACTGGCGAGAGCAGGCGCATGAATCCGGCCAGCACGACGAGCTCGACATGGTGTGCTTGCAAGATGCGAATCAGTTCGGCCTCGAAGGCTTCGCGTGTGGGGAAGTCTTTGTGAGGAACGACGACGGTTGGGAGGCCGTGCTGACGCGCCCGGACCAGACCATAGGCGTCGGCGCGATTACTGATGACCACCTTGATGGCAGCGGCTAGCTCTCCACGAGCAATCGCGTCGATGATGGCTTGGAGATTGGTGCCACTGCCGGAGAGTAGCACGCCGATGGGAAGAGGAGTCGTCATAATCTTTCAATGAATGATGGCGCGGGCCAGGGTAAAGACATCGACTGTTGCCGCGCCACTGCGACGTAGGGTGCGAGCACATTCTTCGGTGGTGGCACCGGAGGTGTAGACATCGTCGATGAGCAACACGGTTTTGCCGGTAAGCTTTTCTGCATCGCTGACGTGGAACGCGCCGCGCACGTTGGTGCGACGCTCTTTGCCTTTGAGCTGCGTCTGGGGCGTGGTGGAGCGGATGCGTTCAAGAAGAAACGGGTCCACGGGAGTGTGTCTCGCCTGCCCGATGGCGCGAGCTAGGAGTAGCGACTGGTTGAACCCTCGCCAGCGCAGGCGTTCGAGATGGAGCGGCACCGGAACGATCATATCGTAAGGTTCAGAGTCGAGGGGACAGCCAATCGCAGCCAGCGACGCTAGCGCTTTGCCGGTGCTGAGGCGGCGTTGATATTTGAACTGTTGAATCGCTTCATTGAGCGGGTGTGGCGTCGAGCTACTGCCAGCATATACGGCCCAGGAGCGCGCCTGACGGAACGATGGTAGCTGTTCCTGGCAGCGAGAGCAGAGATGATTTGGTCCGGCCTCGGTGACAAACGGCACCCCGCAGCATGAACAAAACGGCGGTTCGATAGGCTGGATGAAGCGATGACAGGTGGCACAGAACGGCTGGTCGAGCGCCGTGTCCACGCGACAGCCCAAGCAGCGATGAGGAAACAACGCATTCAGCGCAGCGGTAAGAAAAGCATGCACCTGCCTTATATAACGGTCTTAGGGACGGCTCGCAATTCGCTTCTGGTGGAGGGGTGCCTAATGATTGCTTGGCAAAAGCCGGGATTCCCGCAGGCGCGGGAATGACCATGTTCCTGTGGCGCACCATCGACAATGAAACGTCTGTAGGGGCGAGGTCACCTCGCCCCTACCTTTCGGGGGAATGACGAGCCGAGACGAGCTTGCATATTTAGCCGTTTCTCGTCTTTTCTCTCGACGAAACTCTCTCTATCCGGTACCAAGGACCGCGTTTGCGCATGTTTTCCAGTGACGAATCGCGGGCCGCTATGTCTGTCATAGTTCATCTGCTCTCCACTGGCCATTTATGGAGTGCGCCAGCCACGCTGGCGCTTTGGGCTGCGAAGCCACGCTTTGCGTCCGCCTATGGCGAAGTGCCACTTCTTCAGAACAAAGCGGGAGCGCGGCTCCCGCACTCCAAAACTCAAGCAAAGGAGGACCCCTCATGTCCCCACACCTCAAACCCATTCCGCGTCCTCGCTCACTTCTCGGCATCTGGCACGCACAGGTGGCAGCCACCGCCAAGCAAGCTCCGTGGCTGGTGCGCGAACTGCTGCGCCGCAAACGAGAGCTGCTGCCGAAATTCACAGCGCACTACCAACAGCTCCGCGCCTTGCCGCGTCGCACTCGGGATCTCTTGCCACGACAATTCGCGCTGTCACTGGCGGGAGCGGCACTGCTGTTGGCTTTGGGCCAGGGGCAGGCCATCGCCGCGACCATCAACGTCACTACGAGCGTTCCCGATAGCAACGCCGACGGTCAGTGTTCGCTGATCGAAGCTATCGTCAACGCCAACGACGACGCGGCGACCCATGCCGATTGCACGGCAGGCAGCGGAGCCGACACGATTGTGCTTCCTGCCAGTAGCACGCATACGCTGACCACCGTGAACAATGCGGTCTATGGGGCAACTGGCCTGCCGGTGATCAGCAGTGAGATCACTCTTCAAGGGAATGGCAGTACGATTATGCGCGACGCGAGTAGTCCTGCGTTTCGCCTGATTGCGGTGGGGGAAACGGGTGATTTCACACTGAATGACGCCACATTGACCGGTGGGCTTTTCGCGGAGGCGTCTCCCGCTCATCCTGACGCTTTCTACGGGACTGGTCTTCTCAACTATGGCACTGGCTCGGTCGTTGTGTCCGACAGCACGATCACGGGGAATAGCGGCTTTTCCTTTTCTACTGCTGCCCTTGCGAATCTCGGCATCGGTGGCTCTCTAACCATTATCAATAGTTCAATTTCGGGGAATGCTGGCCGTGGTGTGTTCAGTAGCTCTCTGTATCCTCCCTTTCTGACCGATATGACCATTATCGATAGTACGATCTCTGGAAATGGCGATGTCGGAGTGTTCAGTGGCCACGGTCGAGCAACGATCAGCGGCAGCACGATCTCTGGGAATTTCCTTGCAGGTGTTGGCAGCATAGAGAATGAGGAAATAATAATCGTGAACAGCACCATCTCGGGGAATGATGGACTGGGAGCTTACGTCACTGCCTTTTATTTTGACTTCACGATCCTGAACAGCACGGTGATAGGAAATACCAATTCATGGAGTTCTAAAGCCGCAGGGATGGTCCTTTACGTCTCCGGTTCGGCAAACGCTATTCTTAGCCATACCTTGATTGCTGGCAACACGACGTCAATCGTTTCCAGCGGTCCTGAAGTCTTTGCAAGTTCCAGCGCGGTGATTGCCGACGACTTCAACCTCTTCGGCGTCAATGGCAATGCCGGGGTGTCCGGTTTCACTCCTGGGGCGTCGGATATCGTGCCGGGGAGCGGCGTGCTCTTGAGTGATATTCTCGATCCCGCGTTGGCGAACAACGGTGGCCCGACGCTCACCCATGCCTTGGTGACCGGCAGTCCTGCGCTGGATGCGATTCCGAGTAGCGATCCAGACTGTAAAGGGACAGATCAGCGCGGAGTCAAACGGCCACAAGGCGGCGCGTGCGACATCGGCGCGTTTGAGGTTGCTTCAACGGCGGATTCGGATGGCGACGGCGTCAGCGACGCCGAAGACAATTGTCCAGCGGTGGCCAACCCCGACCAACTCGACAGCGACGGCGATACCTTCGGCGATGCTTGCGATCCTCTCGATGCCGACGAGGACACCGTGCCGGATAGTGCCGACAATTGTCCGCTCGTGGCCAACCAGGACCAGGCGGATCTCGATGGAGACTTGCTGGGCGATGTGTGTGATCCTGACGACGACAACGATGGCGTGTTGGACGTAGATGATAACTGTCTGACGGTGGCTAACGCCAACCAGCTCGATACCGATGGCGATACCTTGGGCGATGCCTGTGACCCGGACGACGATGAGGACGGCGATCCTGATACCACCGATCCCGACGCTGAAGGCGACGGCGTGCTCGATGTGCTGGACAATTGCCCGACGCTGGTCAACCCCGACCAAGCCGATACCAACGGCGATGGTTTAGGCGATGCCTGCACCTACGATTTCGCCATTCTCGATATTGCTGCACCGAGCACGGTGACGCTCACCGCAAAGCATCCACAGCCGACGAGGTATGTGGCCCTCCAGCTCCAGAATCAGAGTCCGCGTGTAGAGGTCATTCCTGATGTCGAAACGCTTGGCGCGATGGTGCATCTGCGGGCCGAAGCGCTCGTGACACCCAATAATTGTCCAGACCTGACCGCGACCTTGCTGCCCAATCCCAATAACTTGCACTTCCCGCTCACGTTGGGCGCGAAGAAGAAATTCTCTGTAGCCTTCGAGGTCACGTTCGATCCGGACTGCGTGCCCGATCCGCTGAAGAGCACCAAGACCGTGTCACACGCGGATTATCGGCTCGTGGCCACCATCGACCATAGCCAACTGGATGGGAACGGGGATACCGACTCCCTTGACGACACCTGTCCGCACGCGGTAGCGCCACCGTGGCGGGTCGAGCCCAATCCTGACGGCATGCTGAAGGATCGCGGCTGTGGGGCGAAGAAGCCGGACAACACTCTTGGCGCGGATGTCGTGGTGGATGTGGTGGATAAACGGTAGCGGATAGCTTTCACTCAGCGGACTGGATTCCGGGTCGCGCTGCGCTTGCCCGGAATGACAGACGCAGAGGCTTCGTCATTCCAGCGGAAGCTGGAATCCAGTATCGTTCTCTTTGCCTGCTCCCCTGTGAGGACAAGGCACCTTTCTACGCTTTTCAGGGCTTGTCACGTTGGGTTTGCTCAGGTATTGGTACCTCAGCCTGCGCAGGGACAGAGAAAGGAACGTGTCATGGCTGCTGAGGGAAGCTCGGAACTACGAAAGCAACGCCCCATTATCGAATTCTTGCGGTTGCCCAGCGACCCAAGCGAGAAGCCGTATCTCGCAGGCTATCGTTGTCAGGTATGCAATGCGCACTATCTGGGTGAAAATCGCGTCGGCTGTAGCAAATGCACTTCGACCGAGCCTCTGCAAGATGTCCGCCTGAGTGACCGTGGTTCCTTATACGTCTACTCTATTATTCACCAATCCGTTCCCGGCGTCCCGGTTCCTTATGTGTCTGCCATTGTTGACCTTCCCGAAGGGGTCAGCGTGCGGTGCAACCTCATTGACGTCGAACCCGACCCGGCGAAGCTTCCTTTCGGCATGCCCCTGGAAATGGTGACGCGCACGGTACGTGAGCGTAGAGAGAAGAATGCTGAAGGAGCCGAAGAAACCATCGAAATCGTCGCATTCTTTTTTAAGCCCAGCCACAATTGAGCCACGTTCAGCGAACAGCAAAGGAGACGACCATGAGAGAGGTATATGTACTCGGCGTAGGCATGATCAAGTTTGGCCGCTATCCAGATAAGGATGTCCCTCAGCTTGGCGCTGATGCTGCAGTGCTGGCGCTGAAAGATGCTGGCATGTCCATCAAAGATGTAGAAATGTTCGTCTGCGGCAACTTGTTCCAAGCCAACGCGATGAATGCGCAGCGCATTCTCCAACAGATTGGTCAAACCGGTATTCCCGCGCTCAATGTCGCGAATGCTTGTGCCACTGGCTCCACTGCTTTTCGTGAAGCGTACATCGGCGTCGCCTCGGGGATGTATGATGTGACGTTGGCTGTTGGTGTCGAGCAGATGGGCAAAATGGGCCTGCTCGGCGGCGGCGCACGCAGCGGTGGCGAGAGTGTGGAAGGGGTGCTTGGCAGTGGACTCATGCCGGCGATCTTTGGCCAAGCTGGTGTGGAGCACATGCGCAAATACGGCACCACGGCTGAGCAGTTCGCCAAAGTCGCGGTGAAAAACCATAAGCATTCCGTACACAATCCGTTGTCGCAGTATCGGGTCGAGGTCGATCTCAATGCCGTAGTCAAAGGACGCATGGTCGCGTATCCCAACACCCTCTATATGTGTTGCCCGACGGGCGATGGTGCAGCAGCTGCCATTCTGGTCTCAGCAGAAAAGGCCAAACAATTTACGACCAAGCCGATCAAAGTGGCGTGCTCAATCCTCACTTCGGACCCGTACACCGAACGGGACCTGACCATGCCCGACGTCAACACGCTGACGAAGAACGCGGCGAAGCAAGCCTATGAGAAGGCGGGACTCGGACCCAAGGATTTGGACCTTGTTGAGCTGCACGACTGTTTTGCCACGGCGGAATTACTGCACTACGAAAACTTGGGACTCTGTGGTGAGGGCGAAGCCGGGCGCATGATTGACGAAGGACGTACTACGATTGGTGGTGACATTCCCGTCAACGCGAGCGGCGGCCTCTTATCCAAGGGGCATCCGCTGGGTGCGACTGGTGTGGCCAATATCTACGAAGTGGTGACGCATCTGCGCGGCCAAGCCGGAGGCCGCCAAGTTGAAGGCGCAAAGGCGGGAATGGCTCACGTCATCGGACTCGGGTCCGCCTGCACGATTCATATTTTGACCGCCTAAATAGAAGCGAGCACTACTACGCAACGGGGGGTGGCGTTCCGCATAGCCATCCCCCGTCGTGTTTATGGACAAGTGCAAACCGGCGTGTTGCCAAAGGAACGGGGAGTCATGGAACTGCCAATCGTCAAACGGCTCAAGAAAGACCTCGACGAGCTGTATCACGAACTGAACGTCCGCATTCCGAGAGATTTGCATGAAGCGGCTGCGCACGGCGATTTGAGTGAAAACGCTGAATATGAGGCGGCGCGGGCGCGGCAAGACTTTGTGCGGGCACGCATTGCTCAGCTTGAAGAGCGCATGCGGCAGCTTTCGCTGTACAATCTGTCGAGCATCCCCAGGGATATGGTGGCCTACGGCAGCCGCGTCAAACTTGAAGATGCCGATGACGGAGTGATTCGCGAGTATCAGATTGTGTTTCCTGAAGAGGTCGAGCCGTCGGCTGGGCATATTTCGCTCCATTCGCCGATCGGGCAAGCGTTGTTGCGCAAAGCTGTGGGCGATGAAGTGGAAGTGGTGACCCCGCAGGGCAAACGGACGTATCAGCTGGTTGAACTGTTGACGCTCCACGATCTGACGGAAGAAGCCGCTTCGTAAAAAAATAAGAGCCTGCCCCTTGCGCCCCAAACGGGGATTGTCTAGTGTGAGGCAGGCGTAACGAAGAAAAGTGGGCTGAACGCCCACTTTTTTTTTCAGGATGCAAACAACGACCCAAGAGATCCTCCGACAATTTGAAGCTCTTGCCGTTCCTGTAGCGGAAGAAGAGGGGATGGAAGTGTGGGCGGCCGATCTTCGGCAAGAAGGCGGACGCTGGGTCCTTCGCCTGATGCTTGAGCGTAACGGCGGCGTGTCTTTAGACGACCTCACGAGAGTGCACCGACAACTGAGCGACCTGCTTGATGTCCATGACATTATGCCCTGGCGCTACAGTCTGGAACTCTCTTCCCCGGGGGTGAATCGCCCGCTCCTACGCCCCGACCACTACCGGCGTTATCTCGGGCAACGCGCCCGCATTCAAACGAAGAATTTGTGGCAGGGGCGGCGGACGTTCGTCGGACGCTTAGACCAGGTCGAAGAGGATCGCGTCTGCATCTGTGACGGAGATATTGGAGAAGTGTGGCTTCCCTTGGAAGATGTGAAAAAGGCTATGACCGAATACGAATTCCCTTCTGTCGGGGTAAAAAGAAAAGGTGCGCAGCGCTAAGCGAGAGGAAAGGCATATGCAGTCAGACCTCAACCGCGTCATTGAGCAGGTGAGTAAAGAAAAGGGGATGGACCGAAGCGTCATCATTGAGGCGCTCGAAAGTGCCATGCTGTCCGCAGCCAAACGGACGTTTGGACAGAAGCGTGTCGAAGCGAAGTTTAATCCCGACATTGGCGAAGTCGAATTGTTCGAGATTAAGACCGTCGTTGCGCAGGTTACGGACTCAGAAACCGAAATTGACCGTGAGACGGCCCGACGCACGATGGACCCGGAAGCTGAAGTTGATGATGAATTGCTGAGCAAACTCCCCGCTGCTGCGTTTGGTCGCATTGCCGCACAAGTGGCGAAACAAAGCGTCATTCAGAAAGTGTGCGAGGCCGAGCGCGAGTTAATTTACAACGAATTTAAGAACCGCAAAGGTGAACTCTTTTCTGGGATTGTCCAGCGCGTAGAAAAGAAGAATATCATCGTCAACCTCGGGCGCACGGACGCAGTCTTACCAGAAAAAGAGCAAATTCCTTGGGAGCGGTATCGCCAAGGGGACCGTATCCGTGCCTATATCGTTGACGTCGAAATGTCGCATAAAGGCCCGCAGATCATTCTCTCCCGCACCCATCCTGGATTCCTGATTAAACTGTTCGAGCAAGAAGCCCCAGAAGTGTACGAAGGCATCGTCGAGATCAAAGGTGCAGCACGCGAGCCTGGTAGCCGTGCCAAGATCGCGGTGCATTCGACGGATCAAGACGTTGACCCGGTCGGCGCATGTGTCGGCATGAAAGGCACCCGGGTGCAGGCCGTCGTGCAAGAGCTGCGCGGTGAGCGTGTCGATATCGTGCCGTGGACACAGGATGCCGCCGAATATGTATGCCGTGCGTTGCTGCCCGCGAAGGTGTCGAAGATCATCCTCGATGAAGACGACCATGCTATGGAAGTCATTGTGCCCGATGACCAGCTTTCGCTCGCGATCGGCAAGAAAGGTCAGAACGTTCGTCTGGCCTCGCGCCTGACGGGCTGGAAGCTTGATGTCCGCTCCGAGGCCGAAGTTGAGGTCGAGCACTCGCGTGCCTTAGCGCAACTGAGCAGCATTGCTGGATTGGGTGCCATGACGGCAGAGCTGTTGTATCAGAATGGTTTCAAATCTCCTGAAGAGGTCGCGACTGCCGACCTTGATACGCTCATAGAAATCGAAGGGATCGGCCCTGAGAAAGCCTCAGCCGTTCTCCAAGCTGCACAGGACCACCTCGAAGCTCAAGCGCGAGCGATTGAAGAGCAACCGCTCGTCGAAGAAGTGCTTGAACTTCCAGCGACCGAAGAGCTGGAGGCTGCTGCGCAGGAATAGGGTATGAGAGGGATTGGACCGACCCGTACCTGTGTGGGGTGCGGACAACGTGACAGTCAGGTGCAGTTGTTGCGGTTCTCGCTGAGCGAGGATGGCGCCCTGGTGGCTGGTGTGAGTCGTGGCCGTGGCGGCTATTTGCATCATCGTCCGGCGTGCATGCACGCCTTTGCTAAAGCGCGGGCTGGGTTCGTGCGTTCGTTACGAGCCGTGGTGCCGCGAGAAATACGGCTGCGTTACCTCGCTCACATCGAACGTAGCGCCACATTATCGTCATAAAAAGGTGAGGTTCTATGGCACGTAACAAGCGCGTTCACGAACTGGCGAAAGACTTGGGCATGGAGACCCATGCTTTGATTGCCAGACTTGAGGAACTCGGTCTGACCGGAAAGAAGGCCCAGAGTACCCTCTCGGAACGGGAGATTGCGCTCGTTCAACCTGACACTACCCAATCCGATGCCCAGCCTATCGTTGGACAAGTGCGTCTTGTCGCAGAGCGCGTCGTCACGGAAGTGGACCAGGCCAGTGAGCACGTCATTACGGCGCGTGAAGAGGTACGGGAAAGCCGACTGAGTTCGACAACGATTCGTCGCCGCTCCACACGCACTGTCCTTCACGAAGAAGAGGCCCCGGTGGCGGAGCTAGCTCGTGAGGAGCAGCAAGAGAGTCCACTTGCCATGGAGAGTGTCACCGAGCCGTTCTCTTCACCCTCAGCGCTGTTCTTCGACCTTCCTCAGGTTGAGTCCTCCTTTGCTGTTCCTGAACTTCCACCGTCGGTGTCACTCTCTAGGCCTGCCCCTTTGGCTCCTTCTGTGCCAGAGGTTCCGTTCGTCGAAGCGTTCTCCTCTGTAGACGAAAGCCAAGAGGTGGAGTCGATACCGGTACTGCCGGTTGAAAGTTCATTGCCGCCCATGCCCGTCGAAGTGGAGCAAGAGCCTCGTCCCATGCCGGTAGAAGTCAGCGCATTAACGAGCGACGAGCAAACGCAACCGCCAGAGGCTCCTGTCATCCTGAAGAGTGAACCGCTGTCTCCTGTAGCTAAGAAAGTTGAGGTATCCGTTCCTTTGCCTGTCCAAGCTGCTCCAATTACGATGGCGAAGAGTCCATCGGTAGTCCGGCCGCCGGTTGAGCACAGACCGACGTCGCCATCTTCCCCTTCCTCTGCGTTGGTGTCCGAAGCCCCAGCGCGACCGCGCATTCTCGGGCGTATTGACCTGGGGAAATTACGTGAGGCCTCGGAACCTCGGCCACGCCCTCCCGAGGTTCGCGTACGCCCGCAAACTCCATCCCCTGCTTCCGCTCCGCCGACTCCGGCCCCCGCCATGCGACCGCCGTCCGTTGAAGCTGTTGGCGATGCCGCCAGTGTTGCCAATAAACAGCGACCGAAGAAGCGCAAAGTCATTCAGAAACCTGAGGCTGCCGAGCCCCAAGAACGAGAAGTGAAAGTCGTTCGTGGTGGTGGTGCGAACAAACGGCGGCGCATGCAAATGCCGGGGAAAGAACAACGGCAAACCGAGATTACGACGCCTCGGGCGAGCAAGCGCGTCATTCGCATCTCTGAAGTTGTGACTGTGGGCGACTTGGCGCGACAAATCGGTGTGAAAGCCGGGGAAGTGATCAAGCGTCTGATGGGACTCGGGGTGCTGGCGACGATTAATCAGGTACTGGATGCGGAAACCGCAGCCCTCGTCGCTGGAGATTTCGACTACACCGTGGAGAACGTTGCGTTCGATGTTGAAGCGGCACTCGAAGTTGGCCACGAAGTAGAAGAAGGTGATGGAAAGTTAGAGTCGCGCCCGCCGGTGGTGACGATCATGGGGCATGTCGACCATGGCAA
>SYOC01000298.1 GCA_005804965.1 Pseudomonadota bacterium
AACATGAGCCATGAGATTCGCACGCCCATGAACGCGATTCTCGGCATGGCAGAAATTCTGGAAGATACCCCCCTTACCCTCGAACAGCAGAAATACGTCGGCATCTTCAAAACAGCCGGCAACACGTTGCTCACGCTCATTGATGACATCCTTGATCTCACAAAAATCGAAGCAGGAAAACTTGAACTCGAAGCCATCGAATTCAACTTGGCCGCGTTGCTACAAGACACCCTCGACATGCTCATGCCGCGCGCCCAAGCCAAGCATCTCACGTTAACGTCTCGGCTTCCTTCTGCGATCCCGCCGCAGCTCATCGGTGATCCGTTCCGGCTCCGTCAGGTACTCGTGAATCTCATTGGGAACGCCATCAAATTTACCACGCATGGCGGGGTAGAAGTGGAGGTCGAACACCAATCGCCAGCAAGAACGCTCAGCTCGTTGCCGCAGCTTGACGGCTCTGCCCATACCTCTTCGATCACTTTCTCCGTCCGCGATACTGGGATCGGCATCCCTCAAGAAAAAATTGAGAGCATTTTTGCAAGTTTCACCCAAGCCGACTCTTCGATCACCCGGCAATACGGCGGCACCGGCTTGGGTTTATCGATCTCACAACGACTGGTGAGGCTTATGGGCGGCCAACTCTACGTCGAAAGCGTGGAGGGGCAAGGGAGTCGCTTTTTTTTCTCACTGCCATTCCGCGCAGAGGGCCTCACCGACGAGACGACAGCAGAACTACACTCAGCTCCGCCATCCCATGCGAATGGCCATGCTCCCCCCCAGCAACAAGAACAGGGGCAGGCGTTTCATATTCTGCTGGCGGAAGACATGCCGGACAATCGGGTGATCTTCCAGGCGTATCTCCGCCACCCAGATTATCGGGTGGATCTCGCAGAAAATGGCGATATCGCCTTCCGCAAATTCCAAACGCAACGCTACGACCTCGTGCTCATGGACATGCAGATGCCGGTCATGGACGGCTACTCCGCCACCCGCGCCATCCGTCAATGGGAACACAAACAGCAACGTACGCCTGTGCCGATTCTTGCGCTCACGGCCTATGCCCTCAAAGAAGAGCAGCAAAAGAGTTTGGCCGCCGGATGCACGGAGCATTTGGTCAAACCCATCAAAAAAGAAGTGCTCCTCGCGGTTGTACGCTCGTACCTGTCCCAAGTTTCTCATTGCCATCAAGAGCAAGCGACCACATCGGCAACCGCAGCCAGCAACCCAGCTATTGCCCAGGTGCCTGCGGAATTCCAGCAGATTATTCCCACCTATCTCACGTCACAGCGCGACGAAGGTACACATATTCTTGCCGCACTCGAACAGTGTGACTACGACACGATTCGAGCGAAAGGCCACGCTATGCGCGGTGCTGGCGGGATGTTTGGCTTTCCCACCATCACCGAGATCGGTACGGTCATAGAAAGCGCGGCGCTCCGCTCCGATAGCTCCACGATCCGCCGCTGTATGGGCGAGCTCTTTTCCTATCTCGATACGGTCAAGATTAGCTACCACTGACCATTAGCGCCCGCGAAATTGTGGCGGCCGTTTCTCGATAAAAGCCCGCACGCCTTCCTGATGATCTTCGGTCAGACCGCAGCGATTATGCGTCTCGGCCTCGCGGTCCAGCATGGTGCGAAAATCCACCGTGGTCGAGAGGTTGATGTTGGCTTTCATGTAGCGGTAGCTCACGAGGGGGCCGGAAGCGATGCGCTCAGCCATCGCCATGGCTTCATCCCACAACTTCTCATGCGGAGCAACTCGGTTCACCAAGTTCACACGCAGGGCTTCATCGGCAGAAATCATGTCGGGCAAAAAGAACAACTCTTTCGCCTTCGCCTGACCGACCAGTTGCGTCAACTGCCACGTCACGCCGTAATCACCACCGTAGCCGACACGCGCGTAGGCCGTGCCAAACCGCGCTTGATCTGAGGCAATGCGCAAGTCGCACGACAACGCCAACCCCAGCCCGGCACCAGCCGCCGCACCGTTGACGACCGCAATGGTCACTTTCGGAATGGAGTAGAGCAGCCACGGCCAAGCATGCCCGTCCTGCAGTCGATCTACCCGTTGCTCATATGTCGCCCCGCCGGCACCTAGTTCATTACGGTTGTGCATCGCCGACACGTCGCCGCCGGCACAGAAGCCGCGCCCGGTGCCAGTCAGCACCACTGCACCCACGTCTGGATTCGTGGCAAAGTCGCGTAAGGCCGCTACCGCCGCGACACCCATCGCTGGCGTCAGCGCGTTCAATTTGTCCGGGCGGTTGAGCGTCAGAATACCGACGCGGTTGCGCACTTCTATTTTGAGATCTTCAGTCGCCATATACCCTCCTTGAGAAAATACTGAGCCTCGTGCCATTGCACTCTAGCCGGTGAGACGGATAAAGAAAGGGACAACGAAACAGAAGCAAGAGCGAGGGCAATGGCATGGGATATGGCTTAATTTTTCCTGGCGGCGGCATGACCGTCCGAGACATCGTAGGCCTGAGTGTCGAAGCAGAAGCTGCCGGGTTCAACTCAGTGTACGTGACAGAAGCTTGGCGTAGCGGGTTCGTACCACTCACCGCGATAGCCATGGCAACTCAGCGCATCCGACTTGGTACCTATGTACTCAATGCCTATGGCCGCAGCCCTCTGCTTACCGGTATGAGTGCTATCGACTTGGACGAATTGTCAGGCGGGCGGCTCGTGCTCGGCATTGGGAGTGGTAACCGCCACATCAACGAAGAGTGGCAAGGTATTCCCCACAAAGAACCGTACCGAAAAATGCACGAATATGTGACGGTGTTGCGCCGCATCGTTCAGGCGCGCATTGGCGAAACCGTCGCCTACGAAGGCAAACTCCACCGTATGCATTGGGTCCCAGCCGTACAGCCGTTACGCACCCACATCCCCCTCTATCTGTCTGCGATCTTTCCGAAAATGGTCCAAGTGGCAGGGCAGGTCGCCGACGGTGTGGCCATCGGTGCCATCACCTCAGTGGAGTACATCCGCGACGTGCTACAGCCACGGGTGCGCACTGCGGCAGCAGAGGCTGGGCGGGACCCTAATGCCCTCGGCTTCTTGATGGCCGGGTTCGTGTCGGTCTCAGAGGATCGTGAACAAGCCCGGCAAGCAGCACGCGAAGCGATTTGCCGTCTGTTTCATCCCCTCCCCCACCCCTACTACGACTTCATGCTGCGCGAGCATGGCTTCTCTTCTGCAGCCGATGCCGCCAAGAAATATATGCCGGAGGGCAAGCTCCAGCATGCTGCCGAGGCTATGACGGATGAGGTCCTCGACCGCGTCACTATTGCCGGTACCCCTGAAGAATGCCGCCGCCGCATTGCCGCATACCAGCACGTGGTCGAAGAGGTCATTTGTGTGAATGTGTTCTATTCGGCAGCGAAAGACTTTGACCTGAAAGCCTCATATCGGAATATCGTGAGGTTGCCTCACGCGTGAAACGTGGAAGATGAAAACAACGACCCCGATGAGAAAGGCTCGTGTATGCACCCCTTCAAAACTGGCTCAGTCAAAGCCAATGGTCTAAACTTTCAGTATCTGGAAATGGGCGAAGGTCCGTTGGTGCTCTGTTTGCACGGATTTCCCGACCACGCCCGCTCGTTTCGTCATCAGCTTCCGGCGCTGGCAGCCGCTGGATATCGCGTCGTGGCGCCATACCTGCGCGGCTATGCCCCGACTGACAATCCCACCAACGGTCCGTACCAGTTGGCGGCCTTGTCGCAAGATGTCATTGCCTTGATTGAGGCGCTCGCAGGGCAACCGTCAATTGTCTTCGGCCACGATTGGGGCGCAGCCGCAGCCTACGGAGCGGCAACCATCGCACCAGAAAAGGTCAGTAAGCTCATCACCGCCGCCGTGCCCTTTCCCTCGGCGATCTTCTCCGCGTTTGTTACCAATCCAGAACAACAACGCCGTTCGTGGTATATGTTTTTCTTTCAGATGCCGTTTGCTGAAGAGGCGGTCGCGCTCAATGACTACGCATTCCTTGAACGCATCTGGCAAGACTGGTCGCCAGGATGGGCCTATCCAGCAGAAGAGATGGCCTCGCTCAAAGCAACCTTCCGGCAACCCGGCACCCTGCAAGCCGCTGTGGGCTATTACCGCCACATGCTGAATCCGGCCAACCACGTTGCCGACCTCTCAGCGATTCAGGAAAAGCTTTTCACCGTCCCGATCAACGTGCCAACCCTGTATTTTCACGGTGCGAAAGATGGCTGTCTCGGTCGAGAACTCGCCGAGGGTATGGAGCAGTTTTTCTCCAAAGGTTTACAGACAGTAGTGATTCCCGACGCCGGACACTTCGTCCATCAGGAAGAGCCGGAGGAAGTCAACGCGGCACTGCTGAAGTTTCTCGCGAGCTAGTAATCTCTACAGAGGAGCCTGAGGGATGTCATTCCGAGGAGCGCAGTGACAAGGAATCTCGCCAGGCATCCGTCGTTTCATGAGATTCTTCGCTACGCTCAGAATGACATCCGCGAAAGGGAACGGCTTAAAGTGTACGAATGTCGCGCACTCTGGGTTAGCCCAACGTATCGAACCGGCGAATGAGTTGGATTTCTTCTATACTAGGAGCACGTGTTTCTCCAACGTCTGCAGAGATCAGCAGCGGCCAGCCAGTGTTGGCACGTACGTCGTCAAGGCTGCTGCCAGGATGCAGCGACTCCAACTGCATCTCCCCCTCCGCCGTAAACCCAAACACACCGAGCGAAGTCACGACCTTACTCGGCCCCCCACCCGGCAAGCCGATTCGTGTACGCCAATCTGCACCGTTTCCATAACCCGGCGAGGTACGATATGAGACCTGCTCCTGAAACCGACGCTGCTCATGCATCATGATGATGACCGTGCGACAGGCAAACGAAGCGATGTCTGCCGCGCCACCACTGCCAGGCAAACGCACGCCTTGTGTCAGCGTGGTATTCAAGTTGCCGAAGCGGTCAATTTCTGCGCCGCCGATAAACCCAAGGTCGATGCGACCACGTTGCAGGAGCGACATGACCTCCAAGAGTCCGGTGCAGGCCAGCGCCCCGTCAAGATTCGGCGGATCGCTCATCGTCACAATCGGCTGCGTCGCGCTTCGGTCACGCAGCACACCGTTCTCGAATACGCCAATAGCTGTTGGCGCATGCAGAGCTTTGGCCACCGCAAAAGCCACAAGCGGCAGCCGCATGCCGACAAACACGACTTCGCCGTCGCAAATCTCACGGGCAGCAGCGGCAATCATGATTTCACGGGTGGAAAAAGACTCGCTCATGGTCGTTGCTCGTAGTTCGTGGCTCGGGACTCGTTAGGCATTTCTCATGGCAAGGCGATTGAGTACCTCGGCCTCTAACTTTGCTCGATAGGCTGCGCGGTCAGGGATCTCCGTGATCCACTCGTCACGCCACGCGAGAAAATCATCGCGTTTGCGCGAGCGTTCGTGGTAGCGGAGAAACGAATCGCCATCGCGTTGCCAGAATCCTTGCACCGGCGAAGGGTGGGCACCCAAAGGCGCGTGCACGACGGCATCAACGAGCATGCCAGGAATGAGCGTGCGGTTGGGATCGGCCACAATCACGGATCGCTCCACGACTTCTTCGCAAGTGAGCATCACCCGCTCAGCAGCATACGCCGCCTCGACCGCCGCACCCAAGTTACCCCACAGGTGCGCGTTGCCAAAGCAGTCGGCTCGCTGCACATGCAGAATCGCCACATCTGGCACTACAGCTTTGACGGCAGTCAATCGTTCGGAGGTAAAAGGACAGGCCACTTGGCGAAAGGAAGTCTCGTCTTTGACGATATCGCTACCGCTGGCGGTGCGCGTGGGTAAGAAAGGTACTCCCATCGCTGCGGCTTTCAGAGCCAAGACGAGAGTAAAGTTCGAGTGGTCGTGCATCGTCAGCGGCTGCGGAATGCCGTCCTCTATGGCACGGCGGAAGTTGTGCCCCAGACCCGCACCGACGTTGCCCACCCAGGCAGCAATCACTTGGGAGACACACCCGGCTCCAATCAGTTGGTCGAAAAGAATGTCGGAGATTGGGCCAATAAGCGTCAGGCTACGTTTACCCTGACGAATCAGTTCATGGCCAGCCGCAAAAGGAATGAGCGACTCCAGGCACAGACCCATGGCCACAGCATCGCCGTCGTGGACAAGATCGCCGATGGCGTCAGACAAGGGCTTGAGCTTGTTTTGTCGGCGTTTGCTCTCAAAGATAGGGTTCATTTGGCTTTTTTTTGCGAGTACAGTTGCCAAGCGATACCAATCAAACTGCCGACAATGAGAATAATCCAAAGGATTGCGATCTCATTCATTTTTTGCCTCCCCGGTCTAAAAGATAAGCCAAAGCAAACAAGAGAGCGGCAGCGCTGAGTCCAAGCCAAAAAACATCGGCTCTGAACCTCTCCGAAACAGCATTCGCGACCACCGTGAACGTAAAAACGATCTTGCTGAGGTCGTAGAGATACTTCGCGGTATTTTCTCGTTGCTTGTCGTTCATCATGCCCGTTCGGCAATCAGCGCATCCAGTTCCTTCCTCAACCGCCCTAGCACGACATCGTAGCCAAAATTCCCGACCTTCACGCTCTTCTTTTTGAGGTTGACGGTAGTCGGACCACACCAGAGTCCGAGGTCAGCATCGTCAGTCTCACCCGGGCCGTTCACGCGACAACCCATGACCGCGATCGTGATCTTGTGATCCTTCGCGTAAGTCGTCATCTCTTTCACTTGCTGCGCCAGCTCGACGAATTTCTCGTTCTCCACCCGCGAGCAGCTTGGGCAGGAAATGATGTTCATGCCCTTGCCAAAGTTCGGCACAGAAACAAAGCGGCCAGCTTCGACATCTTCGATAATCTGAAAGCCCGCTGTCACCTCTTCGTGCTTCTTGTCGTTAGGCAGTGTTAAGGACACGCGCAAGGTATCGCCGATCCCGTCGGCCAGCAGTTTCTCAAAGGCAAGACGACTCTTGATGATACCGTCGGGCGGCAAGCCGGCTTCGGTCACCCCTAGATGAATCGGTACATCCGGTCGGACCTTGGCGAAGCGAGCATTAGCTTCAATCACTTTGTCAGGATCAGAGTCTTTCATCGACACGACGAAACGGTCGTAGCCCAAGTCCTCCATGAGCTGACAATGATAAAGCGTCGATTGGATGAGGGCTTCCATTTGATCGCCGGGATATTTGTCGAGAAAGGCTGGGGCCACCGAGCCGCAATTCACGCCAATGCGTAGGGCCACGTCGTGTACACGAGCAATATCAACGATCCACGCCACCTTTTGCTGGATCGTCTTACTCTTCTCGATATGGTGCAGGTGCCCAGGGTTGTAGCGAATCTTATCGACGTAGGGGGCAACCAGCTCCGCCATTTTGTAGTTTTCTTGGAGATCAACGGAAAGCGTCGCGGTTGTTTGCGCACGAATCTCTTTGAGTGCAGCGGCTTCTTTCGGGTTATCCACAGCGATACGAACAACGCCAGCACCGGCTTTGTCCAGTTGATGAACCTGGGCCACGGTCGCATCAATATCCGTCGTTTTCGTCGCACACATACTCTGCACGACAATCGGCGCACCAGCGCCAACCTGCACTTTCCCAATCCGCACCGCCCGCGTGGGCTTTCTTTCCATGAGTGTCTACTCCCTACCTGTAAAATTCTGGACCAACGTAACCGAGGAGGTACAGAGCCGCAACCAACCTCGCCAAGGCTCAGTGCCATGCCGGCTGGAACATTATCTTGCACGCAACTGCAGGAGCAGCTCACCTTTAATCCGCCACAGTTCCGCTTCGTGCATATGCACGCTGCTTTGCTGCACGGTAGCGAGGGCTTCGTCCATCAGAGCCAGCCCGGCTTCAAGCTGGCCACGTTTGCCATAGGCGGCAGCAAGCACCGAAAGAAAACGCGGACGACCCATCTCCGAGGCCGCTACGTCGGCCTGCGACAACTTCTCGCGAAGCAATTGGATACCTTCTTCTTCTCGGCCCAGCTCGCTCAAAGCGCTTCCGCGCAGTAGCGGACCTTCGCGCTTCCAAAATTCAAAATCATGATCATCGGCAAGAACCAGCAGCGCCTCCGCCATGCGGAGCGCCATAGCCCAATCACGCATGTAGAAAGCGAACTGCGAAGCAAAGCCGTAGGTATTGGCAAGAATGTACGGAATATTCGACTGTTCTGACAACGTTAAGGCGCGGTGCATCGCCTGCCTAGCCTGCTCGGGATACCCGAGATACCAGCGAGTCAGTCCCAACTGTGTCAGTCCGATTAAGCCTGGGTCGTCTCCATACATCAGTACGACCGAGCGGTGATCACGAAAATCGTACAACTCGTCGATGTGCGCAAGATGCCCGAGCGCAGTGGGGAACTCGCCGCGCAGCACCGCCACACTGCCAAGCATGATGTGCGCGGCCATGCGAAAAATCGGCTCGTCGCCCTTTGCTGCTAGGCGGAGCGCTTGCTCGCCGAGGTCGTGGGCAATGGAGAGTTCCGCCTTCGCAACATAAAATCTGAATAGTCCAGCCAGCGCTGGAAACAGGAGGGGACTGTCACCAATCTTCTGACACAACTCCCACGCACGGGCATAGGTGTGGGCGACTTCCGGCGCAGCATATCCCTTCGTCATGATGATCGATGCACCTAAAGCCAGACGCGCGTTCAATTCTTTCTGCCAATTGTCCGGCGTATCTTCCACACCTTCCAGCGCGTGCAGCGCCTGCGAGAGATGGGAAATCGCTTCGGTATTGGCCGAACGCTTGGCGGCCTGCCGCCCGGCTTCTGCCCAACACTCGTACGCTTCATCCAAAAGGCCAGCCTCAGTATAGTGGTGCGCAAGCAGTTCCGGCTGTACTCCGCGCAGTTCAGGGAAGTAAGTAAGCAAGGCTTGCGCGATGCGGAGGTGGTACTGTTGGCGGGTGCTTTTCAGGAGCGATTGATAAGCAGCCTCGCGAATCAGAGCATGCTTAAAGATATAGGTGGCATGTGGCGGGGTACCGCTACGATACAACAGTTCTGCTTCCACTAGTCGGTCGAGTTCGCGTTGCAGCGTTGCTTCCTCAACCGAGGCGACAGTACGTAACACTTCGTAAGAAAACTCGCGACCGATGGCGGCACCGACCTGCGCCACTTCTTTGACTGTAGACAGACGATCCAGTCGAGCCATGAGCGAATCGTGCAGTGTCGCCGGAATCGCCAAGGGTCCAAGCGGACCGACCAATTGATACGTGCCATCTTTTTCTTGCAAAAGACCGGACTCGATCACCATCTTGGTCAGCTCTTCAACAAATAATGGTACGCCATCGGTCGTCGTCACGATTTGTCGAAGCACAGCCGGAGGCAACGCTTTTCCACGTGTCACTTTGCTGACCATTTCTTCAACGTCCGGTTGCGGCAAGCGTTCAACTTTCATCGTGACCAGCGTGGCGCTCGGCGGCCACGGCGGCACAAACTCCGGACGGAACGTCAACACGGCCAGGATGCGTGCCGAAGAAAGGCGTTCGATCAGCATGCCGAGCAGTTCCACAGTCGAAGGGTCGATCCAATGCAAATCTTCCGCGATCAAGAGCAACGGTTGCTGGTCGGCAACCGCGAGTAGCACTTTCAGCGCAGCATCAAGAGTTTTCTGCTTTTGTTGCTGCGGCGTTAATGCCAACGGCGGAGACGACGGCGCGACAGCGAGCAGCGCAGCGAACAACGGCACGGTCTCCTCTCGATCAATAGAATACGGTGCCAACGCAGCAGCAAGTTTTTCGAGCTTGACAGCAGGCGTATCCCCTCGCTTAAACCCGCACGCCCGCTGCAACAAATCCACGACCGGATAGAACGCGCTATGGCGATAATAAGGCGACCCGCGGAAATCGAGTCGCGCGTGTGGCTCGGAGGCAACGCGGTCGACCAGCGCTTGCACGAGATGCGACTTGCCGATCCCTGCCTCTCCCACAACGAGGACAACTTGGCCGCCAGAAGTTTTGGCGCGCTCCCATCGCTCGCGCAACAGCGCTTCTTCTCGTCCTCGTCCGACTAAAGGTGCCAGTCCCGCAAGTTGCGCCACTTGCAAACGACTACGCAACCCAGTTTCGCGCACGGCACGATACACCTGCAAAGGATGCGAGAGCCCCTTTAACCCATGATCGCCGAGCGACTCGAACACGAAATATCCCTGCGTCAACCGTTCCGTCGCCGCACTGATGGCAACAGTATTCGGAGTGGCTAACCCTTGCAGACGCGCGGCCACGTTAGGGGTCTCGCCAAGAGCAAGATATTCGAGCTTACCGCTTGCCCCCATGTCCCCCACGACGACCAGCCCAGTGTGGATACCAATGCGCACTTGCAGCGGAGCCGCGACACGAGAGCCTGGCAGCACGACTTGCCCAACTGCCTCCACGATCTCCAGTCCCGTGCGCACGGCACGTTGGTCATC
>SYOC01000299.1 GCA_005804965.1 Pseudomonadota bacterium
CAACTCGTGAGTCTGTCATCCGTCACTACAACCGTTCCTCGCGCACGACAGGAACTGCCCATGACCATGCCTCGTTTTCATCTTGCCTTCCCCGTCAACGATCTTGCCGCCACACGACGTTTTTACGTCGAGCTGCTGGGCTGCGCTGTCGGACGCGAGAGTGAGGCGTGGATCGACTTCGATTTCTTCGGTCATCAGATCACCGCGCACCTCTCTCCGCAGGAGGCACGCGGCGTAGCAGCGAACCCGGTGGACGGCGACAACGTTCCAGTGCGACACTTCGGGGCTATCCTGGAGTGGGAAGCATGGCACACCTTGGCGGACACACTCCGTCGGCACGATGTCAAATTCCTCATTCATCCCCACATCCGTTTCCGGGGAGAGTCTGGCGAGCAAGCAACCATGTTCATCCACGACCCCAGCGGCAATGCCCTCGAATTCAAGTCGTTCCAAGACATGCAGTGCGTGTTCGCCCGCTGACGCGCTACCACCCAAGTTGCGTTCTTTCGCCTTGGCTGATATCGACCCTCGGTCAGCTTGCATTATCTCAATTCGAGGAGGGGGCACGATGCAGCACGAGGAAACTACCTATCGCGGTAAGGGGCTAGTGCGTTGGTCCGGAACACTCGGGGCTTTAGGTCTGCCAAGCTTGGCATGTGCGGAAGACGCACTGAATGCTGGCGACACGGCCTGGGTGTTGGTGGCTTCGGCATTGGTGTTGTTCATGATGATCCCAGGACTCGCCATGTTCTACGCGGGTCTCGTGCGGCGCAAAAATGTATTGTCACTGTACATGCAGTGTTTCGCCCTGACAGTGATCGTCACTCTGATTTGGACCGTCTTCGGCTATAGCGTCGCCTTCGACTCGACAGGCATGCAGCAAGGCGTCGTCGGGCTCCACGCCTTCGTCGGTGGACTCTCGAAAGCTTTCCTCAGCGGTGTGACGGCAGACACGCTTCGAGGCACGATTCCTGAAGCGCTGTTCTTTGTCTTTCAATTGACCTTCGCCATTATCACGCCAGGCCTCTTCATTGGTGCATTTGCTGAACGCATGAAATTTACCGCCGTGTTGTGGTTTTCTGCGCTGTGGGTGGTGTTCGCCTATTTGCCGATCTGCCACATGGTATGGGGCGGTACCGGGGCGCTGTTTGCCGATATGGGCGTGTTCGATTTCGCCGGCGGCATCGTGGTACACATCACGGCTGGCGTTTCGGCGCTCGTCGCTGCCATCGTCGTCGGCAAGCGGAAAGGTTATCCCGACATCCCGATGCCACCACACAACATGACGATGGCGCTGACCGGCACCGGCATGCTGAGGGTCGGCTGGTTCGGTTTCAACGGCGGAAGTGCTCTGGCGGCTAATGGCCAAGCCAGCATGGCCGTGGTCGTCACGCAAATCTCACCCTGTGTAGCAGCGCTGGTATGGATGGTGATTGAAAGCGTCAAAGTCGGCAAACCCAGCGCACTCGGGCTCGCTACCGGAGCCATTGCCGGCTTGGCGGCGATTACTCCGGCTTCCGGCAACGTTGGGCCGGTCGGTGCGTTAGTAATCGGTTTCGTCTCCGGGCTGCTCGCCTATGTCGGGGCGACGACGCTCAAGCGCAAGTTTGGCTACGACGATGCGCTCGATGTTGTTGGCGTGCATGGAGTAGGCGGTTTAGTTGGTACCTTGCTCGTGGGAATCTTCGCTTCATCAACGTTCGGCGGCAGCGTGCAAGATCTCAACATTGCTCGCCAACTCAGCGTGCAAGCCATGGCTATCGTCTACACGATCATCCACTGCGGCATAGTCTCGTTCGTCCTTCTAAAGATCATTGACAGTGTGATAGGCCTGCGCGTGAACGAAGAGGACGAATTCAATGGCCTCGACCTCGCTGAGCATGGCGAAGTCGGGTACGATCTGTGACCGACAGGTAAACGGCGGAAGGCAGATGACGACCGCGTCGGCCTTCCGTCCTCTGTCTCCCGAGGAGTCATCATGAAAGCAACTGCCGTCGGATTACTCATCTTCAGCGTCTATCTCGTGAAACAAGGCTTAGTTGCATGGCAAGACAACGACACCGCAACCGCCATCGAGGCAGTTGTCCTCGGCATCCTGCTCCTTCCGGTGGCAAAATATGTGTGGGATCGCAACCTCGGCCCACGTCCTTGAGACGTGCAACTCTGCGCAGCTTCGTCCTTGACCTTCAGGCATGGCTCCCATAAAGGGTGCGCATGGCGAAAAAAACCTCGACCCCGCGCAGGCCGATGCTCGGCTCGCACATGTCCATCGCTGGTGGCGTGGATAAGGCTCTCTTCCAAGGACAAGACGCAGGCTGCGACACCATCCAAATCTTCACCAAATCCTCCCGTCAGTGGGCCAGCAAGCCGCTGAGCGAGGAAGAAATTGGCCGTTTCCATGCGGCCAAGCACGCAACCGGCATCACCACTGTCGTTGCGCACGACTCCTACCTCTACAATTTTGCTGCGCCTGACGAGGCATTGCGGAAAAAGTCGGTCGCTGGCCTTATTGACGAGATGCATCGCTGTGAGGTGCTCGGCATTCCGTATCTTATTGCTCATCCCGGTGCCCATGTCGGCTCGGGTGAAGCTCTTGGCATTGCGACTATCGCTCGCTCGATCGACGAGATGCACAAAGCTTGTGCTGGATTTATCACCAAGCTCGCCCTCGAAATCACCGCTGGGCAAGGCTCGAACCTCGGGTATCGGTTTCATCAGGTCCAGCACATGATCGATGCCACCCAGGCACCGGAGCGACTCCGTGTCTGTTTTGATACTGAACATGCTTTCGCTGCCGGGTACGACCTGCGCACCCAAGACGGCTATGAACGCACGTTTGCTGAGTTCGATGAGACAATCGGCTTGGATTTACTCGTGGCCTTTCATATTAACGACGCCAAGAAAGACCTCGGTTGCCGCGTGGATCGGCACGAACATATTGGCCAGGGGTTTCTTGGGCTCGACGCCTTCCGCCTGCTCATGAACGACCAGCGCTTCTGGGGGTTGCCGATGTGTCTGGAAACGCCGAAAAGCGCAGACTGCCACGAAGATCGAGAGAACCTCGCGACGTTGCGCGGGTTGCTGGAGCCATGAGACCCTCTTGCCGTAGATCATCATCTCTCTCGGCGCGTCCTTCGACAGCTCCATGACTCAACTCCGCCAGGATTCGCCGCCCCAGCGCCGGGTGGGTCTGCATCTCGTTGCCTTGCTCGGCGGCGTCGCCTTACTCGCGTTTCTCGTCTGGAATGTCGGTTTCGGTGACATCCTCACGCATTTGCGCACGATAGGTTGGAACGCGCCGCTCGTGCTCGTGCCCTATCTGGGGATTGCATGGTGCGACGCTAAAGGTTGGGCGTACGCTATTCCACCCACGAGTCCAGCACGGCACGCACCAATCTGGCGCATCTCGCTCGCACGACTCGCTGGAGAGGCGATCAATAACTTAACTCCGACTGCCAATGTCGGTGGCGAGCCAGTCAAAGCATACCTCCTGCGTTCTCACGGTCTCAGCACCGACGCCGGGCTGGCCTCGGTAGTCGCCGCGAAAACCGCGCTCACCATCTCGCAAGTCATCTTTATTCTGCTGGGGCTGCCGCTCTTTCTCTACCGTCTCGGCTGGGTACGCGAAGGATGGTGGCTGCTCATTCCGCTGCTCGCGCTTGCCTATGGATTCGCGGCGGTATTGGTGCGCTGGCAGCGGCAGGGACTGCTAGGAATGGTGGTTCGTAGGCTTCGGCGGGTGTTGCCACGTTGGCAGCGCCTAACGGCTTGGCAAGAACGCGCCCAACACATCGACCGTCATCTTTTGGATTTCTATAACGGGCAGCGGCAAGGCTTTCTTGTCTCCGTGTTCTACCATTTTCTCGGCTGGGCGTTGGGCGCAGTGGAAATTTGGTTCTTTTTGTACCTCATGAACGTGCCGGTATCGCTGACCGACGCGGTGATTATCGAAGCAATGGTCCAGCCGATCACCGCCGCTGGTTTGGTCATTCCCGGCGCACTCGGCGTACAAGAAGCGGGCGGGATATTTTTATGTCGCTTGCTGGGTCTCGACGATGGCGTCGGGTTCACCCTTATGGCGCTCAAACGACTACGCGAGGCCGTCTACAACGTGATTGGCCTCGCGGTCATCGTGCGCGTGACCGGCTCGTTGATGCCCTGGAAAAATTATTCCGAGTAGATCAACAGCATGGCCCCGACGAACATGATGAGCATCGTCCACAGGTAGCCGCAGAATTTATGATCGAAGAGACGCGCATCGTCGAACACTTTGGCCACCATCGACACGATTCCTGCTGTCGCCATGATCGAGTGGTGAAGATAAATCTTCTCGGCCGATGGCCCTTCTCCATGTTTGTGCAGAAACAACATGACGGATGCCGAGAGCGCTAACGAAGGAAAGACCCACGCCCAGGCGAGATGCGTGAGCGTCCCTTTGGCACGCAGCCATTCAATGATGCCAATCCCCAGCACGATCAGGATAAAGAGCATGTGTTGGAGCACTTGGGCATCGGTCACACTTTCCCAGAACGTCAGCGGCCCCCACGGCCACGATTCAGGATCGAGGCGCACGAAGAGAAAGACGCCCAAGAAAAAAAACAGGCTGGGCCAGCCGTAACGTGCCCACGCGAAGCGCGGCCCTTTGACCGTAGCAAGCAAAGCAAACGCCCCGGCTAAAAGCACGAACCCTCCGGCCATGTGATGATTCCATTCGGAGTAGGCTCGGTCCTCATCTGGTGGCAGGATTGCCGGTCGATGATGATGGTGCTGGCCGCTTGCAGGTTGCTCGCCAACCGCCTTGGCAGCTTCGTCCGTAGCTGCGGACTGATGATGATGAGGTTCCGAAGCACTCTCTTGGGCGCAGACCCCATTCTTTCCTGCCACCAAGAGCAGAACGACAACACCGGCGACAATAACGGCTCGGTAGGTCTTCATCTCTTCCTCCCCCAGGCCGCGTACACGAGAGCCAAACGCCCCGAACGTGCGAGCAGCCACGCCAATATCATCCAGAACACATGCGATCCAACGGCTGCGCCCCAGAGAAACCAAGGCAACTGCCCAATCAACGCACAGACGAGGATCAAGATGGAATAGTCGCGATTGGTCAGACTAATCAGCACTTTCTGGATCACAAGGTCTTCCCAACCGCCGCGTTGCATTCCTTCGGCCTCGGTCTTCTCTGCTAACGTCACTAGCGGAAAGGCAAGCAGCCCGCCCAATGCCAACACGCCGCCGAGCAACAGCGCATACTCGGATGCGCCATCTTTCCACAGCGCCACACCCATACCAAGAAAAATAGCGAGGGCACCGACAGTGTCGCAGATGATATCGAGCGTGTCGCCCAGCGGCGACTCCATGAACTTGATGCGTGCGACTTCTCCATCGCAGCAGTCCAAGACCGCTGACCATTGAAGCAAGAGCGCACCAAGGACCGGTCCCCAATACCCACCGGGCAAGAAGCAGCACGCCCCTATCAAGCTCATTGTCCCAGCAAGGAGCGTAATTTGATTCGGCGAGATCGGCGTGCGCAGGAACCAGCGGGTGACGGGTCGCGATAGCTTACGATTGAGATGGCTATCGACGACACCGTCACGTACATTCTCCAGCGAGCACAACAGCTCGTGTTCGAGCGCGGGCACATCAGTCAGGCTTTGTAACCGGCGGATAAACTGCCCTGGCGGAGGGGAAGCCCATTGGGTGCGGGAGTCGGTTATCAGAGTCGTGTCGTGCAGATTCTTTCCTGCGGCAAGCTCCTGACAGAGTCGCCGACCATCTTGTGCGGGAACAAGCGCAAGAAGAGGGTCTCCAGGGTGCGCCTGTACGACAAGAGGAAACTGTTGCGGTGGGTGCTGCAATAACTGCTGGACCGCCGGATGGCGAAAGATAGTCTCTAGTGGATAAACAAGCCACGAGTCCGCAGCAAGGTCATGAGCAGTCGTCTGATCTTCAGGAGCCTCGTTCCAGATCAAGCGACTCGTGACTCGTGCGTCTTCTTGTAATTCGCGCTGTACAGCGTGGCTAGCATTGGCAATGTAGAGGTAACAGGTCTGCGCTCCGGATTTTTGCGCAGTGAGCACCGCGCGTTTGACGAGAGACATCCCCCCAAACTGTGTAAGGGGAGAAAGGCCTTCCGTCGATCCAACAATGACAGCTGTCACAAACATGAAGCAGCGGCACTATAGCGGACGGTACCAAAGCCTTCAAGGGAAACGAAACCAGCGAACCTGAAGGCACGAGCAATGTCGTCCGACTTTGATTCATCACTCATCATTACTGCATTCTGCCTGCATCATTGCCCTCTCCTCCTCATACTTCCCTTCCCTGCCTTCGTATGTATAATGCCGAGTCACGTTTAGAATTTTGTGTTTTCCCGAACTTAGGACACTCAAGGAACTGGGTGGCGATAAGAACGGAAGGAGAGATGGGCATGCGGACGTTGTTCTTGAACCCCCCGGCTTACGACAATTTCGATGGTGGCGCGGGGTCACGCTATCAGGCAACGCGTGAGGTGTGGTCGTTCTGGTATCCAACTTGGCTGTGCTATCCCGCCGGGATGATTAAAGACAGCCGCGTGCTCGACGCCCCCCCGGAAAAGCTGAACCAAGTCCAGACCGTTGATATCGCCAAGGACTACGACTTCGTCGTTCTCCATACCAGCACGCCATCCTTCCGCATGGACGTGCGCACAGCGGAGATGATCAAATCGGCTAATCCCAATTGCTTGATTGCATTCGTAGGTGGACATGCGACAGCGGCGACCGAACAAACCCTCAAGGCGTCGGAAGCCATCGACATCGCTGGTCGCAAAGAGTTCGACTTCTCCATGAAAGAAGTAGCCGAAGGCCGCGACTGGAGCAGTATTCTTGGGATTAGCTACCGCAAAGACGGCAAGGTGCATCACAACCTCGACCGCCCGTCTATGACCAGCGCGGAACTCGACAGCATGCCGTTCGTCACCGAGATTTACGCCCGTGACCTCGATTTCCGTAAATACAACAGCCCGTACTGCCAATATCCTTACGTCTCGCTCTACACCGGGCGCGGCTGTCCCGCACGATGTACATTTTGCCTGTGGCCACAAGTCACGACCGGCCATTCGTACCGCACTCGCTCAGTGGAAAACGTCATCGCCGAAGTCAAAGAGATGAAACGCCTCTTCCCCGGCATGAAAGAGCTGTTCTTTGACGACGACACCTTTACCGCCGACCCCAAACGGGCACGCGAGATCGCTATGCAGTTGAAGCCCTTGGGCATGTGCTGGTCCACCAACGCTCGCGGTAATGTTGATCCAGAAACGCTCAAGGTGCTCAAGGATTGCGGTCTGCGCTTGTTCGTCGTCGGCTATGAATCAGGCAACGCGCAAATCCTCAAGAACATCAAGAAAGGCGTCGCCCTAGAAACATCCCGGCGCTTTACCCAAGAATGTCACAAGCTCGGCATTCTTATTCACGGGACCTTCATTCTCGGCTTGCCTGGAGAAACCAAGGAGTCCATCCAAGAAACCATGCGTTTTGCCCGGGAGATGAACCCGGAGACGATTCAGGTGTCGCTTGCGTCGCCCTATCCTGGCACGGAATTTTACGACTATGCCGTCGAGCATGGCTACATTCGCCCCGAAGACTTAGTCGATGAGACCGGCTATCAGAAGTGCGTCATCAACTATCCCAACCTTTCGGGCGACGACATCTTCGCCGCCGTCGAAAAGTTTTATAAATCGTACTATCTGCGACCGAAGTACATCTTCAAAGCTGTGAAGAAGATGGCCCGCAACCCCGACGAGCGGAAACGCATGTGGCAAGAGGGCAAAGACTTCTTTCGCACCATGCGCACGCGCCGCCATATCACGACGAAACCCCAAGCGGCTTCATCAACAGCAGCGTAGTCTCCGCCACTCCCTGGCGTTCGACTTGAGGTTCCCTCTCCCTCCGAGGGAGAGGGACAGAGCCTGCCCCGGACTTGATCCAGGGGTGAATGGGCATCACAGAGTCGCTTTCCCACCATGACCTTCCTGCTTTTCTGGCTCCTCGTTGGGCTTCAGTCGCTTGCCTGTCTCTACTATCTGTTCACCCTGTACGCCGCGCGACGTTGTTTTCGTGCTACCGCTCCTCAGCCGGCATATTATCCTCCGGTGACGTTGCTCAAACCGCTCAAAGGTGCATCGGCGGAATTATATGACCACCTCGCCAGCTTTTGTCGCCTCCAATATCCAACCGTGCAGATGTTGTGTGGCGTGCGTGAGCCTGGCGACCCAGCCATCGCCGTTGTCCAACGCCTTCAGCAAGACTTTCCTCATCGCGAGATCGTCTTAGTCGTCAATCCAGAAGTGATCGGCAGCAACTACAAAGTCAGTACCCTGCACAATCTTTCCCGCCTCGCCAAGCACGACATTCTGGTCATTACTGACAGCGATGTCGTCGTCGAGCCTGATTATCTCCACCGCATTATCCCACCACTGGCCGATGCTCAGACCGGACTCGTCACCTGCCCGTATCGTGGCGGCACCCGCTGGCCATTTTTTGCCATGCTGGAATCGCTGCTCATCAACACCGGCTTCGCGTCGATGATTCTCGTGGCCAGCCAAGTAGAAAAAACCACCTACGCGTTTGGTGCAACTATGGCGGTGAAACGCCAAGCTTTGGACAAGATTGGTGGGTTTGCTGCATTAGCAGATTATCTCGCCGACGATTACTATTTGGGGAATTTGATTGCTCGCACAGGAGATACAGTCAAGATCGTTCCCTATGTCGTAGAAACCCATCCCGGCGTAACATCCTTCCGCGAGCTGCTGCATCATCAGCTACGCTGGGCGCGCACACAGCGACTCTGTCGTTCTGGAGGGTATTTCGGCACGTTAGTTATTTATGGCATGGTCTGGGCACTGGCGGGCCTTCTCCTGTTCCCAGCTTCGACCGCGATGTGGCAACTCGCTTTGGCGACCATCGGGCTGCGACTCTATTCCACCTTGGTGATGAGTGATGTCTTCCTCCAAGCCACCATGACTCGGCACGTCCTGTGGCTCGTACCACTGACCGACATTCTTTCATTTGTCATTTGGTGTCTGAGCTTACGAGGCGACACCGTGCGCTGGGGGGAATATCAATTTCGCGTGGGCCGCGACGGGAAGATGACGCGGGTGGGATAGAAGGCTACGGGAGCCGCACCAGCAGCGGAGAAAGAAACAGTCGCGTCGCGGGCACGAGAGTACCTCGCGACGGACATTTCTCTTAGCGCACCTGCTCTTGCAGAAACGCACCGACGAGGCGATTGAACTCGTCCGCGCACTCAAAATACGCCGAGTGGCCAGCTTGTGGGACTTTCACGAACTTCGCCTGAGGAATTTGCGTGGCAATGCTCGCCATTGCCTCTGGCGGTGCCAACACGTCTTCTTCGCCCACAAGCAACAACGTGGGAATCTGGTGTTCGACAATGGCGCGGATGTCGTTTTTCACACTAAAGAGCACCTTCACCAGATTCGGGGTGAGGTGCGTGTTCAGCGCAGAGATCTGTTGGTACAGGAAACACATTGCCGGCTGACGCTCGGGATAGGAGCGTGCATACGCACTCTTGAGGATTTCTGAGAGATTGCCACGTGCGCGTTCTTGGGTGTTGGCCTGCGACTTGGCAGCGACCGGCGAGTCGATGCCTCCGGTAGTGTCGCAAAGAATCAGCGCACTGGTGCGTTCGGGATGGGCAGCGGCAAAGCCACACACCGTCCAGCCGCCCATCGACTGTCCAGCCACCGCCGCTTTTTCTACGCCAAGATGATCGAGCAACGCCGTCAGGTCCTGAACAAAAGCGTGCGGACCAGGACCGTCCGGCACATCTCGCGATTGCCCAAAGCTGCGATGATCAAAGGTGATGACTTGGTAGCGCTGAGAGAACTCCGGCACCTGCTGCCACCAACTCAAGTGGCTGCCGCCACCGCCGTGCGCGAACACCAGCGCCGGACCTTGGCCGTGGACTTCATAGTACAGATCGATTCCATTGATTTTTGCGAATGGCATACGATTCCCCTCCTGAGGTTAGTCATTTTTGACTTTTGATTTTTGACTTGCCCGTCCCCGTTGGTTGTTCCCTTGCCTTTTGCAGCAGCAGCTCGCCTTTGAGCCGATACAGCTCGGCCTCGTAGTACCGCTCCTGCGTCCGCTCGATAAACGCCAACCCCTCGGCTACCGTCCTGAGCCCATTCTCAACCTGCGCGTCTTTCCCATACGCCTCCGCCAACAAGGCAAGCATGTGTGACCGCCAAGCCTCTGTCCCTGTCGCTTGATAGGCATCCAGTCCACGCCTTAGCTCGCTCAGCCCCGCTGCTCCGCGCCCCTGCACAGCCAGCGCCCACCCCCGAAACATAAAACCCTCTGCCAACCAGAACGGAAATCCCTGCTCCGTCGATAGTGAAATGACGGCCTCCGCTTGGTCTTGAGTTCGTTGCTCCTCCCGGCGTAATTGATGCACCCGCGTCAACCCACACCAGCCCACGCCCATCGTGTTCAGCAATCTCGGAATGCGAGAACAAGAGTTCTTCCTTGAGATCGTCGAGATCGTTGTCGTCGAGCGCCAATTCACGCTGCAAGGCGCGGTACGACATCCGCCCTCGGGTGCGCAGTAGCTCAACAGCTTGATCGACGACCTCAGAGAACTTCACGGCGGTTTACTTTCCTTGTGGCGGTCCGAAAGCCAGCATCACGTTTCCCGGCATGCCGTTGAAACCATAGCCAGAGGTGAAATACACCCAGCCGTCGACGACCGTTGCCCCTGCGCCGTTCAGTGAGCCACCGTTGGCCGGGATTTTGTTCACGGTGTCATAGTTCTGTTTGGTATCGTATTTCCACAGGATTTTCCCGTCTTTGGGATCGTAGGCACGCATGTACCCGTCCATGGAACCAGCGAAAAGGATGCCGGGGATGAGTGTGGCGGCTTGCGGTTGCCCGGCACTACAGCCCGCCTTGTCGAGACAGTCCAACGTGGGAGACTCGGCTTTCCACACGACTTTCCCACTCGCGATATTGACCGCGCGTATCCCACCGGCTTTCTGCGGATCGCCGGTGGTTTCAAATACGTCGGAGATCGGCACATAGGCAAGCTGATCGTCGGCGGTGAAACCCCATTCGATGCCGCCTAGCAAGCCGCCCGGGGAAAGCCGTTGCTCCCAGACGATCTCGCCATTTTTGTCGGGATCGAGCGCGTACATCACACCGGATTTCTGCCCAGCCAACAGCAGCGAGCGCCCATTCGGTCCTTTACGCAAGATGGCAGAGGAGCCGTAGTCGATATCCGGGCCGCACTTTTCACGGGAAACGGGATCGGCGCTCGGCGTTAGACACGCCAAAGTAAATGCATCGTTCGGCGTGGTTTGCCGCGTCCAGCGGAGGGCACCGGTGGCCAGGTCAAACGCCAGGATGGCATCAGTCGTAGGCGCGGCTGGCGGCGAATACCCATCGCCGGTGGTGACGTAAACCAAGCCGCGCTTTTCATCAATGGTCGGTGCCGACCACACGCCCGCGCCAGCTGGGCCATAGAGCTGGGTGCCTTTGGTGTTCTTCTTGGTCGGTTTGACCTCTTCAGGAATGGTGTAGGTTTTCCACAGCCGCTTGCCTGTGGCCGCATCGAGCGCAGCAATACTGCCACGGAAGGAGCAACATTCGTACTCGGGAAAAGAACCACTGACCTCTTCAAACGAGGCAGCAGCAATGTACACTCGATCTTTATGCACAACGGGAGCCGCACTGATCGCCGTGTCGGGATGGTCGTCGGCTCGATATTCCCAAATTTTCTCTCCGGTATTGGCGTCGAGTGCGTAGGCCCAGCCTTTGCGGTCCGCAGCATAGACGGTGTAACGCGGCGGGGTGCTCCCCGGCAGAGGCACCACAGACATGGTGGCACGCACGCCGCCACGGGTATCGAACTTCCAATGAGCACAGCCGGTTTGCGCATCCAGCGCATAGATGGCGTTGGACGTGCTGCCGATGAAGAGTCGTCCGCCCACAACCGCTGGCTGGGTGCCTACAGTGGCCGCGTTATGAAAACCAAAGGACCAACGCAATTGCAATTTGCCTAGGGCAGCACGGTCTAGCTTGGCCTGGGCCGCTGGCTGAAAGCGGGTGTTCTCCAAATCGATCCCCCAGCCCGACCAGTGAGGCTTATCGAGGGCGTCAGCAGGAAGCGGCTCACTCTTGGCGCAACGCTGCAATTCCTCGGGCGCTTCGGCTGTCGAACCCAACGTCTTGCCAGTAATAAATTCTGCCAAGGCTTTTTTCCGCTCCTGGCTCATACTCATGACATACATCGCCATCAGTCCTTTATCGAGCGCGAAAAAGATCTTCTCTGGAGCAAGCGCACGCAACTGCTCGCTACGCATAGCTCGCGGTGGCGGGGTGCTATTGTGGCAGTCGGCGCAAATGCGATTGAAGACCTCGGACGGGGTCTCTTCGGCAGCTTGCGCTGGGACGCTAGTCAGAACAAGGCTCAGCACAACAGCCGCCAGGGTAAAGACGTAGCCCTGCACAGCAGCATACGAACGGTTCTTTTCTTGACGAGACAACACCATGGTTTCCTCCTGTGGGGAAACTCTTAACATTGTGCCTCTTGGTGGGCCAGGGGGAGAGGACAAGCGAAGGGAGGGGAGACGCTTAGGACTGTGCGCGTTCCGCTATAATGTCGGCGTGTGCTGCAACGATTCGCCGGGTCTTGAGCTGGGCGAGGTCTTCGTCCGAGTATCCCAGCAAACGCTTCAGAACAGACTCGGTGTGTTCCGCGAGCAACGGTCCTGGCGCGGCAACATAACCAGGAGTGGCTGATAATTTGATCGGTGTACCGTCAAGCACAACCTCATCGCCTTCTGGCGTCGGCACCCGTGCCCAGTAGCCACGAGCACGGAGCTGTAGGTCTCGATCCAGATCTTCTCCGTTGGCAACAACACCAGCCGGTACACCAGCGTGTTGCAAAGTGGTCATCACTTCTTCGGCGGTATGCTGCCGCGTCCAGGCTTCGACCCGACGATCAAGTTCGTCCTGATGGGCAAGGCGCTGGTCCACAGAGGAAAAACAGACATCCTGCGTCCACGCTGGTGCTCCGACAGCACGACAGAAAGCTTGCCACTGATCTTCGGTAAAAACGGTTATCGCGCACCAGCGATCTTCCCCAGCGCAGCGATAGATGCCGTGCGGGGCAGCTAGAGCTTCCTGCGAATGATTGCCCAGGGGAGCGAGCGTCTTTTTATTAATAAGGATATCGAGCAGGGCCGGACCAACCACGCTGGAAATGGTCTCGAACTGCGAGAGATCGACGAACTGCCCTTCGCCGGTGCGTTTGCGATGCCACAACGCCATCAAGACAGCGAGAGCACCGCTATAGCCGCCGGACATATCGGCATAGGAATACCCCCACCCAGCAGGCTCGCCCTCGGGGTGCCGCATTAGCAACGTATAGCCCGACAGCGCTTGCAGCGTCGGACCATAGCTGACGTAATCTTTCTGTGGCCCGGTATGACCGAACCCCGACATGCTGACGGCGATGATATCCGGCTTTATCTGCCGGATGCTTGTGTAATCCATGCCCCAGTTATGCATGACCCGTGCGCTAAAGTTGTCGATCACCACATCGGAAACCGCAACTAACTGGTGGGCAATTTCACGGCCGCGTGGGTCGGCCATGTTAATCACCATACTCTCTTTGCCGCGAAACAAATTGCCGGTAAACCCGCCGCGCCGGCTGCCGAGGTCGAGCGAGTCGCGCCGTTCGATCTTAATCACCTCCGCGCCTTGGTCAGCCAAGATGCGCGTGGCCACTGGCCCAGCCACCACCCAAGTAAAATCGAGGATGCGGATACCGTCAAGCGCACGTCGTCGCGGCTGTGTCATCAGGCTTAGGCTCCCATGAGGTGGGCAGTGATCTCCTGATAGCGAGCAGCAGCCCGAGCAATGATCTCTGGCGGCAGATGGGGCGCAGGCGGGCGGCGGTCCCATTTCAGTTCGATCAGATAGTTGCGGATGATCTGTTTATCATAACTATCCTGCGACACACCCGGCTGATAAGTTTCCGCACGCCAGAATCGCGACGAATCCGGCGTGAAGGCTTCGTCAATCCACAGCAATTGCCCATCGCGCAGGCCAAACTCGAACTTGGTATCGGCAAGGAAGAATCCTTTGGTACTGGCATAGGCATGGGCGGCATTGTACAACGCGAGGCTCACCTCTCGTACCTGCGCGGCCAGCGGCGCACCAATCAAATGTTCGACCTCGCTAAAAGGGATATTTTCGTCATGCTGGCCTTCTGGCGCTTTGGTCGAGGGCGTAAAAATCGGCTCAGGCAAGCGGTCGCTCTCACGTAGCCCGGCAGGCAGCACGATTCCGCACACGCTTTTCGAGGCACGGTATTCTTGCCACCCGGAACCAGCTAGATACCCGCGCACGATGCACTCGACCGGCAACGGCTGCGCCTTTTTTACCAGCATGGCACGCCCAGTCAGCATCTCGCGATAGGGCTGAAAGGCCGCCGGGAAATCATCCACGCTCATGGAGATCATATGGTTAGGGATAATGTGAGACAGGTGGTCAAACCAGAAACTCGACACCTGGTTGAGCACTCGTCCTTTTCCCGGAATCCCCTCGTGCAACACCACATCAAAAGCCGACACGCGGTCGGTAGCGATAATCAGTAAATGCTCCTCGGTCTCGTAAATATCGCGGACCTTCCCACGTCGCGGTGCCGGTAACCCGGCAATATCGGTTGTCAAAACAACAGCATCACTCACGCTTGCATTCTCCTCACTCGACAAATCTCTCGAACGGCTCAGACCGCTGAGTGGGCTGGATTGTATACGTCCGAGCAAAAGACGTCATCCACTAATCGAAGATATCGAAGATCTCCGTCCAGCGCCGCTTCTTCGGATAGCCACCGTCGCTACGGTAGCGGCGGTCATCATCGTCGTAGTCATCGTCGCGCCGCCGTCGTTCAGGGAGACGCGCGCTTTCCCATTCCTGCTCCACTTCTCGCGCACGGGAGAGGACCTTTTCTAGCTCGCCACGATCCAGCCATACACCACGGCATGTGGGACATACGTCGATCAAGACACCGGTTTTCGAGACTTCTTGCATCGCGACATTACAGGTCGGACAAATCGTCATCGTTGTTCTCCTTAGTTCTCGTGGCCTCAGGAGGCCACGTTTCGTTCCTCACTAGTCCAGCGCAACAGCAACCTTCGTCACTGCCGGCTCTTCTTCCTTCGGTTTTGGCCACAACAATGAGGCAGCAATAGCACCACCGAGGAGAAGCGCAATGACAGAGAGCGAGACCCCAATAGGGATTTTGTAGATATCTGTCAATAACATCTTCGCCCCCACAAACGCGAGGATCAAAGCCAGTCCAGTCTTCAAGTAGTGGAACTGATGAATGACCCCCGCCAAGAGAAAATAGAGCGAGCGCAGGCCAAGGATCGCGAAAATGTTCGAGGTGTACACAATGAAAGGATCGTTGGTGACCGCGAAAATGGCAGGGATGGAGTCGACCGCGAAGACTAAGTCCGTCGCCTCAACCGAGACTAGGACAAGCAAGAGCGGCGTCGCCACCCATTTCCCCCCTTGGCGGATAAAAAACCGGTCGCCGTGATATTGTGCAACCGAGGGAACAAATCGGGTAAACAGCCGAAACAGCGGATTGCGCTCGGGGTGAATTTCTCCCTCTGGCTGTATCAGCAGTTTCACGCCAGTCAGCACCAAGAAGGCACCAAAAAGGTACATGATCCAGTGAAATTGCTGGAGGAGCACGCCTCCGACCACAATGAACACCGCACGCATGATCAGCGCCCCGATGATGCCCCAGAAGAGCACTTTATGCTGGAGCGCTGAGGGCACGGCAAAATACGAAAAGAGCAGCACGAAAACAAAGATGTTATCGACCGCCAGCGCTTTTTCAATGAGGAAGCCAGTCAAGAACTCGAGCCCTCGCTCTGGCCCGAACCAGGTATACACGCCAGCGTTGAACACCAAAGCAAGGCTGATCCACACCACACTCCATGTCAGCGCTTCACGAGTATTGACAGCATGCGCCTTACGGTGAAAGACGCCGAGATCCAGCGCCAGTAACGCCAACACAAAAGCCGTAAAGCCAATCCACAAGCTAGGGGTTCCTATCGATTCGGTCATGGGCGCTCCTTCCAGAATGCGCGAGGGAGCAGCAGCGCTGCCCTCTCAATGAGGACGTTGCGAGTTAAGAAGCGAAGCGCTGATATCGACTCATCGACGCCCGCAAGCGGCGAATGCGTTCGTCCATCGGAGGATGGGTCGAAAACAGACTGACAATACGGCTTCCGCCAGCCAGCGGATTGACGATGAACAGGCTCGCTGTCGCTGGTTGCGGCGTAGTGGAGGGCAAGGCTACCGCACCGCAGGCCAATTTCTCCAGCGCACTGGCAAGCGCTTCCGGGTCGCCGGACAAGGCAGCGCCGGTATCGTCAGCCATATATTCACGAGCGCGGGAAATCCCCAACTGAATCAGCGTAGCCAGCATTGGCGCGACAAACATCATCAATAGGCCGCCGGCACCGCTCCCTTCGCTCTCTTCGTCGTCTTGGCTGCCGCCGAAGAATGAAGAGAATGCTAAAGCATTAGCGATATAGCCTACGGATGCCGCAATCACGGCGGCGATGGACGAGACCAGAATATCGCGGTTCTTAATGTGAGCGATTTCGTGGGCGAGTACACCGCGCAGTTCCCGCTCCGTCAGCAGTTGCATAATCCCTTCTGTCACCGCCACGACCCCATGTTGGGGATTGCGCCCGGTGGCGAAGGCATTCGGCTGCGCCTCCGGCATGACACATACGCGAGGCTTGGGAATCTGCGCCCGACGCGCAAGCTCGTCCACCATACGATGTAGCGCTGGTGCCTCTTCAACGGAAACCTCTTGGGCACCATGCATCCTCAAGACGATCTTGTCAGAAAAGAAATACGCACCAAGGTTCATCAGCAACGCCAATGCCGTGAAGCCATACAGGTATCCTGGGCTGATTGCCGCCCCGATACTGATTAATAACGCGGATAAGACGCCGAGCAGAAAAAGTGTTTTCAGTTGATTCTTCATAAAGATCTCTCCTCATGCAAATGAAGGTTGTTACAACTCTCGTCCTCACACCCGACGTTTTTTACGGTCGCATCACCTATCTCCTTCATCATTCCGACAGTGTCCAGCAATATAGCCATCAGTCATTCCATAGACAAATAGATAATGTGAGAGTGATCTATAGAAATTTTACTGTATAATGCCACGCATGGAATGGCTGAATTATCATCATCTTCTCTATTTTTGGACGGTTGCCAAGGAAGGAAGCGTGACGCGTGCAAGCGAGCAATTGTACCTCTCGCAGCCCACGATTAGTGCGCAAATCCGTGCACTTGAACGGAGCCTCGGCGAAAAGCTCTTCGTGAAGTCAGGGCGACATCTCGCACTCAGCGAGATGGGGCGAGTAGTATTTCGCTATGCTGACGAAATTTTCGCTCTTGGTCGTGAACTCTCGGATACCGTAAAAGGAAGAGCGAAAGCCCACGTGGGAGGAAGACCGGTACGCTTCCTCGTCGGAATCGCCAATGTCCTCCCCAAACTCATTGCCTATCGTCTGCTGAAGCCAGCGCTCGAACTCTCGGAGAAAATATATATTGTCTGTAAAGAAGATAGACCGGAGCGCCTCCTGGCCGAGCTCGCGGTTCACGACCTTGATCTTGTTTTGACCGATGCACCAGTGAGTCCGCACATGAAGGTTCGAGCGTATAACCATCTCCTCGGCGAATGCGGAGTAACGATCTTTGCTCTGGCAAGGAGCGCCAGCTTGTACAGGCGCGGCTTTCCCAGCTCTCTGAATGGGGCTCCCTTTCTTTTACCGACCGATAACACTGCGCTCCGCCGGTCGCTTGATCAGTGGTTTGAGGCTCAGCAAGTCCGTCCGGCAGTTGTCGGCGAATTTGAAGATAGTGCGCTCTTGAAAGTCTTTGGACAAACCGGCCTCGGGCTTTTCGCTGCGCCAGCTGCCATCACAAAAGAAATTCGCGAGCAATATGGAGTCCAACCTATTGGTCAAATTGACACGATACGTGAGCGGTTTTATGCGATCTCGGTCGAGCGCAAGTTAAAACATCCGGCAGTGCTCGCTATCTCCGAAATCGCCAAGTCCGAGCTCTTCGGGCAGATGCCAGAGACGGCCTGAGAACAAGACGCGCGTTGACAGGACCGGAGAAGCGCAGTATAGGCCGGACAGGCAGGTACGCTTTCTGCGAAGGAGGGGACATTATGATGCACAAGTCTACCGTCGGTCTGGCGCTGTTACTGAGTGTGGCAACATTCGGGTGTGAGAGTAAGCCGCAAAATCCACAAACGGCGTCCCCACAAAAAAGCGACCCGCAAGCTGCGGTCACAACGCCATCGCCAGCCAATACCCCTGCTGCCCCGTCTCCGGAGCAGCAGGCCAAGCAAGAAGAGACCCGTAAACAACTGGAAGCCCAGGGCATGGCTTACACCAAAGAAGCCTTCTTCGAAAAAGTAAAAAGTGGAAACACTGATCTCGTGAAGCAATTTCTCGGTGCTGGGATGGCTCCAGATGCTAAAGATACCTATGGCGCGACCGCGCTCATGGTGGCAGCGGAACAAGGACACAGCGCAGTCATCACTGCACTCTTGGACGGCGGTGCCTCAGTCAACGGCAAGGATCGCGTGGGCAACACCGCCTTGATATGGGCAGCGGGAGAAGGAAAAGTCGAGGCTGTCAAAACCCTCTTGGCCCGAGGCGCAGATGTCAACGCCAAGAACGAAAGCGGCAAATCCGCGTTGATCCAGGCCGCTTGGTATACGCACAACAATGTCATCGAAGTGCTTAAACAATCCGGGGCGGAAGACCCACGACCGCAGAGCGCTGCAAAGTAAAAATGCATTGACGAGCCGCCAAGCGGGCGGCTCATTGCGCCAACACGCTCACCTCTTCGTTTGCTCTCCGCAGCATGCGAGACACATGACGTAACAGATTGCGCAATAATGCTGCTCTCACGCTGGCATCCAGGCACGCAACATCCTCGAACTTCTCGCAAGACAACACGTAGCATTCCACATCGGTATCCGCATGCACATCGGCAGAGCGAGGGAGCCGATCCACGAGTGCCATCTCACCAAATACCATTCCTGCCGACAAGGTGGAAAAACGTTTGCGCCGCCCATTCATGAGTCCTACCGTCACGCTGACCGTGCCTTTGCTGAGAAAGTAGATATGATCCGGGCAGTCTCCACTATGGATGATGGCATCTCCTGCAGAGAATGACCTCGCTTGCAAGTTTTCCAGTAGCCTTGCCAATTCATCAGGAGTCAAGCCTTGACATAAATCATGGGCGGTCAGTGCCACGGTGGCCTCGGGCACTCGCTCCACGCCTCGGCCCGAGAGGAGACGCTCCTCGCACCACTCCAAGGCAAGGTCGTTATCAGCAAAAGGAGGCGGGGTAAGCGGTGCCAACGCCGGCCCCTGCACTGCGATAGTCTTCGGTAACCAGTCTTGTTCGTGAGCACCGGCCAACACCAGCGCGACGCCCTGTGCAGAAGCTGTCCGCATAAGGTCGGTCAGAACCTCCTGGGCAGCATCGTTCATGAAGACGACACGTTTGAGGTCGATAAGAATGGATTCCGTCGTGTCGAGATGCTGTAAAACTTCCCGCGCGACTGGCTCCATGGTGGTAAACGTCAACTCTCCTTGCAATTCGTAAATCCGAATCTGTTCGCCATGCTCTTTGAGCAGACGGGCCTCCTCGGAGCCGCGCAACCTCCGCGAAGCCAGATGCGTCGCATCATATTTCGCGCGGATCGCGGACGTTGAAATGCGTGGCGCATTAAAGAGATGCAACTGAAAGTCCTTGGAAATGTCGGCGCAGACCCGCAACCCGCGCATGCTATTGCCGTGGGCATCAAGTAGCGGAGAGAACACGCTCACCCCAAGCTGCCCTGGCAGAACGGCGAGAATGCCGCCGCTCACGCCACTCTTCGCCGGCATTCCCACTTTGTAGATCCACTCGCCAGCGTAATCGTACATGCCGCACGTGGCCATAACGCTGAGCATATTTTCCACGTATTCCGGCTTGGCAACTCGCTGACCAGTGCGCGGATTCACGCCGCCATTGGCAAGCGTGGCCGCCATCAGCGCAAGGTCGTGACACGTGACGGCAATGGAACACTGCTGAAAATAAAGGTCAAGAATCGGGTCTGGGTCCACGCCAAGGATGTCGAAATTTCTGAGCATGTGCCCAATCGCGCGATTGCGATGTCCCGTGCTTTTCTCCGACTGATAGACGACATGGTCGATGGTCACGTTACGACCGACGTACAGGGAAAAGGTCTGAAGAATCCGGTGTAATTTCTCCACTGCGCTTTCCCCACGTACCAGACCGGCCACGGCAATGGCACCAGCATTGATCATCGGATTGAGCGGGCGTCCAGAGCCGGGATCGAGGCTAATCGAGTTGAAGGCATCGCCAGTCGGCTCGACGCCGACTTTGCTTAAGACTTCCTGTTCGCCATTGTCCTCTAAGGCCATGCCGTACACGAAAGGTTTCGAGATGGATTGGATCGTGAAAGGCTGGCGAGCATCCCCAACTTCATACACGTGGCCATCGATGGTCGCGATGCAGATGCTGAACCATCGTTTATCGGCCTTGGCAAGCTCAGGGATATAATTGGCAACTTCTCCTTCGAGCAAATCCGCATATCTCTCGTACATCCGTTCCAGATACGCCTGAATAGGCGATCCAGCAGCGCCGTCCGCACCGCTCATGACATCCCTCTTTTCTGAAAAAACTGGGACCCCATGTATCGCGACAGGCTCGTGTTCGTCCAGGGCCTCGGCGAGGACCGACCCGGTTCCCTTTCACCGGCGTCGGCTCTTCCTGTCGTTTCTTCGCAGGCTTCGTTTATTGCCGATCCAGCGCTCGATACTGAATGGCTTCCGCTAAGTGCGCACTGCTGACTTGCTCTTCTCCAGCTAAGTCAGCAATGGTACGAGCGACTTTCAGAATGCGTGTGTACGCACGTGCGCTCAGGCCAAGGCGGGCCATTGCATTTTCCAGCAGCTTTTCTCCAGCGCTATCAGGGTGGCAAAATTTGCGAATATCTTTGCTCGCCATCTGCGCGTTGCAATAGAGCGTACGTCCAGAAAACCGCTGGAGCTGGAGTTTCCGCGCCGTGTTCACCCGCTGGCGAATCGCGGCGGAGTCTTCCCCGGCCTCGCGATGACTCAGCTCTTTATATTTCACGGCTGGTACTTCGACTTGGATGTCGATGCGATCCAGCAACGGGCCGGAAATCTTTCCACGATAGCGCTGCACCTGTTGCGGCGTGCAATGGCATTCGTGTTGTGGATCGCCAAAGAACCCACATAAACAAGGATTCATCGCTGACACGAGCATAATGCTGGCCGGGTAAGTGCTTGATCCGATGGCTCGCGAAATCGTCACCTTGGCGTCTTCCAGTGGCTGCCGCAGGACTTCCAGCACATTCTTACGGAATTCAGGAAGCTCATCGAGAAACAGGACTCCGTGATGAGCAAGGGAAACTTCGCCTGGCTTAGGAATAGCTCCGCCACCGATCATCCCGGCATCGGAGATCGTGTGGTGCGGAGAACGAAACGGCCTCGTAGCCACAAGCGCACGCCCGTCCATCAGACCAGCCACACTGTGCACTTTCGTAGCTTCCAAGGCCTCAGGCAGCGTTAGGTCTGGAAGAATCGTCGGCAAGCGCCGCGCCAGCATGGTTTTGCCGGCTCCCGGCGGACCAACAAGAAGCACGTTGTGTCCACCGGCTGCGGCGACTTCCAGTGCACGCTTCACGTGTTCTTGCCCCTTCACGTCACTGAAATCGACATCGTAGCGCGAATGCGACGCAAAGATTTCTTTAAGATCCACCGCAGTCGTCGCCAACGGCTGGTCGCCATTGAGAAAGAGAAACGCTTCACTCAACGTCGCGACGCCAAGGACATCGACTCCTTCAACCACGGCAGCTTCTGCGGCGTTTTCTGCCGGCACCAACAACCCTTTAAGCTGCCGCTCACGGGCCATGATCGCTAATGGCAACGCGCCGTGGACAGATTTCACGCGCCCGTCAAGCGAAAGCTCCCCGAGCAAGGCATACTCGCTCAGGCGATCCTTCTGCAGCCAGCCCTCGGCTGCCAAGATGCCTAGGGCAATCGGCAAGTCGTAGGCCGACCCTTCTTTCTTCAAATCCGCCGGTGCTAGATTGACGGTAATTTTGCGCGCCGAAGGAAACTCGTAGCCAGAGTTTTTGATCGCTGACCGCACGCGGTCTTTGCTCTCGCGCACCGCGCCTTCGGGAAGCCCTACGGTGGTAAACTGCGGCATACCGAACGCCACGTCGACTTCCACTTCGACGAGAAGTCCATCGATGCCTACTAATGCGCCGGAAAGTACTGTTGCTAACATGCTCCCGTGCTAGCGAAAGTAGAAAGAAAAAGCAAGGAAGAGGGGCATCCAAGAATTCAGAAGCCAGGAGTCAGAAGGAAAGAGAGCCCCGGCTGATCCCGCCTTTTCTCTATTCTGACTTCTGGATTCAGACTTCTGTTTTCCTGTTTCTGGCAGATAGCTCACTCCCCATACAGATGCTAAGGTTGCGGCCACAACAAAGACTTGCGGCAAAGGAGAAAACGCATATGGCTCGATTAGGAATCGTGGTAGCACGGCCAGGAGATACTTCGTTCAGCGAACTTCAGCAGTTAGCAAAGGAAGCGGAATCCGCCGGCTTCGAGTCGGTGTTCTCGCCGGAATTCATGAACGACGCGCTTGCCAATTGCCAGATTATGGCGCAGGCAACCTCGACAGTGAAAGTCGGCACCTGGATTGCGAACATTTATCTACGCCATCCTGCGCTCTGTGCGCAAACGGCAGTCGCCATCGACGACACCTCGAAAGGCCGCTTGATCTTAGGGCTAGGCGTCAGCCACCGTCCGCTGGTGGAAGGAATCTTGAAAGAGCAGATGGACAAGCCGCGCGATTTCTTGCGTGAGTACATGAAGGTCGTACGCGATGTGACGACCGGCATTGGCTATCCCGGCTCACCGATGCAACCGCGTGCCGCCACCTACAAAGTGCCGCTGTATATCGCCGCGCTGGCACTCGGCACCGTGGAACTCTGTGGCGAAATGGCGGACGGAGCCATGCTCTACCTGTGTCCGACGAGCCGCATGCCGCGAGTCATGGCGGCGTTAGAGAAAGGTGCAGCCAAAGCTGGGCGTTCAGTCTCTAGCGTAGATATTACCACCGGCATTCCCACGTGCGTGAGCGACGACCTCAACGCTGCCCGCGCTGCTGCGCGCGGCAACCTCTCCTTCTACGGCGGTTTGCCGTTCTACAACAAGCTGTTCCAGAGCAGCGGCTTTGTAGAAGAGGCAGAAGGACTGGCCAAAGGGAATGCCAATGCGGTCTCGGACAAGATGGCAGAGGCCGTTTCTCTCGTTGGCCCGCCCTCTCGCTGCCGCGAGCAGCTCGCAGCATTTCGTGAAGCTGGCATACAATTACCCATCCTCGTCCCGGTGGCCGTTGGTGACCAGACCGCAGCCCAAGCCGTCCGCAAAGTGATCGAGACGTTCGCGTAGCGAGTGCTGAGTGCTGAGGACTGAGTGAAGACTTTTTCTCTTCTCAGTCCTCGTTCCTCATTACTTGTGTGGAATCTCCCACCGTTCCCCTACCGCCATTACCTTGATCGGCGCTAAGGAACCTCCCGCCGCAGAGACAACGCGACGGAGTTCGTGGGGTGGCTCGTCGATAGGTTCGTCGGTCAAATCGAAGGTGCCCCAATGGCACGGCACCATCCACCGTGCCCGCAAATCGAGAAAGGCTTGATACGCCTCGGCTGGATTCATGTGGGAATAGTGCATGATCCAACGCGGAAGATAGGCACCAATCGGCAAGAGCGCGACATCAATCGGTCCGAAGCGTTTGCCGATTTCGGCGAAGCCGTGAAAATAGCCAGTGTCGCCGGCAAAGAAATAGGTGTGCTCGTCCGAAGCAATCACCCACGCACACCACAGGGTTGAGTTCGGCCACTGATCGAGCCGCTGCGACCAGTGCTGCGACGGCACGCAGGTCACGCGCCAACGTCCGTGTTGCGCCGTCTGCCACCAATCGAGTTCTACGACGGATTGACGGCCCTTTTCACGAAACCACTCAGCCAGCCCCATAGGCACGAACCACGTCATCGTCGCTGGCAACGTCTCCACGGAATAGGCATCAAGGTGGTCATAGTGGTTATGGGAAACCACGGCAAAGGCCGAGGCAGGAATGGACTCGATCGGCACGCCGGGCGGATGATGCCGTTTCGGCAACAGTGCCCGGGTGTTGAACTGTGGGTCGGTCAGAAACACATCCGGTCCATCGTGAACGGCAAACGTGGAATGCCCCACCCACGTCACTGATGCCGACTGCTCGGGAACGCCAAAGGATGAGCCATCATTTGGAACGAAAGGAATATCGAAAGGCGTACGGTGCTCACCAGTATAAGAGTCGCGAGAACTCAGCCAACGGAACAGATCGGTGTACCGTCGCGGGCGCTCATTCCAGGGATTGAACCACGCTCCCGGCCCACCGTGAGGCGCAAACAACAAACTGGGATCAGAAGATCCCTTCGGGGTGTTATCAGGAGGGACAGCGCAGCCGACGGACCACAAGCACCAAAACACAAACAAGATCGAACGAAGCATCCAGTTTTTACCCATGTTAAGCCCGATAGAGATGCGCGACGAATTCCGCATAGCCGTTATACAGTAAGGTCGGGATAGGATCATTGGAACCAAGCATTCGTTCCGAGGCTTGCGACCAACGTGGATGAGGAATTTCTGGGTTGACGTTCGCCCAGAAGTCATACTCACGCGGCACGAGGCCCGACCAAAAGGTCGGCGGCTGCTGATCGAGAAATTCTATCCGTACAATCGATTTAATGCTCTTGTAGCCGTACTTCCACGGCAGCACGAGGCGCACGGGCGCACCATGTTGCTTGGTCAATTCGTGCCCATAAATGCCCGTCACGAAAAACGCCAGCTCGTTGGCGGCCTCGGCCATCGTCAATCCCTCAAAATATGGCCACGGATACGAATCGTCATTCATGCCTACCGCCTCCTCCGGTCTGTTGAAAGTGACGAGACGCATGAACTTCGCCGACGCCTGCGGCTCCACGAGATCAACAAACGCTTTGACAGGGAAACCCGTCCACGGCACGGCCATCGACCAAGCCTCAACGCAGCGATGTCGATACAGCCGTTCTTCCAGCCCCATCTTTCGCACCAGCTCATCAATGTCGAATGTTCGCGGTTTCTTCACCAGTCCGGTGACTTCAATTTGCCAAGGCCGCGTCTTGAACGGCTCTACCAATTTAGAGACACGTTGTTTATTGAAGCTGAATTCGTAGAAATTATTGTAGCGTGCGGCCAAGGCTTCGTCGGTCAGCGGGCGATCCAGAGGATATTTTTCGTTGCGCTGCGCAGGATACAATTTTGTCGTCGCACTTGGCTCTGGCATACCGATGAGTTTGGGTTTGTCTGCGGACGACTGGCTGGCGGCCTGGCGTTCACAACCGGCAAGCATACTGAGCGTGCTCATCCCGGTGAGGCCCAGCCCCTGTAAAAACTTGCGGCGATTGACATAGATATCTTCTGGAGTCGCTTGACGCTCCGGAATTTCCCAGCCGCGCCGGATATGAATCAGCATGCGTGTCCTCTCCTTCTCTCATAACCAGAGTCTCTCCGCACCACTCGGTGCACAGCTCACGTTCCTATTGCGGCGTCAGCGTACGGCGAAGCTATGACCGAAGAGGTACCCCCGATGCGAAACGTGCCCTTGGGGGAAATACAGTTCAGCGTTCGTCCTCCGCCTGCCTGGGAAAAAATGTGAATGCGGTACGAACCTCCGACAGCGCAAACTCTGCGTCGAGGAAAACCGCTTCGATGTGCCACAATAAGGGCCGCGAGGAAAGTCCCGGTCGGGTGCCCCGGAGAAACGCGCATAACTGTACAGCGAAGGGAAAGAATAGGCGGGAGAGACATCGCGAACAATCACCGGCCCGGCTTGATGTAGGATGATTCTCGGCGGTGCCGGACGAGGAGTAGCGGCAAGGATGGCTTGCGCCAATTCCCCAGCCAACGAGATTTGTTGCTCTGCTGTTTGCAATCCTTGAGCAAGGCCACGTTCGTACGCATGCATTTCTGCATTTGCCGGTGTCGTCTCTGCGTTGCGAGGAAGAGGCGTTTCACTAGAAACCGGAGTCACAGCGGCCAACTTCGACACAAACTGATGCGCAGCCGCACGCTGAGCTCCGGGCACCTCCTCGACATTATTGCTCAACTGGAGCGTCCCTTTTTCGTCTCTCCAACTATACACCGTAGCCTGGGTTAAAGAGGGAAAAGCCAAAAGGCTGCCGATGGCAAACATCATGCACGTGCCGACTATGTTGCTGCGCCGCGTTGTGCTCATTGGAACCACCTCCGCACCTCACCATAAGCGAGGAACGATGGCTGTCAACTCAATCTTGCGAGACGCAGTGAGGTCTAGTAGAAGGGCAAGGAGGAGCGGCGACAATAGCGCTCCAATGAGGGAGGGAACTTCGTATGACAGCAACAAGCAATGGGAAAAAGCAGCTTCTGGCCGGCGTGAAAGTGCTGGACTTTACTCAGTATCTTGCTGGCCCGGCGGCCACACGGCTGCTTGCCGACCTCGGCGCCGACGTGGTGAAAATCGAGCGTACACCTGCTGGTGACTTAGGTCGTAAAATCCATCTCGTCACTCCAGACATCAGCGGATTTTTTCTCGCTGCCTCTGCTGGCAAGAAAAGCCTGGCCATCGAATTTAGAAATCCTACCGGCATCGAGATCATCAAAGACCTGGTGCGACAGGTGGACGTGGCGGTAGAGAATTACAGCCCTGGTATCATGGCCAAATACGGTCTCGACTACGAATCACTCAAGCAAATCAACCCGAAACTCATCATGTGTTCCATCTCCGGCTACGGCCAGGATGGTCCCTACGCTCATCACACCAGCTTCGACATTATCGCCCAGGCGCAAAGCGGCGTCATGGCAATGACGGGCGAACCAGAGGGCCCACCCACCTATGTCGGGAACTATTTCGGCGACCCCAACGCCGGCATTCACGGAGCCTTGGCTATTTGCGCCGCACTCTTCCATCGGGCGTTACACGGCGAGGGGCAATATATCGACGTGTCGCAGCTCGAATCGCTCGTGTACCTCGACTACATCAATTTTCCATTGTCGATGATGAGCAACGGCGCAATCCAACCCAAACGATTCGGTGGTGATTTCTTTAACATTTGTCCGTATGGGGTGTATAAAGCCAAGCAAGGCTACATTGTCTTTGCCGTCGCTGAGCATCAGTGGGGGCCGCTCGTACACGCGATGGGGAAACCAGAACTCCAGGCTGACCCCCGCTACGCGACCCAAATCGCCCGCTGTCAACGCCGGCCTGAAGTCAGACAACATATTGAGGCCTGGCTGCAAACATTCGCGGACGACGAGACTCCGCTGCGCATTCTCGCCGAGGCGCGAGTGCCCTCGGCACCAATTCTCGATATTCCACAAGTGCCCGAGCATCGCCAGATCAAGGCACGCCAACTGTTTCAGGACGTACCACACCCCGTGCTGGGTTCGACGCCAGTAGCGAAATCGCCTTTCCATTTTTCTACGGCCTCGGTCACGATTCCTTTTCGTGCACCGTTCCTTGGCGAACACAATGAAGAAATTTTACAGGGACGATTAGGCTACAGCAACGAACAGATGCAAAGGTTCTATGCAGATGGAGTAATCGTGCAGGATGGCAAGGTGAGAGAACTACGCGAGGTAGGGAAGTTGTAGGTGGGAAGTGAGCAGGGCAGTGGAGAGTTGAACGTAGAACGGCCAATTACTGACTGGTGCGCAGCAAGTCGCCGACGCGCCCTTCAGCTTTACGAATATCGTCCTCATATTTGAGGATGATATTGAGCGTGCGGCGGATGATTGGGGTGTCGAGTTCTTTGATGCCGAGGGCAACAAGCGCACGTGCCCAGTCCAAGGTTTCGGCGATGCTCGGCGCTTTTTTGATATCCAGCTTGCGCAGTCCACCGACGAACCGCGCCACTTGCCGGCGCAGTCGCTCATCAAGATCCGGCACTTTCAGCGCGACGATGTGCGCTTCATCCTCAGCGCTGGGAAAGTCGATATACAGATGCAGGCAGCGACGTTTGAGGGCCTCGGATAACTCCCGTGCCCGGTTCGACGTGAGAATCACCGCAGGTTTGTGTACGGCACTGAGCGTGCCTAACTCTGGGACGCTGACCTGAAAATCGCTGAGCACTTCGAGCAGAAACGCCTCGAACTCTTCGTCGGCTTTGTCGATCTCATCAATGAGGAGCACGACTTTGCGTGGCGCACTAATCGCCCGCAAGAGCGGACGCTCCAGCAGGTATTCACGGGCAAAGATGTGGTGCGACACCTCCGGCCACCCGTGTTTTTGCGTGTTATCGGCGCTCTCGGCTTGAATGCGGAGGAGCTGTTTTTGATAGTTCCACTCGAACAATGCCCGGGCTTCGTCTAACCCTTCGTAACATTGCAACCGCACCAGTTCAGTATTGAGGAGGGTCGCCAAGACTTTGGCGACTTCGGTTTTCCCGACTCCGGCAGGGCCCTCAATCAAAAGCGGCTTTTCAAGCGCGAGGGCCAGATAGACCGCAGTTTCTACTTTAGCGGTAGTAATGTAGCGGCATTGCTGCAAACCGCTATGCACGAAGTCGAGGGTAATATCCATTCAGACTTCGACGACGAAACCGTCATACGCGCATTCAAGCGTGACTTCATTGATCCGCTCAAGCACTTCGCGACCAATGTGACTGAGGAGGAGTCGATTGCAGCCCAGACGGCCGCGCTGTTCGACAATGGTAGGGTAGTTGATGTGAAAGGTCGTTTGGGAGTGAAAATAGCAACATTCACAGATGAACAGATCCGCTCCCTGCGAATGCCGCACCAAGTCTTCGTTCCAGCCACAATCTCCGGAATAGAGGAGCGTTTTTCCTGCGCTCGCAACCCGATAGCCAAGAGATACGTCGCGCTCTTGATGGGGCACGCGGAAAGGGAGCAGCTCGACGCCGCAAATGGTCCCCGCGTGTCCAGGAACGAATTCATGGAATTCAAGCGAAAAACACAAAGGCCGTTCCGATAATTCACGATACATCGCGCGATAGAGTTCCCAGACCCGTTCTTTCGTTCCTGCCGGTCCAGCCACAACTAAAGGGCGCGTACGCGGACGCTCGAACAGATATTCGAGAAGGAGAAAAGGCAGACCACCAAAATGATCGCCATGCAGATGACTCAGGGCAATAAAGTCGAGCTTATCAGCTTGCAGGCCGAGGGTTTTGAGCGCCAACAGCGTCGTCGTTCCACAATCCAAGAGGAAATGCGTCCCGCCAGTCTCGACGAGGTAGCCACTGTGGCGCCTACCACCATTATTGAAGGCATCGCCAGCACCAAGAACCGTTACGCGCATGAGCAATCTCTCGCCGAGGAATTTCGTTCCGCCACGGCGACTTTGGTTCTAGCCTGTTTGTTCTGCCTGGACAAGAGAGCGGGGAAGAAAAATATAGGTACCACCGCTGCACAGCAACGAGCAGCCGGAGGTTAAAAGATCTCCAAGTCACCGATACTGCACCGCCAGTTCTCCCAGAGGAAGGGATTGGAAACCTCACCGCAGCGATTGAGGGGCAGAGCGGTAAAGTGCGGACCAAGGCCAGGAATGGCCATAAAGCCATTTGCCGTCAGCGCCGCAGCTTCTGGCGTCTTTTGTGCGCTACACGCCACCATGTAGTCGGCTTGGGCCTCACTGGCAACGTCGCGCAACAACTGACGGCCTACGCGCAGCCCCGCCTCACCAGGAGAGAGCAGGATTTCGCTCAGACTCAGTTCTCGTAAACCACGGCGTTCTTTACTGAGAAAGATCACTGCCGCACCAGCCTCATCCTCCCACAGCGACCGCGCTTGATAGTGGAAATTAGGAATGGCGAGATATCGCCAGCGTAAATAGTCGAGCGTCCGTGCGGTATAGTAACGAGTGTCAGGAAGTTGTTGTTGCGCCAACAATGCACCCGTGCGGGGGTCTTCGAGCAAAGCCGCAACGCTGCCACCTTGGTCCCCAAGACTTGGATTATCATCCTGCCAGGTACCGGAGAACAAGGAACGGAGCAAACGCAACGGTCGCAACGCATGGACCCATACGGGAATCCGTGTCACCTGCGACCAACCCATTTTGAGATACCCAGCCCGACTATCTTGGTTCGGCGTATTAAAGACAAACGTGATGCCTTCCGTGCGCATTTGCTCGACCAACCGCAGCGTTAATTGCGAGAAGATATCGTGCCCACGCCAGTCGGGATGGGTAGCCGTATCAACAGCACGCACCGCGCGCACCACGCGATTACCAGCCTGCCAAGCCCAGCGCAAAAATACGCGCACCCCAATGATGCGCCCCTGGGACTCCGCAACCAAAATCGGCGAGGCACCAAAAGGGCTTTGCATATGCTTCCATTGCCAAAACTCGCGGCTCAAGATCGGGGCCACATTATCGAAAGGATTGAGACGGACCAAGCTTAAAATTTGGCCCATATCTCCACATGCCGCAGGACGGGCAAGCCACTGGGTGGTCATGACAGTATACTCCTATGATTTGGCACTTCCGCTGCCGCCATTTGGATATCAGCCGCGACGCTCCGCAGCACTTTGTCAAGGCGATGAACGCCCACAGAAGAAATGCACGGACTCATGCTAAAAAACTCGTCCTCTAGTGAGCACCCCCACAGCTGTGGACAGAAGGTGCCAACATAGGCGAGTCGACGAACGGCAGTTGTTCAGCCAGGGATTCAATGAGGAAGGAAAAGGAACCTGCGAGTAGAGGAGCGACTCACGCCGCTCCCCAGAGATGAGTTTATAGTTCCCGAAGAAGTCGGAGGTCTGGCCGAAGGCTATTCCTGACACAACCCATCAGGAGAGGAATTATCAAGCGTATTGTTCTTACAGACATTCCGCCCAGCACCGACCAGGGGAGGAACTGGTTGCAAGTTTCAGGTACCACAAAACTCCCGGAGATTGATCAGGGTGAAGGCGAGAAGTTTGAACCCGAGATGATGGGTGGGGAGGGTTTCAAAGCGGAGCAAGAGGCGTTTGAATTTATCTTCCCAGGCGAAG
>SYOC01000029.1 GCA_005804965.1 Pseudomonadota bacterium
AACTTCCCCGCCTTGGTCGTCTTGGGTGATTCCGTGTTGGCGCTGAGGCCGGCTTCGTTGGTGGCGTTGATGGCTTCGGCGACGAGCTTGGCCTGGTCGTAGCCATGGCCGGAATCGAGTCCCTGCACGGCCAACGCGGTCGCGTTGCGAATCTCGCGTTCCTTCGCGATCCAGGATTTCTGGACGAGGGCGTCTTCCTCGAGGGCGCGCCAGTCATCCCAGCTGCCTTGCACGCGCGCCCAGGCGCCCGTCGACCACAGTAGCGCGGCGACCAGCAGAGCGGCGAGCCCCATGAGGCGTTCGCGGGGTTGCAGGCTGAAGAAGAAGTGTTTCATTGTTTAGGGGTTTCGGCGGTCTTGAGGAGCACGGCCTGCTTGAAGATGATCTCGATGCGGAAGGTCGTGGAGGTATCGCGCACGCGCGGCTCGCTGTTCGTCGCGGCTTCGACCTCCGGCATGGCCTGCACGGCCTTGAGGAAATCGGAGATGTCGCCGGCGTTCGGCGTCTTGGCGTCCACGGTCATCATCGGCTTGGCGATGGTGCTATCCTTGGCCTTCTTGATCTCGCACTGGATGTTGGTGAACTCGACGGTGGCCGGGCGCTTTTCGTTCACGAGCGCGAGCATCTCCATCGGCAGCAGGCGTTTGACGCCGAGCTCGAGGATGCGCAAGGTGATGTCCTGCGAGGCCTCGATGTCCTCGACCAGCGGACGGCGGGCTTCGTTGGCGACTTCCAGCGAAGCCTTGCGCATGCCGACGACGAGGCCGGTGATGTCAAGGAGCAGGGAGAGGACGAGGACGGCGGCGCCGACGCGGGCCGCGTTCCAGAGCATGAGGTTGAGGCGCTCCTTCTTGCGACGCTCAGCGAGGAAGTCGCTGTCGCGGATGTCGGAGTCGTCCAGGCCTTTCTTGGGGATGGTGAACGACCCTTCGAACTCGCCCTTGAGGATGAGGTCGCCTTCGACGATCGCGCCGGTGAGCGCGCCGGTGAGGTTCTCGACCGGGGTAAGGTCCGGATAGAGAAAACTCTCATGGCCAAGAAACCCTAATCGTCGCCGAGCTGTAGCATCAGCAGACGGCTGACCGAACAGACGCAGGGTGCCAGAGGTCGGGCGTAAGAGCGTGGCCATGAGCCGCAGCAACGTCGTCTTGCCCGCCCCATTCGGGCCAAAGAGACTGACGATTTCGCCTTGGCGGATCTGGCAGGAAAGATCTTGCAATACCGGAACCCAAGCGAACGTTTTCTGCAGGTGGAGTGCTTCAATAGCCCAGGGCGTCATGATGGCTCTTCGTCGTAGTGGTTCAGTAGGGGCACCCCTATGTGGGTGCCCTTTTGCTGGGCGGCCACGCAGGGCCGCCCCTACGAGGACACAAGAATAAATCAAACTGAACCACCACCCTTTTCGTACTTCACTTGCTTCCGGAGAAAAACCTTCGATTACGATCGGAAGCGAAGATTCAGGTCGATCTCATCGTAGGGCAGTACAGGGACCACGGGGACACCACGACGTTGCTCTTTGAGTTCGACGAGGCCCAAACGGGAGAGAAAGGTTAAATCTTGACTTACATTCTTGGCATTGCAACCGACTTGGTCTGCCAACTCTCGCACGGAATGCGGTTCGCCTTCGGCAATCGCCCATAACAACGCGAGCCGCCTCGGCGAGAGTGCTCTGCGCAGTGTCGCTAGATCCGGAAAATAGATTGCTTCGTCGCGTTCGGGAAGATGCTCCCCAGCTTGAAGGCGTCGAGCTATCGCCTTGGCTTCTTTGAGCGATTCCTCTGGGTGGCGAATACCGATAGTAATGCAACGTGCTTTCATAGCCTACCCTCAATCACGGCTTGCACATCCTGCACATCTACGGAACAGGCGGCGAGCTTTTGGCATGGTCGTCACACTCTATGCCACCATCTGTCTGTCGGCAACTTATCGATCTTGTCGGCAGCGGCGCAGTTTCGTCAAGAATTTGGGGAGGGGCGGCTCGCTGAGCCGCCCGCATGGATGGAATTTGGTGATTAAAGCGCCATCACGACGGCGCACTCCAAAGCCGGGCGCACCGCCGTGCGCCCCTACAGCAACCCGACTGCCCGACTGCTCGACTGCCTTGACTGCCCGACTGCCTTGACTGCCTAACTGACAGACTGATCGACTGTCTTACAGTTCGCAGGTCACTTCCGTTTCCCCGTCACACATATCCGTACCGCCATCGCCCTTGAGTAGGTCGGTCCCGGCACCGCCGACGAGGTCGTCGTTGTTCGGTCCACCGAGCAGCGTGTCATTCTCGCCCCCACCGTCGAGTAGGTCATCACCATTCTCGCCGCGCAGCACGTCGTTGCCGTCGCCGCCGTAGAGATCGTCGTTGCCGTTGTGACCAAAGAGCAGGTCGTTGCCGGGGCCGCCGCACAGCAGATCTACACCTGAGCCGCCCCGTAATTCGTGATTGCCTGCCCCGCCGACAATCACGTCGTCGCCGCTGGTGCCCGTGATGACATCCTTGCCGGTGCCCAGGTCGGTGCCCACGCAGGGTTGGTTGAGTACCCCGTTGACCGTACACCCCAGCGTCGGGACGGCACTGTCGCAGGGATCGCTGCTCGGGGCGGTCGCGCCGAACTCGACCGCCCCGATGTCGCAGTCGCCCACATTCCGCACGAAGCCGCGTTGATCGGTGGCCACGCCACAGGCCCCGGCAGCATCAATCGCTGGGCTGTCCGTGACCAGATTATGGGTGAAGGTGGGGCCGCCATTGTTGGCCAGGGTGGTGTCGAGAATGTCCGCCAGAGCGGTGGGGGTAGTGCCGTTGCTGGTGGCCAGAATGTCCGAGGCCCCGGCAGTGACACCGGGGAGGGCAGCGGCGGTGGTGATCCCGCTGTGGCCGAAGAGGTTGGCGTCATCGACCAGAAAGCTGCCGCCCAAATTGACCAATAAGACCTCGTCCCCGCTACCGGTCGCGGTATTGCCGGCGATGAGGCTGTGGTGCAGGCTCGTCGTGCTGCTGCCAATAGTGACGCTGAGCACCCCCCCGCCATAGGCCGCCGTGTTGCCGTTGAGCGTAGTGTTGACGAAGCTCACCGTGCTGCTGTCGCGGGTGACGCTGTACACTCCCCCGCCATAGCTCGCCGTGTTGCCGGTGAACGTGGAGTTGACCACGCTCAGCGTGCTGCTGTCGCCGGTGAAGCTGGACACCCCCCCGCCATAGTTCGCCGTGTTGCCGGTGAACGTGGAGTTGACCACGCTCAGCGTGTCGCTGCCGTCTGTGAGGCTGTACACCCCCCCACCAGTGCTGACCGAGGAGTTGCCAGTCACCGTACACCCCTCCAGCCGCAACTGCCCATGGTAGTTGGCGATCCCCCCGCCGTCGTCATTCGGAGCTGCCCCTGCCGCGACGCCCCCGCTCACGGTGGTGTTCTGGAGGGTCAGGTCCCCGCTGCTGTTGATCGCAAGCAGCCGAAAGCCCGGCCCGCCCGTGCGCTCAATCTTCTTCCCGTTTCCGGCGATGGTGATGACACTACTCACCACCGGTAAGCCCGTGTCGCCATAGGTGCTGTTGTTGCTCGTCGTCAGGGTGGTGTCCACCGTCAATTCAATGGTGTCGGCTGCCGAGATCGTCCCGGTTTGCACGCAGCCCCCGGTGTCAATGTCGCTGTTGGCCGTGATGATGGCATTGACCAAGGTACAGGTGGTGTTGTCCACCGTGATAGTGTCGGCATGGACGAGGTGGGCACCGCTGGCCGCCAGACACAGCGCCACCCCCCACAGCGTGGCTTTGCAGCGTCGCCGCCACTTGGTTTGTTGGGTCAAGGGTAAGGTGGTGAGGTAGGTATAGAGCGCGGTCAACCGTGGTCCGTCAGCGCCACTACCGAGGCGTGACCTGGAGGGCCAAGCAGTGAACGCACCGCCACGACGGCGCACGCCAAGGCTTGACAAACAGAGGCTGCTCTTTTGTTATGGCGACGGAGGGTCACACCACATGACCGGAACGATTAAGAAGATTGTGAAAGACAAAGGGTTTGGATTCATCACGCCGGATGAGGGGAGAGATGAAGTGTTCTTCCATCGCTCGAAGCTGGCCCCAAAGATGAATTTCGAGGATCTGCGTGAAGGCGATGAGGTGGAGTTTCAGACCCGGCCAGGAGAAAAAGGGCCGCAGGCGTTTAACTTGAAGACGCGCTAGGCAAGCACCTGTCATTCTGGGCGAGCGACGCGAGACCCGGAATCCAGAAACAAAAGACTGGATTCCCGCGTGCGCGGGAATGACGGCCAGGGGCGAGTCCCCGTTTCTGCTTCCGTGCTGAGCGTCCCGCGCTCTGGACCACTCGGAATGACAACGCTCTACTAGCCGAGTGCAGGTTCGCGCATCCGATCAAGCTGCGCTAACGCCTCTAAAGCGCGGGCTTCATATTTGTCGCGCAATAGCTGATAGTCTTCCTGTGTCAGCTTCCCCATCTGTAAATCGAACTCGGCCTCTTTGATGGCAGCGTAAGCGTCGGTCTTCTGCTTTTCCCAGCGGAGCAACTCGAGATCGGCTGCGCGTTCGCTCTCCGGTAAAGGAGACGCGAGAAAAAGAGGAGAAGCCACGAACGAGGCGATGGCCGCGATGAACAGCATGCCAGTGAGATAAAGAAGAAACGTCATGCCGTCTATCCTTTGAACGAGTCGAGTTCGTTTTTGAGGCGGTCTCGATATTGATCGACTGCCGCCGCCAGAGATTGCGGTGCAGCAGTGTCGTCGCGCCGCCGTCGTGACCAACGCAGGCTAAGAAGACCGATAACGATTCCGCCGACCACCACGGCGAAGAACGGTGTAATCCAGGCCGCCAAATTAAACCCGGAAGTGGTCGGAGACGAGAGCACTTTTTCGCCGTAGCCCGGGGACTCACCATCTCCCACGACGAACAAAGCGGTGATTTCTTCTTTGCCCTTGCCTTGTGAAACAAGATCCGCGATGCGCTTTTTGGCTGGTATCGCGAATCCGCATTGGAGATGATTACAACTGTGGACCGTGAGCCCACAGCCGCATTGGCAGGTCAGGGCTTCTTCGACCTCCTGGTTGGTCACTACGGCGAAGCTCAGCAGCGGGAGGCTGAGGAAGAGAGCAAAAGCGAGCACGGTACGGCGCGAAAGCCGCGAAATTGAAGTGATGAAACGGGACAAGAACCGTGCTGGCATGTGATCGTTCCTTACAGCGAGTCTACCAACTCAAGCGAGTGTCATTGCGAGCGAAGCGAAGCAATCTTTGCAAAAAAGGGATGGCTTCGTCACTAACGTTCCTCGCAATGACATATGGCTTCCAGTTTTCAGATCCATCCTTACCGTATTACGTCCGCTCTATTACTGAGTCGCTTGCCAATGCATTTTCTGACCGCGCCAGCGCTGAGGCATGGCGTTCTGCCGGGCTGGGCATCATGGTGACGCAAGTGCCGAGCACAAGCACGATCCCACCAATCCACAGCCACGATTGCAGAGGATTAACGAAAATCTGTAGCGTGGCCAGCCCTGAAGCTTCGTCGTAGCCACCGAGCACAATGTAGAGGTCGTCGCGCAGTGTCGGACGAATGGCGACTTCCGTAGCTGGCTGCTGTTGCCGTTTATAGAAGCGCTTTTCTGGATACATGGTGTCGATGCTGTGACCATCGAGAAAGACGTTGATTGAGGCAACCTGGGTAGCGATATGCGCGTCCTCTTTGTTCTGGATGTCGGCATATTGCACGCGATAGCGCCCAATCTCGACGGACTCACCCTGCTGGAGGGAGATTTGTTTCTCAAGCTTGAAGAACGACGACCCGGCAATGCCAATGAACATCAGCATCACGCCGATGTGGACGACATAGCCGCCATAGCGCCGTGGATTCTTGCTGACCAAGCGTCCGAGTGCTTGCGGTGCGCTTTCGCGCAACATGACCTTACGGGCGTAAGTGCCACGCGCGAACTCGGAGAAGATTGTGCCTAACACGAACCCAGCCAGCGAAAGCACGACGATGGCGTAATAGTTCCGATACCCGAGTGCGAAGAAGCAGACTCCAGCGAGTATACCCACCGAGACTGGAATGGCGAAGTTGCGCCGCAGGCTTTTAATGCTGGCCTTTCTCCAGGCGATGATGGGTCCCACTCCCGAGAGAAAGAGGAGCAACACGCCGAGAGGAGCATTGACCTTATTGAAGAATGGCGGGCCGACGGTAATTTTCACGCCCCGGACCCACTCGGACAGAACAGGGAAGACCGTGCCCCAGAACGTAGCGAAGGCCAAGCCGACCAATACCCAGTTGTTGAGCAAGAACGCGGCTTCGCGGGAAAACATGGAATCCAGCTCGTTTTCGCTTTTCAGCTCCGGCAGGCGATAGAGAAGAAGCGCGACCGCGACGCACATCTCGAAGATGAGGAACGCCATAAAATACGGACCAAGCCCTGATTGCGTGAACGAATGCACGGAAGAGATAACGCCACTGCGCGTCAGAAACGTACCGAAGATGGTCAGTGAGAAGGTGAGGATGACCAGCGTCATGTTCCACACCTTCAGCATGTTTTTCTTTTCTTGAATCATGACCGAGTGCAGGTAAGCCGTGGCAGTGAACCACGGCATAATCGCCGCGTTTTCCACCGGGTCCCACGCCCAATACCCGCCCCAACCCAGCACTTCGTAGGCCCAGCGTCCGCCGAGGATGTTGCCAATTGAGAGAAAGAACCAGGAAGTCAGCGCCCAGCGCCGCGTCGTGCGAATCCACACGTCGCCGAGTTTGCCTGTGGCGAGGGCGGCAATGGCAAAAGCAAAGGGCACCGACGCGCTCACATAACCCAAATAGAGCGCTGGCGGATGAATGGTCATCCAATAATTTTGCAAAAGCGGGTTGAGGTCCGACCCTTCCGTGGGTGTAAAAGCCAAACGTTCGAATGGCGGGGTAAGGGAACATAACAACCCGAGGAAGAAGAGAGTGATAACCATCAGGGTTGCCGTCACATACGGCATCAATTCACGGTTTCTGGCCTGATTCTGGAACAGAACGATGGAGGAAAAGGACGTGAGAATGAACGTCCAGAAGAGGAGAGAGCCCTTTTGGCCGCCCCACAGCGCAGCGATAGTGTACTGGATAGGGAGCGTGGAGCTCGAGTAGGACGAGACGTATTCGACGTTGAAATCTCGAATCAACAGTGCATGGACAAGCGCGATGACCGCCATCGTTACACAGCCAAAGACCGCGTAGGCCGCATGCTCGCCACTGGCAATCCAGCCGGAATGGCGGCGTGAGGCTCCGAAGAGACTGGTGATGATAGCGTAGCAAGCGAGGAGAAAGGCGAGATACAGCGCCAATGAGCCTAGATGTGTCATGGATGTGTGTCCAGAAAGCGGCAAAACCCTTAGGGCTTGGCCGTTGCTTGGTCGCCAGGTTTCTCTGGCTCGTATTTGGAGGGACAACTGGTCATGATGGTTTTTGCGGTCAGGGTGCTGCCGTGTTGGTAGCGTCCTTCGACGATCACATCCCGACCTTCGGCAAACATGTCGGGAAGGATGCCTTGATAGTGGATAGCAATGCTTTGTACCGTCGCTTGGTCCTGCTCTTTAAAAGGACCGAGCAGGAACTGGAGCCGGAGATCTTTCGGGTCCCACTGAATCGAACCAGCTTGTACCCGCCCAGCCAGTCGGATGCCTTCGTTCGCAAAGGCTTCTTTCTGTGGCAGGAACTCTTCTATGGTCAGGTAATAATTGCTGGTTTCCCGAATGCCGGTGTAGATGAGATAAGCTACTGCACCGAGAACGAGGAGGATGCCGACGAAGAATTGACGTTTTGCCATAAAGTTTCCTCCCTACTGCTACCCGATTTCCTGTGCGGGTGCAAGAAAGGGCCACTGCGATTTCATTGACTTTCCGTAGGGGTTTCTGTATGTCAGGAGGGCTTAAATAGCTCCCATCCTCTGGAATGGGAGAGGATTGAAACACGTATGTTCGAATCTCTTGGCGAAAAGCTTGATGCAGTCTTCCGGCGTCTCCGTGGTCACGGAAAGCTCACGGAGAAAAATGTCGAGGAGGCGCTGCGCGAAGTGCGCTTGGCTTTGTTAGAAGCCGACGTCAACTTCCGTGTGGTCCGCGATTTCATCGAGCGGATCAAAGGCCAAGTCCTCGGCCAGGAAGTGCTCGCGAGTCTCTCTCCAGGCCAACAAGTCATCAAGATCGTTCACCAGGAATTAGTGGAGTTGTTGGGCGGGCAGCGTTCTGAGTTGAATCTGGCAGCTCCGCCGCCGGTGGTGATTTTGCTCGCGGGGCTGAACGGCTCGGGGAAAACCACCAGCGCCGGCAAGCTGGCTCGTTATCTGAAAAGCGAACTGCAACGCTCGCCTTATTTAATCCCCGCCGATACCTATCGCCCGGCTGCTATCGACCAGTTGCGGATCATCGCCACGGATATTGGTGTTGCCGTCCATCCTACACCGACGGACGGCTCGGCGACGGACCCAGTCGCAGTGGCAACCGCAGGCATCGACGCTGCACGTCGGCAAGGCTACGACGTTGCCATCATCGATACTGCTGGTCGTTTGCAGATTGATGAAGAGTTGATGGTGGAACTAGAGCGGATCAAAGCTGCAACTTCTCCACACCAGGTTCTTCTCGTCGCCGATGCCATGACTGGCCAAGAGGCGGTGAACGTCGCCGCAGGATTTCATTCTCGCTTGAGTTTGGATGGTGTCATCCTGACGAAAGTCGAAGGAGATGCTCGGGGCGGGGCGGCGCTTTCGCTGCGTGCGGTGACGGGGAAGCCGATCCTGTTTATTGGCGTTGGCGAAAAGCCCGACGCCTTCGAGGCGTTCTATCCTGATCGTGCAGCTTCTCGTATTCTCGGCATGGGCGACGTCCTGTCATTGATCGAGAAGGCCGAAAAAGTCTACGATCAGAAACAAGCGGAAATCCTTGAGAAAAAACTGCGCAAGAACCAGTTCACGCTTGAGGACTTTTACGACCAGATGCGGATGCTCAAGAAGATGGGCTCCATGACGGACTTAATTGCTATGCTCCCTGGCGGCAAGAAACTGATGCAGGGAGCGGACATGACAGCCGCAGAGAAAGAGTTTAAGCATATTGAAGCGATCATTTGTTCGATGACGAAGGACGAACGGCGCAAGCCGGAAATCCTCAATGGTGGTAGGCGGCGGCGTATCGCGCTGGGAAGCGGCACTTCCGTGGCGGAAGTGAATCGCTTTCTCAAGCAGTATCTTGAAGCAAAGAAGATGATGAGAAAAATCTCCCAAGGAGGAATGGGCAAAATGGGCCGCAGCCTTTCCTCAATGTGGGGGAACGGATAAGGATTAAGGAACTATTATGGTGAGAATCAGACTTGCCCGTCATGGGGCGAAAAAGAAACCGTTTTACCGTATTGTCGTGACCGATTCCCGCTCGCCGCGGGATGGTCGCTACATCGAACAGATCGGCTACTACGATCCGACCACAAACCCGGCGGTCGTAGAGATTAAGAAGGAAAAGCTGGATCATTGGCTGCAAAACGGCGCACGGCCGAGCGAGACCGTGGGGCAGCTCATTAAGAGGGCGGCAAAAGCGGTAGCGGTAGCAGCCTAAATCTGCTTTTCGGGGGGAAAGCGCTATGAAGGATCTCGTCTCATATCTAGCCAAATCTTTGGTCAATCACCCCGACGAAGTTGAGGTGAAGGAAATTCAAGGCGAGACCGCCGCAATCCTCGAACTGCGCGTAGCCAAGGACGATCTCGGTCGCATCATTGGGAAACAAGGGCGTACGGCAAAGTCCATCCGTACGCTGCTCAATGCGGTGGCTTCGCGGACCAATCGCAAAGTTGTCCTGGAAATTGTTGAAGAAAAATAGCGCGGCCAGCGAC
>SYOC01000300.1 GCA_005804965.1 Pseudomonadota bacterium
CTTCGAGCATCCGTACTGGCAGGACATAGTGCGACTGCTGCAGGCCTACTGGGCTGGAGGGGCTGGCAAGCTCGACAGCTTACAAGATGAACTTGCCGATCCAATATATCGATCGTTCATCGACGGGCGTCGTTCCTTCAGACCTCGGCAAACCCTCACCCGCCCAAGCTAAAGGACCGGAGTCATGTGGCCGTCTCGGGTTGCTCAGCTAACGTCGATAGAGAACGCTTTGCGCAATCATGCAGCGACGCGACGACCTCTGCCTGGCATAGCCACTTCTCAGGCACTGAGGACCTTGGCGATGCAGTTTGTGGCGAGCTTGCGACGTGAGGAGTATCATCGTCACCTAGCTCGGCGTCCGGCGGTCGCTGAGCGGGCGGACCCTAATTCGCCCATCTTTGATGCAGAACGGGCGGTGGCTTACCACGTCCAGCATGGAAACGTCGAAGAAGCATGTTGGCTAATTTTCCTCATGACGCACTTCGGCAAGCCCGCTGATAGCGGATGGCTGAGGCTTAAGGGAGTGTACGGCCGGCTTGGTCTGGGCTGTTGGGACTGGCAGACCGTGGCCGCCAACCCCGACCGATTTTTCGAATGGTATCGTAGGAATTGGGCTCGGGTAGGTGGGCGATTCGGCAACCATCGGAAATATGAAAGCTTAAGACCGACGGCGAATCGCAACTTCGAAAAAGTGGTGCGAGCGTATCTTGCGTGGATTGGATCGTCAGGACATCGGGCCTTCTTCGCTTCCTCAGTCAGGCGTATGGGCAACGATCCTCACGTCATTTTTGACGGACTATACAGAAGCATGCGAGTCACCAGCTTTGGACGGCTTGCCAAGTTCGACTACCTTATGATGCTAGCGCGGTACGGCATCATCCCCGCAGCTCCCGGCTCAGCCTACTTGGATCAGGCCACCGGACCCGCCGAGGGCACGCGTCTCCTCTTCGATGGACAACGGAGCAGCACTACCGCAAACGCGCAGCTGCAAGGCGCCCTTGATGAGCTTGGAACTTCACTAGGGGTTGGGATGGAAGTTCTGGAGGATGCCATCTGCAACTGGCAGAAAAGTTCGCAAGCCTTTGTGCATTTCAAAGGTTGATAATAGCATCCATGACATCTTCATTCGTCCAATGGCGCTTCAGGAAGTTAAATCGTCTGTGATCCACAATGCCACGGTGCTGAAGTTGCCCCAGAACAAGACCTGGGGACAGCTTGGCTGAAGAGCTGAAGCGCACAATCGACTTCCATGCCAAAGGCGTTCTCGTAAGATCCAAAACTTCGGCATCTGTAATTATCTGAGAGCTTGCGAAGCGATTGGCCTCTTCCTCGCATGCGTCGCTGGAGTCTACCGATCCATCATCCACGAAAGACCGTCCGGTATGCAGAAGCAGGTGACCGATTTCGTGAAAGACCGTAAACCAGAATTGGTCGTCTGCACGGTACCTGAAGCTCAGGATGATCATCGCCTTATCCGGCGCGATCATGCGGCTAGCACCGCTAGCTCGGCAGCCCGTTGGGGCGGGAAGCCCAACCACGGCGACCCCTGCTTCTGCGCAGAGCGCGCGAAGTCTCGGGAAGAAGACCTTCGGTTCCCTGTGGCGCGTGAGCGATCGGATTAAGCCCAAACGCTTTCTCAACTCATCTGGATTCCAAGACCTGGTCGGCAGAAGGTCTGCTTCCAGTTCGGCTCGCCGTAGCCACAGCAGAACAGCCGAATTGTTTGTCTCGAACGTTTTGGTGGTTCTATAACGAGCAGTGTTGTGAAGATTGCCATACCTGACGTCCCAGGCATCCAGCGTGCCGACGCTGAAGTAGGTTAAACGCTGCCGCACTTCGATCGCGCGCCTCACATCGCTCAGGGGGCCACGACGTTTAGGTTCTGGGGATGGAACGCGCGCCAACCACTCTGCTGTGTCCTCTAAAAGCGCGCTCTGCACAGCACGCTCAAGGGCGAGCTCGTAATTGGTCTGTCGTTGCAACCAGAACCGCTTTGTCCCTCCGAGATGCGCCGCTAAGACCGAGGCAGACTTATCTTCTATGGCATAGGTACCAGCAAGTATGCCGCGCAGACTTTGAAGTCCCCCGTCTAAACTGCTGGCGAGTTCGTGTACATCGACACCGCGCCGTTGTATCAGAACTCGGACAGTGTCACCGGGCTTTGAAAACCAGTCAGGGGGGCGGTCCTGCTCCATCATTGGTCTATTCCCACGATCTTCAGTCGTCGCACAGTAGCCCACAACGGGGTGTTCTCATCGTTACGCTTGAACTTACGCCCCACAGGGACTAGGCGAACCACGCTGTTCGCACCGATATCGATGAGGATTAAATCCGTCATGTCCGGCAGAGCGTCAACATGGTGAATATCTGCGAGTTCGGACGCGTTTTCCAGAGTCTCGATGTCGGCGATGAGCGCAATGAGAGCTTGGGCTCGCACACTGCCGAGCAAACGCTCGGCGACGGCAAGCTGTAAACAGCATTCACGTAGCTCCACCGATTCGTACGAGACTATCAAGCTAGGCGGATGCTCCCGGAGGTTGTTCTACGCGGGAGGTCGGTCATTGGGGTAACGGGGAACCGTGAGGTTTTCCGTTGAACTTCTTCCTTATGATCTCGATCCGATTCCAATTTCGGGCGAGTTCATGCTCTGCAGCCTCTTCCATCTGGATCTCGCTCGCGACGCAAAGGCCTGCGAGGGTCACGAGCACCCCTCCAACCTCTAGGTGGGGAGCCCCTTTGGGGCGGCTGAACACATACTCGACCAGCGCCTGAGCGTCTTCGCGAGTGCACCCGTTCGCTTGCGCGAGTTCAAGCGCCTCCTCCAGAAAGCGGTGGGTACGCTCTCGCCGATCCTCTCTCACGGCGGGCGGGAAGCATGCCTCTAGCCACTGCTCCACCCGATCCTGGAACGACTCTCTCATTGGAACTTGATCGCACGTCCAAGCGCGAGGCTCTAACGGAAATCGCAGGACCGTGGGGCCTCGCCGATATCGCTGGTTACCGGGCCCTCTACGGTGTCCGCTATTTTCGCAGTTTTCCGATCACATCCCCGCAAAACCAACGCCTTAGCCCCTCAGCCACCCCCGC
>SYOC01000301.1 GCA_005804965.1 Pseudomonadota bacterium
CTGGCTGTTCTTTACGGGGGCGTCGCAAACATCACGCCGCTTACCATCAGTGATCCCGGCCGGGACGTTGTCCTGATCTCAAAAGGGCATGCGGCGGCTGGGCTGTACGCGGTTCTCGCGCACTGCGGATTCTTCCCATTGGAGTGGCTTGACCGTTACTGCGATGATGGCGCTCCCCTCGGTGGTCACGTCAGCATCGGCGTTCCCGGGGTCGAGTTGTCGACTGGGTCACTCGGGCATGCTCTGCCGTTTGCAGTTGGGAGCGCCCTCGTCGCGGCTCGGGAGGGGTCGGCGCAAAGGACTTTCGTGGTTCTTTCCGACGGGGAGTGCGACGAAGGCAGCAATTGGGAAGCCGCACTTCTTGCCGGACACCATGCGCTAGATGGTTTGGCGGTCGTCATTGACCGAAACGGCCTGCAGTCCTTGACGAGCACTGAACTCACGGTGCGTCTTGAACCGCTTGGGGAAAAGTGGAGTGCATTCGGCTGGCACGTGGTCGAGGTGGACGGGCACGATCATGATGCCTTGCGCCGCGCCATGTCAGTGCAGCCTGGCCGCCCACTTCTCGTAGTGGCTCGAACCGTGAAGGGGCGGGGCGTAGATTTCATGGAGAACGAGATTTCATGGCACTACAAGTCACCAGACGCTAATGAGCTTGCTAGTGCCCTGCGACAATTGCGTCGAGCGACGTGAGGGACGCCTTTATTGCACGACTATTGGAGAACGCGCGACAGGATACTCGCATCACTCTCGTGGTCGGCGACCTTGGTTTTGGTGTGGTAGATGAGTTTGCGAAGCTTCTACCGGAGCAGTTTCTAAACTCGGGTGTGGCTGAGCAGGCAATGATCGGCGTGGCGGCCGGCATGGCTGCAGCAGGTAGGAAAGTATTTGTGTACTCCATCGCGAACTTCCCCACTATGCGGTGCGTTGAGCAGATTCGCAAAGATGTTTGCCTACACGATCTTGATGTGACCGTAGTCTCCGTGGGCGCGGGACTCTCCTATGGGGCCTTGGGCTACACCCACCATGCGGTCGAGGATATTTCCGTCATGCGCAGTTTTCCGCGCCTCACAATCTATTCGCCCTGCGATCCCCTTGAGGTCGTATCCACAGTGGATGCGCTCTGTGTCGAAGGTGGTCCCGCATATCTTCGACTTGGGAAGAATGGCGAACCCCCGCTGCATGCGACGCGGCCCAGTGTTGGATCGGGATGTCCCCTGCTACTGCGCGAGGGAAGTGACCTCAGTCTTTTCGCAACGGGGGCCATCGCTGAAGTTGGACTTGCCGCTGCCCGCTTGCTTGCGACGGAGGGTGGGCCGTCCGTGCGCGTGTTGTCGGTGCCGAAGATCAAGCCACTCAACGTGGAAGGGCTACTCTCTGCAGCATGTGGCACGTCTGCGATTGCAACATTGGAGGAGCACACGCTTGTGGGGGGATTCGGCACCGCCGTTATGGAAGGACTGTCAGCCGTCGGCGCGTCACCTGCTGTGCTACGGATTGGCCTCCCAGACCGAGTGGAAAAAGCAGTGGGATCCCAAACGTATCTCCGAAGCCTGACGGGTTTGTCCGTTGTAGACGTGGCGAGGCGCCTGCGCGACACCTCCTCGGCGTGAACTGTCCGCAACTCGGGGTCGCGAGGTCGACCGGGGAATCGGCTGGTCCGGGAACTCGGTGACGTGGGTCAGGGGAGCGGTAAGATTCCCAGCATGATTCCGTCGGAGCTCAAGGCAATGCGCGGGACTGGAGACTTGTCGCGCGATGGGTATTGGCGCCTTATGCAGCGGCACTGCTCATTGCTTCTTGATCTCGGCTCGATTCTGGACGCTACTTCCGTTGAGTGCGTCTGCGTCAGCCATGAAGGCGTTATTGTGACGTTGACGGATGGACGCCGGTTGCACTGGGACTCACAAGAGGTGCGCGAACCGGCAAGTTTGCTGGTGGCGGACGGGATGTATGAGTCTGGTGAGACAGAGGTTCTTCGACGCCTTTGCACTCAGGTGGATCTCTTCATTGATGTAGGCGCGAACACTGGGTACTACCCGATCATCCTGTCAAGGGTCAACGAAAGCATGAGGATCGTCGCCGTAGAGCCAGTTCATGCCACACGGATGAAACTCGTCACAAATCTCCGGCTCAATAACTTAGAAGACCGGGTGCTGGTCGTAGGGGCAGCGTTGGCTGACCATGCTGGCGAGACGACTATGTTCTTGCCCGAAGCTACGGGTAGCGTCGGGAGCTCGTTGCGCGACCTTCACCCCGACGAGGTATCGGGCATTGAGTCTGTTGAGGTGACGACCCTTGATGAGGTCCTTGCCACCACAGAATGCACCAACTTGTCCACTCTTGTGAAGATCGACGTTGAAGGGGCAGAAGGCCTCGTCCTGACGGGGGCACAAAGACTGCTATCATCGGGTGCCTTGTTCGTTGTCGAGTTGTCTCGGAAGTGGCTAGCGGAATTCGGTTCCAGCGCGACCGAAATTGTCCAACTCTTCCGAGGTTATGGGTACCACTGCTACGCCATCGACACACCGGCGGCGAATGAAGCGTTGGTGTCACTCGTTTCCGAGATTGACGGTGAGACGCAGGCAGTCAACTTCTTGTTCATCCCCATTCATCGATCTTCATCCTTAGTGTCAATGCTCGCGTAGGTCCTGATCGCCCGCCTGCAGAAATGCAATCGTTCGACTAAAGGCATCTAGGGTGCTGACGCGTGGCTCCCACCCAAGTGCGCGGATCCGGCGGATGTCAGCCCTGGACTCTCGCACTGGATTTAATTCGGCAGCTTCGCTGCATTCAAGGTAGTGAACTGCCGATCCGATGGGCAAGTACTCCTGAGTCAGACTCTCAGCCAACGCGCCAATAGTTGTTGGCGCTGCGCCCGCAACGTTGAAGACGTCGCCGCTGTCGCCGCGGGCTAGTGCCAGAAGAAATGCAGCAGCTGCTTCAGGTGCGTAGCAGAACGTTCTGGTGGTTGAAGGGTCGCTTCGCACAGTCGGCGCCTCACCCCGAAGGATTGCGTAGGTGAAGTCGCCGAAGATCCGAGACTCGTCGCGTTTCATCCCTGGACCGAAGCAGTGGAATGGTCGAACAATGATCGTTTCCGCATCACGGGTTTCGGAGTGCATTCGGCACAGCAGTTCGCCGAGCCGTTTCGACTCGGCATAGATCCACCGGCGACTGTCAAGTGGGACGACACCTGAAGTCGCCTCGGAAAGCAGTCCTTCAGCCATTCCGTAGATTTCGCTGGAGGACACGAAGAGGAGTCGAGAGCCGGGCACCTTCTCAGCGCTTGCAAGAAGGGCCGATGTGCCACGGATGTTTAGCTCGACTGTTGCTAGCGGACTTCGGAGGAACTCGCTAGCCGATGCTGGGCTGGCAAGATGCAGGTAGAGGTCTGCGTCTGGGACTTGGGGAGTGGCATCGCCTAGGACCCAAGGGGATGTTTGAGTGTCGGGTATCAACCCACGCCAAATTGGTTCGGTAGGATTGTTTCCCGACCGGAGTACTTGAATCCTTTCGGGGCCGTAGCCCGTAATCGTCTTCATCTGCGCCAGCAGGTAGGCAACCCAGCCGCCCAACATGCCCGTGGCACCAGTGATCACGATGCGCCTGCCGTCGAAGAAGGAACAACAGGTAAGGCATTCGATAGCTGCTGCGGCGTCTGACTCGAGGTGCGCCCTCTGTTGAGGCCCCATCGCAAAATCAGGTTTCATCAGGGCTCCAAGTCCAGTGTGGAGCATGAGTTTATTGCCCATTGAGACCCGAATTGAAGGGGCCGATGGAGTTGTCGATATCGAGGCACTATAACCTTTCTCCCAGATGAGCACCGCAAGGCGGTTGCCAAGACCGCAGCTCGGGTCGATTGGGGCTAAGCGGAGCAAATGGTGCCCGCTTAGCCGCCACCACCGCCTGCGAAACCAAGACGCTTTTTACCTACATTGCGATGCTAGGGCGCACACCGCCAAGTCGCTGGCTCTCGTTCGGAATTTTCCCCACCGACACCCCGTGGTCTGCGGGTGAACACTGGGTACGTTGTTGTTTAGTAGCGAGGACCGGATTAAAACTCACCAAACTGACGTCGACCGCGGCCGCGTTCATCGTCGCCAGCGGTGTCGATTACTTCAACTTCTGCACGCCATCACAACCCAACGGGCGCAACGCAGAAAGCTACCCTTGCACTGATCCAAAAAACTGGATGATGGTGGCGGCGCGTGACCTAGGTGGCCCTGGTACTAAATTCCCTGGCACCAGTAACGTTGAATAACGCACGCGGGCGATTTGCTCAAAAATTGCTAAGCGCTACAACGGCGGCTCGAAGTTCCCGAGTTGGTGGGCAATATGGCCAACCGATCTGTGCTGGAAGGAAGGCCGGAGCAAAGGCCAATGCTTGGTTTCGCTCTTGCAATAAACCAAGGACATAACCCCGGTCATCCCAGCGGGATAAGGCGGGGCGCCACCTTACAGATCGGCATGGGCGGCGAAGACTCTGCTGGGCGCGCACGCTTTGTCGTGTAATCGATATTTTCCCGCTGCGTAAGACTCGTTGTGAGTCATTGGTGACGAGCAAGGCTGGTACGTAAGTGACGGTGAGTGTGGGGTTCACGGTGGAGCAGATCCGCGATTTTTTGCACGAGCACGAGCTTTAGCCGCATGGGGGCAAGGCGGTGTGGCTGGCTGCGCAGGGTGTGTCGTATGGCCGCTTGTTGCGCTGGCGCACGTTGGTGGTTGAGGGTGATTTGAATCATGTGCTGACTCCGCGGCAGAGTGTGCCTAGCATGATGCATCAAGGTGGTCGCAGGTCGCTGGAGCGGCAACGCGCCCGGGAGCGGGCGGCGCAGGAGGCGGAGGTCGCAAGGCTGGCTGCGCGCGTGAAGGAACTTGAGACGGTGAATGAGTCGCTGGGAAAAGCTATCGGGCTCTTGCATCAGATGAGCGAGCAAGAGCCCGACGAGACTCCGAACACGAGCGATGCGCCCGCTTCCTGAGGGCGGAGAAC
>SYOC01000302.1 GCA_005804965.1 Pseudomonadota bacterium
CCATTTCGATCAAGATGATGACAACGATGCCGAACCAAACAGGATCGAAGCCTGCTTGCACCATCAGCGGTGTCACTACGGGTAGGGTGGTCACCATGATGGAAAGAGTTTCCATGAAGCAACCCAATAGCACGTAGAAGATGACTATTGCGAGAAGAAGCTCATATTTCGATAGCTGAAGACTCGTGACGAAGGCGTTGATTTTTCCCGTAAGGGCAATGCCGCCCATGATGAAGTTCAAGAACACAGCTGCCATGATTATCAGAAGAATCATGGCAGTAGTTTTCATCGTTCCCTCGAAGACCCTTGCGAAGAATCGGAGGTTGACTCGCTTGTAAATCGCCGCAAGTGCAAGAGATGCCAGTACGCCAAGCGCTGCCGATTCGGTGGCGGTGGCGGCGCCCGTGTAGATTGACAGGATGACCACAAGGAAGATCACAAGCGGCGGAGCGAAGTCCTTCAAGGTGGCTAGGCGCTCCGACCACTTCGGGTAAAGCCGGGTTCCACCGTAACTCGGCTTGATCAGGCAGATGATGAAGATGACTGTCATGAAGAGCAGAGCGAGCATCACCCCTGGTACTATTCCTGCAAGGTAGAGCTTGGGCACAGAGGTATCCGTCAACGCACCGTAGATGATCATGTTGATTGATGGCGGTATCAGTATGCCGAGGGTGCCGCCGGATGCAAGGGAGCCAAGGAACAGCTTTTCGCTATAGCCATGCTTCCTCATCTGCGGCAGTGCGACCGTTGCCACCGTTGCGGCGGTGGCGGCGCTAGAGCCACAAGTTGCGGCAAAAAGTGCACATGAGCCAATATTGGAGTGCATCAGCCCACCCGGCAGCCATGCCAGCCAGTTGGACATGGCGTCATACATGCGGTCCGCGATTCCTGACCGCAGAAGTATTTCCCCCAGCAAAACAAACAATGGGATGCTCATTAGCAAGAAGCCATTCGACGAGCTCCACGCAACCTCTCCCAAAGCGCGCGTAAGCGGCATTGCCGAATACCAACTGTCCAGGGCGAAGCCGAGCATGCCCAGCACGCCCGCCACAGGAATGCCGATCGCGAGCAAGGCGACCAGGAGCAAGAGCGCGGTTGCAAGCATGGTCAGGTTTCTCTTCTGCGCTGTTCCAGGTCGAGGATCTCGGCTCGAAGCTCGGCATCTACCGACTCAACTGACACCAGCGTTGCCGCATGATCGACGTCGCCTCGCAACAAAGCGGCGACCAATCGCACGGCCAAATTCAGAATGCACACGAAGAAGAACAGAAGTCCGAGTGCCCACATCCCCTGCGGGATCCAGAGCGGTATTTGAAGGGGAGATCGCGATGCGAACTGAAATGAAGTCGCAGCCAGTTCGCCAGCCCGGTAGAGCAGCATGCCAACAATGAAGGCAAACGAAAGCAGTGCGAGCAAGTCGAGCCATGGTCGAATTCTGATCGGAAGCAGCGCGTACACGGTGTCGACTCGGACGTGCGCCTTCGCGATCAGTGCGTAAGCGAAGGCCCAAGCAGAGCCGATGGCTAGTACATAACCGCTGATTTCAACCGTACCTGCCATGGACCGGTTGAAGATCAGTCGCAGCATGACGTCGAAGCTGATCAGGCAGGAGGCAAAGAGCATACCAGCACCTGCCGACCAGGCCAGAGCCCGGCTGAACTGCTCCATGACCTGCTGCGGACGCATGCCCTTTTGGGGCGTGGCACTCATTTCGTGAACTGCCACATCAGTTACTTCGCTTCGTAACCGACTACCTTACCGACCGTGTCGCTCCAGGATTTCGAGCAAGCCGCGCCGCATCGACTGGCCCAGTTTTTCACCACAACGTCGCGTGCGATCCTGTTGAGCACAACTTTGTCAGCGTCGATCACTGGCACAAGCTTCATTGCTCCCTTCGTACCGAATGTGCATAAGCCCTGTCCGGTATTGCAATTGATCCCGTCCTGTCCCTCTTTCGCGGCGTTGGCCCAAAAATCATTCTCGACAGATTTGAAGTTGCTCAGGAAGAACTCGCGTGTCTTGGCATCCATCTTGTTCCAGGTGTTGAGATTCACAGCGGTGAACCATGGCGCCCATCCAAGTACCAGGGGATACAGGTGGGTACTGACCTCCCACCACTTCGCCGTATTGCCCGACAATGTGCCCGTCACGCCGCAGTCCACCGTACCGCTTTGCAAAGCGGGCACAACTTCGGGGAAAGCGATCTGTACGGGTGTCCCCCCGACCGCGCCGATAAAGTCGGCAATGGTTGGCGAGAAAGATCTGATCTTCTTGCCTCTGAGATCGGCGATGCCCGATATCGCCTGCCGACAGTACATGACTTGTGGCGGTGCTGGCCAGATAGCCAGCAACTTGGCGTTGTACCGCTCTGCCATCAATTTTTCCATTACTGGCTTGTAGGCTTCGCTGGCCTTTCTGGCGCTATCGATGTCCAGCAGCACGCCAGGCAGGTCGAGGCCTTCGAATGCGGGGCTGTCTGCGCTCATGTAACTCAAGTTACCGGAAGCAAAGTCCAGAACACCCAACCGAACAAGACGAAGCGTCTCTGTTCCCTGCAGCCCCATTTGATCCAGTGTTGTGAAATCTGCAGTGATGCGCCCATTGCTTTGCTTGGGAATTTGATCGACCCAGAACGGCTTTTCCACCGTTCTGGAGAAGTTCAGGTTGGAAAACCCGCCGAGCACCTTGAACGATTGCTTTGGCAAGTCTTGGGCTGCCGCCATTACGCTGAGGCAGACGGCACATACCCCCACGATGGCGCGTAACAGTTGCACATTCATGTCCACTTCTCCTAAAAATATGTTAATTGAATACTGTGAAAATGCATGTTAGCATATCGTTTGTATTTTTCGTAAATTCTGTTCTATGGAATTTTTCTTGAGAGCCAAGGATTGCTTTTGAAATCAAATGCAGTGGGGACCCGGTATCGGGTGGCAGTGGATATCGGCGGCACGTTTACTGACTTCGTTCTTCGTGGCAGCGAGGGGCAGCTGCTTACCTACAAACTGTCGTCGACAACGGACGACTATGGAAGGGCAATCGTCCAAGGACTGCGCAGCCTCAGCGCTGAGCATGGATTTGCCCCCGAGCAGGTGGTTGAGATCGTTCACGGCACGACCGTCGGGGCCAATACCGTTCTGGAGGGCAAGGGGGCCAAAACAGCGCTCATCACCACCCATGGATTTCGGGATGTTCTTGAGCTTCGCCGGGTGCGACTCGCTGAGCTCTACAACATGAACTACGTGCGGTCGGCTCCGCTAGTGCAGAGACGATATCGCTACGAGGTGCGCGAGCGCATCAATTTCCGGGGCGACGTGGTGACACCCTTGAACGTTGAAGACCTAGAACGAGCGCTGGAGCTAGTGGCCAAGTCCGGAGCAGAGTCAGTGGCCATATGCTTGCTCCATTCCTACGCGAACGCCGCCCATGAAAAGCTTGTCGAGCAGCGTGCTCGCGAGGTACTCCCCGCGGACTGCTTTGTTTCTGCTTCCTATCGGGTTCTGCCCGAGATTCAGGAGTACGAGCGGACCAGTACCACGGTGATCAACGCGTACATCGGGCCAGCGATAAGGCGCTACTGCCAACGGCTTCGCGAATCCCTGAGCGAGGCCGGATTTCATGCGCCGATCCAGATCATGCAATCCAGCGGGGGCATACTCTCTATAGACGAAGTGCTGCAACACCCTGCTCAAATCCTGGAGTCTGGCCCCGCTGCGGGCGTGATCGGGGCGGCGACTGTGGGAATCCGCTGGGGGGAGCCAAACCTGCTGACCGTGGACATGGGAGGGACCACGGCCAAAGCGGCGTTGATTGAAGACGGGAGGCCGGGAAAGACCAACGAGTACGAGGTAGGCGCGGGCATCAACGTCAGCAGCAAACTCGTGAAGGGGCGAGGGCATGCACTCAAGCTTCCGGTGATCGACATATCTGAGATTGGTGCGGGAGGGGGCAGCATCGCGAGAGTATCTTCTCACGCAACCTTGTCGGTTGGTCCGGATAGCGCAGGAGCCGCCCCCGGACCAGCCTGCTATTGCCTGGGAGGCAACGCAGCCACCCTCACTGACGCCATGGTGGCTTTGGGGTACGTAAACCCGAGGTACCTGATAGGCGGTGCGCTGAAAATCAGCTTCCAAGATGCTGTTCGCGCTTTGCAGAATGATGTCGCCCACCAGCTCAATCTTCCGCTGCTGGAGGCCGCGCACGGTGTCTATACGCTGGCAGCAACCACCATGACGCGGGCCGTGAAAGCCGTTTCGACGTTTCGCGGCAGGGACCCTAGAGACTTCACGCTTTTTGCGTTTGGCGGTAACGGTCCCTTGATGGCCGCCGAGATCGCCAGTGCGCTGGACATCAAGCGCATTCGCATCCCTCGATTCGCGGGCCTATTCTCGGCGGTAGGTCTGCTCAACGCTCGAATGGAGCGCGAAGTCTCGCGCACGTGGCTGCGCTCCATGGAGGGCCTGGCATACGACGAGGTGGAGCAACAGTTTCGATTGCTGGAAGCCGACCTGTGGGAGAGCTGCCGCAGTCTTGAGCGCTCGGATCAAATGAAACTTCAACGGCAAGCAGACTTGCGATACCACGGCCAGGCTTTTGAACTTACCGTGGATGTTCTCCCGAGCGGAGCGGACAACGCCATTCGAATACGCAAGGCTTTCGCCAAGGAACACCTTCGAACGTATGGACACGGCGCCGAGGAAGATCCGATGGATCTTGTCACTTTGCGGGTGGTGGCCAGCCTACCGGCCGAGGCCGGTATGGTGGAGGATGGATCGGGGTTAGCCACAGGTGAGGCAGGATCGAGCCGTCGAGTCTACTTTGGGCCTCACTTCCAATCGGTGGAAACCCCAGTGCTGCATCGAGGTGCGCTTGAAGGCGGCATTGATGGACCTTTGGTCATCGAAGAGCATGACACGACGATTCTCGTGCCGCCAGCATGGAAGGCCATGCTGGGCAGCGAGGCGAGTGTCATTCTGGAAAGGAGCGCCAAGTGAGCACACCTGATCCGATCACGTTGGAGGTGGTACATAACGCGCTGGACTCCATTGCCGACGAAATGGCGTTGGTTCTGATGCGCACGGCATTCTCGCCAGTGGTTCGAGACTCCATGGACTACTCCACGGGGTTCTGCGATCGCCATGGGCAGATGGTCGCCCAAGGTCTGACTACCGCATTGCATCTGGGCTCGTTTCCGGACATGATGTCCGTGCTTTGCAAGAAGTACGCTGGGTCGATGCGCGACGGCGATCTCTTTGTGCTCAATGATCCGTATGGTAGCGGCGGCATGCATCTGCCGGACATCTACATCGTCAAGCCACTATTTTTCGGCGGAAGCGTCGAAGGCTATGCCGCTACCCTTGTGCACCATACGGATATGGGCGGAATAACGCCAGGCAGCACTGCGGTGCATGCCACGGAGATCTTTCAGGAAGGCTTCCGGATACCGTTGATGCGTTTGTCGGACGCGGGCGAGGAGAACGATGTCTTGCTTACATTGCTGGCAGCCAACGTCCGCGTGCCGGACAAGGTACTAGGGGACATTCGGGCCCAAATCGCCTCTTGCCATGGAGCTGCGCGCGCCTTTACTGCGCTGCTTGCGCGCTACGGATGCACGTTGGTACGCCAATGCATCGATCGCTTGCACGAGATTTCCGAAGCGCATATGCGGGAAACCATCAGTGCTCTGCCTGATGGTACGTATCGTTTCGAAGACTACATCGACGGCTTCGGAGTTGACCCTGTCCCTATCAAATTCTGTGTTGCGGTAGCAGTGTCGGGCGATACAGTCACGGTAGATTGGACGGGTACATCGCCGCAAGTCGCCGCGGCAATAAATGCCCCTGGGCCGTTCATCCGCTCTGCGACTTATGTTGCGTTTCGCTGCTTGGTGAGTGCGCGCATCCCGAATACTGTGGGGTACATGAGGCCAATACATGTGATCGCCCCGGTGGGCACGATAGTCAATCCGCGCTTCCCAGCGGCCTGCAACGCCCGCGGGATCGTTGGTTTCCGCGCTATCGATACCTTGATGGGCGCGCTTTCGCAAGCCGCACCGCAGCGCGTTTACGCCGCAGGCGAGGGTGGTGCCACCAACCCGAGCATTGGTGGAATGCACGATGGAAAGCCATTCGTCTTTACGGAGACGATCCTCGGATCATGGGGCGGCCGCCCGGATAGCGATGGTCTTGACGGTGCTGCGAACCTTGCTGCCAACCAGTCCAATCAACCTGTCGAAACTCTTGAATGCAACGCGCCAATAGAAATTGTCGACTATGCGCTTGCGTTGAACTCTAGTGGGCCGGGAAAATATCGTGGCGGGATGGCCGTCCGCCGTACATACCGCGTTCTGGCGGAAAGTGGCGTCTTCACTTTGCGCTCCGACCGCCGATCGCATCTACCCTACGGGTTGCAGGGAGGGTACTCGGGAACCCCTAGCTACACGGTGATTCTTCGAGAAGGCAAGACCAAGATGTTGCCGGTATTGCCCCAAGACAAGATCGATGTTCAGCGAGGGGACGTCATCGTTCACGTACAGCCGGGTGGAGGTGGATTCGGTAGCCCATTGGAACGCGATCCGGCCCTGGTATTGGAGGATGTTCTCGATGGCCGGATTACCGTTGAATACGCTCGGGGTGTCTACGGGGTGGTAGTTGCAGACTGTGAACTCGACTGGGTTGAAACCATCAAGCAGCGGGAAGTTCTGCGTATGGATCGCCCGCAGGGGCACGGACAACTGCACTTGGACCATTTCGCCAGGAGCTTTGGTATGGATGCGGCTGGCAACGTTTTTGGAACTGCGCTCAGTTCCATGCACTGAGAGCGCAATGTCAATGCAACGAGATGCGGGTTCATCCATGATAGAAGTCGCCGCCTGGGCGGAGATCGACCTTGACGCCATACGGAGTAATCTTCGGCTTGTCCGAAGAATGTCTCCTGGTGCTCGCGTTTACGTCGTCTGCAAGGGGCATGGCTACGGGTTCGATGCGGGGACGGTGGCGAGGCTGGCAGAGTCGGAGAAGATGGACGCACTCGCATGTGGCAGTGTGGAGGACGTTCAACGCATTCGGAACGCGGGTATCACTTTGCCGATCCTTCTGTACGCCACCACAGCGGCGGACCAACTGCCTGAGATCGCGAGACTGGGCGTGATCGTCACCGCACACGACAGCGCCTCCCTCGACGTTTGCTTGAGCAACGATTTGCTATTCAGCATCAAGCTCGATACGGGGTTTTCGCGGCTCGGCTTCCAGCTGGATGCAATGCCTCTATTGGAGCGTGCCGCGCGCAGTCACCCCACCGCCCGTGCCTTTGGGATCTACACGCATCTCTCAGGACACGACGACCCAGATTTGTTGCATGGGCAGGTCGGACTATTCCATTCGATGACTGCACGCGTTCATTCGGCGGGTTGGAGCAAGCTGGAGCGCATGGTGGCGAGCACGAGAGTCATGATTTCGCATCCGGATCTTGTTCTTGATGCTGTGAATCCGGGACGATTGATCTATGGAATTCTTGAAAAGCCCTACGATGCATTGGTAGAGGCGCGTTGCGCTTTGATCGCTGTGAAAGCAAGAATCATTGCCTTGAGGGTGGTTAAGGCAGGCACCCGTCTGAGTTATTCCGAGGACGTTCTGGAGCAGGACACCACTCTTGCCGTAATACCGTTTGGATTTGCAAATGGGTATCCTAGGTTTCCTTCGGGAGGGAAGGCTCTTTTGCGTGGGCAACGCGTGAACCTTCTGGGGCCTCGTCACACTGAGCACTCCATTTTGGACGTGACAGACGTCAAAGGCGTCGGGCTTGACGATGAAGTGGTGTTGATGGGGCGGCAGGGTGACGAGTGCATTGACATCCACGAAATCTCGGACGCAACCGGTGTTCCGTTGATTGAATTGGTAGCCCGCCTCGCGAGTTCTTTTCACAAGAAGATCAATGCGTGATCGCGTTCTTCCAAGCCCGCCCACAGGATTTGTCGCCGGAGTATTCTTCCGTGATATCGTTGCGGTCGTTTGAAAGAGTGCAGCAACAACGTGTATGAAAATCCGAAGTTGAGCCGTGTGAAGCGCATCGAGAAAGCGAAGCCGACGCCGACACGTGGTGGTGAGTCCAAAAGGGTATACGAAGGTCTTAAATCGAGCATTCTGACCCTTGAACTCGTGCCGGGGTTGAGTGTGGATGAGAGTCACATCGCCCTGAAGTATGGCGTTTCGCGCACCCCCATTCGAGAGGCGCTGGTTCGGCTTCAATCGGAAGGCTTGGTGGTAATGCTTCCCAATCGCGGCGCGCATATTGCGCCGCTCGACCTGGGTCGCATCAGGGATTACCTTGAGGGTATAGATCTGATCCAGCGGGCGGTCCTTAAGTGGGCGGCGTTTCGGTGTACACCGAATCAGCTTCCAGCGATTCGTGAGAGCGCTGACCGTTTTGAGAGAGCTGCTGCAAAAGGGATCAATGACGAGATGGTCCTGGCCAATCACGATTTTCACGCGGCGATTGCGAGCGTGTGCGGAAATGGGTTGATTGCAGACGCTTACGGTCGATTTTTGGTCGAGGGACTTCGCGTTTCTCGGTTTACCCTGAACAGTCGTTACTTCACCAAGTCCAACGACTCGCAAGCCTTCGTTGACTTGGTTGTCGCGGAACACAACGAAATGGTGCACGCGCTGGAAAGCCATGACGTGGAGTTGGCTGAAAAGGTAGCTTCCGCCCACACGCGCCACACGCAAGAGCGCTTTGCCGCGTATTTGCAGGACTCCCTGTCACCGCTAGTAAAGGTGGGCCCCCTACAAGTTGGGATGATTGGCCTGGTGTAGCTAAGTGGTCGGCGTCTCCACGTGTTTCCGCGCATCATGTCCGTACAGCGACGAGGCTGGTAAACAGGGGCGTGCGCCTTGGAGAGATACATGGCCCGCTGTTGAACCGGCTTGGAAACTGCCACCTTGACCGCAAGCCACACCACCTTGCCATTTGCTCGTACTGAAAAGGGCAACACGCCTTGGCCCGCATGCCTTGGATTCTGGCGCCTACGGGCAACGCCCACAGGGACTTGCTGGACTCGTTGTTCCAGGGTATTGGCCTGGCGCCCTCGAGATTGCGTGACGCGCGCAGTCAATTTCTACCAATAGGAAGCCATGAGTACTTTTTTAATCACTGGGGGTAAATTCCCCGCCCCTTGGGGCGTAACGGTATTCTTGGGAGATGAGCGAATACATGCACAAGAGCCACAACGTGACGGCAAGAG
>SYOC01000030.1 GCA_005804965.1 Pseudomonadota bacterium
CGTGGCTCGCCCGGAATGACAACCCTTCTCCGTCCTGTGGTCCAAGTCGCCTTTTCCTTTCCCCCGCCGCTGTTTCTATGCTACAACCGCCCTCTAAAAGGAGACGGTTGTGCCTCCCATTCCTCACAAATCCGATGGCTATCACGTGTTCCTGGCCTCGCCCAACGATATGAAGGCAGAGCGTCAGCTCGTTCGCGATTTTTTCGTGCAATACAATCGCGACACGGCGAAACATAAAGGTCTACGGTTCACGGTCGTCGATTGGGAACATTATGCGAGTACGGGAATTGGGCGACCGCAAGAGCTGATTACCAAGCAGACGCTAGACCCGCATCGCGACTCCCTCGTGCTCTTCGTTGGCATCATGGGGATGACGTTCGGTTCACCGACTGGAACGCATCCTTCGGGAACAGATGAAGAATTCCAATGGGCGCTGAATACCAACCGTGAGCAAGGGTTTCCCGAGATTAAATGGTTTTTCCAGAAATACGATGGTAGGCAGATTCCTGAAGAACCGAAAGCGCAACGTAAAGCCCTGAGCCAATGGGAAAAGGTCTATAAGTTTCACAAGCAAAGGGAAAAAGGTGGCTTGTGCAGAGAGTTTGCCGATACGGACGAATTTGCCAAGAAGATAGCAAGTGATCTCACCGAGTGGCTCAATAACCCGGATCGCCCCTGGAACGCTTCTCTCGCATCTGCCAAACCGCGACCAGCACGAAAAAAGGCAGATCGGCCTCGCGAACCTTCCGCACTTCCTCCCGCCCAACGTGAAAAGCTGCTGGCTGACTACCTCCACACTGTCATTGGGAAGACGCAGGATTTGCCGTTGCATGGTCTCTATTCCCCGAAGGGAGAGCAACTCCGCGTCCCTCTGGAGCGCGTGTTTGTGTCGCTGAAAGCGATGCCGACACGCACCGACGACGCGGAGGACCCCGGACGTAGCAAAGCACGGTTGATGCGACGTGGCGCAGACGAGGGCGAGACGGCTGCGTTGACGATGGAAGCGACGCTCAAGGTCCATCGCCATCTGGTGATTCTCGGCTCGCCGGGGTCGGGCAAGACGACGCTGTCGCAGTATGTGGCGCTGTGTTACGCGCAGGACCGGGTGCCCGGATCAACCTCGACCTGGGTGCGCGACCGCCTGCAACTTGAGGAACGTGGTTACGTGCCTCTGTTGTTCCTTCTGCGCGATGTCGGCAAACATTTGAAAAAGCACGCGCCGGTCGATGACGGTGTGGAAGGGGCGGCGCGTCTGCTGGAATTTTTTCATTTGGCCTTGCAGGAGAATCATCATCCTTTGCCGGAGGAGTTTTTTAAGGAGGATTTACAGAGCGGACGCGCGGTGGTGTTGCTGGATGGTATGGACGAACTTGGCGATCCTGAGCTGCGCCGTCGCGTGGCCCGCATGATCGAAAATTTCGCGCTGGCTTATCCCCGGTGTCGCATCCTCGTTACCAGCCGCATCGTCGGCTATGAGGGGGCGGCGCGGGTCGGTGGTAATTTCGCCACCACGACGATTGCCAATTTCTCCGCTGATGACGTTCGACTTTTCTTGCAGCAATGGCATGGACATGTGGCTGAACTCACACTCGGGCCGGGTGAGGATGCGCAGCGCGAGGCGCAGACGCAGACCGATGGCTTGCTGTCCGAGATCGACGCGAACGCGCGGGTCGGCGAGCTGGCCGTCAATCCACTGATTCTCACCGTTATTGCCCTGTTGCACCGCGAGAACGTGAAACTACCGGAACGGCGTGTCGACCTCTACACCAAAGTAACCGAGCTGTTACTGGGCGAGCGGGACAGACTACGCGGCGTGGATGGCGGCGCGGTCTTCGAGCGGCTCCCCTTTGATTTGGAGGAACGCCAAGAAGTGTTTCAGGTGATTGCCATCAAGATGCACACGCAAACAGCGGAAGAGATTACCCACGACGACCTCAACGTGGTGTTGACCACCGATTTTGTGCGCCGGACGACGGAGCGGAGTGCGGTCAAGCGTGCGGTGAAGCGGTTTCTGAGCGGCGTCTTGGAACGTACCGGCTTGCTCGTCGATGCTGGGAGCGAGAGCTACCGCTTTGCTCACCTCTCTTTTCAGGAATATCTGGTAGCGCGGCAGATGGCTGAGAGTGAGACGTACTTTGCCGATACCCTGGCGCGTCTCGCTGACCCCTTCTGGCGCGAAGTCATTCTTTTAGAGTTTGCCTGTTTGGCGAAAGAGCGCAGGAATCTGCTGTTGCCGGCCATCGCTGCGGCTCCAGAAGCTCAGGGAAATACGCAGGCGCTGCATAACTTGGTGCTGGCAGCGGATTGTCTCCATGATGCTGGTCTCGGAAAAGTCGATGCGACTGTGCTGGCTGAGCTGCGGCACAAATTGCAGAGCGTGGTGGAGCTGCCATTGCCAAAGGTGAAGAGCCAAGAAAAACGCCGGGTCTTTGCCGTGCGGCGGGTGACGGCGGCGCAGGCGCTGGGCCGGATTGCCGACGATGCGAAAAATGCTGACGACGCGAAAAGCGCTCAAGAAGCGCTGGCGCTGGAACACCCGTATTGGTCCGTGCCTTACGGTGAACCCCAGTGGGTGACGATCCCCGCCGGGGAATTTTCCATGGGAAGTGCGCCAGAGGATGATCTGGCCTATGACGACGAAAAACCGCCACATCGTGTTTTCGTGTCGGAGTTTCGCTTGGCCCGCACGCCGGTCACGAATGTGCAGTATTGGCTCTACGTGCAGGAGACAGGTGCCCGGACGCCGCTGCACTGGCGGGGGAAATCACCGGCGCGGGAGATGTGGACTCATCCGGTGGTCTACGTGAGCTGGGGCGACGTGCAGGCGTACTGTGCCTGGCTGGCAGCAAAGATTGGCAAGCCTGTGCGCTTGCCAACCGAGGCCGAGTGGGAAAAGGCTGCCCGTGGCGACCGGGACACGCGGCGCTACCCTTGGGGAGACCAGTTCGATGTCGCGCGGTGCAACAGTGGGGAGCTGTGGCGCGGGACTGAAGCTGGAGGGACAAGTCCAGTTGGTATTTTTCCTGAGGGTGCGTCGCCGTATGGCTGTCTGGACATGAGTGGCAATGTGCTGGAGTGGTGCCATGACGGCCAGCGGACCTACACCAGTGCGCGCGGGTCCGACCCTTTTGGCCCAACTACAGCTGGGGCCGGTCGGGTTGTTCGGGGCGGCCGCTGGTACTGGTATGCGCAGGACGTCCGCTCTGCCTATCGCAACGCGCGCTCCCCAGGCTACCGCGACGACCTCCTCGGCTTCCGCTGTGCGAGTTCCAGTTACGTGAACAGGCAGGGGTGGCAAGATGAAGGGACGGCGGCGGGGCGAGCGCGTCCATTTCGATCCCGGAGAACGGGACCGCGGTCACCACGGTGACCGCGAGCGACCCCGACGCGGGTGCCTCGCTGGCGTTTACCATCGTGGGTGGGGCGGACGCGGCCAAGTTCGCCATCAAC
>SYOC01000303.1 GCA_005804965.1 Pseudomonadota bacterium
GCCAGAGCTGGTCGGGCGCCTTCATGACGATGAAGGCCGGGCTGGTCAGCAGCCCATTCGCCGGCAGATGTTGCCGATAGGCTCCAGGAGCCGGCGCGGCGAGACTGATCCCAAATAAATATTATTGACGGCCAGCGACCGAAACAGTCGATATATCAAGTATCTCCCTGCACTTGGAGTTGACCAGCTGGGACTCCACGGACACAACGTCTTGCCGCGTGAGGGGCCACCACCCATTCAGGAGCCTCTTGCAAAGAAAATAGTACGCGATGCGGTCGGTCGCTTCCGTCAGGGTATTCGCAGCAATGTCTTGTGTGGCAATGTAAGGCGCCGTGGAGCGCAAGAATGTGCCACCTCCGTCTGCGTAAACCAGAACAGGCTCCCAGTCTATGAGCGATATCTCGCCGCCTGAAACCAGGATATTGGAGTATTTGATATCCCCATGGATCAAGCCCTCGGAATGGCAGCGGTCCAACTGTACGCCCAGCAACCCTAACGCCTTAAACAGGTTGCAACTTTCCAGGGACTCCCTCGGAATGATCTTCGAGAACGAAAAATAGGAAGTACCGATGTTGCAAATACAAGGGCGCGTGGGGTTAAAATTTCTGACAAAAGAATTTATTCTCTCGATACGCCTACTAACATAGACTTTGTCAAACCAGACCCCAGTCGCATCCCACTGGATAATTAAAAGGCCCGGCCTCTTGAAAGTGCGGCGAATCACTCAGCCATTGAAACTCTTGACAATATTCTTGATCGCCGATTGATCAGCCTGCGTTCTCGCTAAATTATTTTCCTCGTCCATATAAGGCCCTCTAGACCCTTCTGGGGTCGAGTAGAAGCCGGTATCGTGATCGCCGTTCTCATAGGATTGGTATACGATCATCCCATTATCCCAATCGTAACAGACCGTCCCGAAGCTGAAATCCACGTGGGAACTGATCATAAGATTGTAATGATCATTAAACTGGCGATAATCATTAACATTCTCTGCTTCTTTCCCCTTATATTTTATCACTACTAGCAACCAGTACCGTTCTTCTATTTTAGACAGATAGTCCGCCATTCGGTCCCGCAGCTTCTTGATGCGCGCTTCCTTGAGCTTCTCGTCGTCCGGATTCTCGTTTGCAAGGATGTTGATGAAATCAACCTCGAAAAGAGAGTCCAGTTTTGTTCGCTCGTCGTAGTTATTGCTATCCCAGAATCCGACATAAGCCTTTTCGATTTCGACGCTGTGGCATGTCTGTATGGCAAAGCAGATCGCCTGTGTTTTCGACCAGAGTTCCTTAGCCTGGACCGCTATCGCATCTAGGACCTTCAATCGGGTTGCATCCCCAACATCAAAGACGCTCTCTGCGCTCGTTTGAAAAAGGTGATACATTAGTACAACCTATCTTTTTGGGTTGGAGCAGCGGTGATCGGCCCAATTAACAACCATTGAGTGTAGCGGAGCACGTTATGAGGGGCAATTCCTATTTTTGCTGGATAACGGGTTAGCGAACAAGCTTCAGCAAACATTCGGTGCGTCATCGCTTAGTCCGAATGTCAGAACCGTAAAAATGAAATTGAGGAGGGCATCCACGAGTCGCCACCGGAGAGCGGGACAAACTAGCCAAACGATACCGCAACATCAGCCGCCTGCGACCTATTCAAAATAGACAACGATCGCACCGTGCGCTTCCACCTCCCGATCCTCGTAGGAACCATCACCAAGGATCGTGATCGCGCTTCTGTGAGCCTTATCTAACTCATGGAGCAGTGCCGGATCATGATTTTCCAAAAACTTTCGGCGACTCCGCACAACCGCGATCGTCTCCGAGCACTTTGGTGAGCATGGAAAATGCCAACAAAGCCCCCCACCTCGATACATAGCCGATGCATCGCATTCCTTCGCGACAATCAAGTGACCATCGCAGCTCGCCTCCCTCGCCATTACTGCGAAGAGGTCACCGCCTCCGTCGAAAGCTCGGGGCCACTCACGCGCATACCAGTCTCGGCAGCATTTCGGAATACCCAGCAGCTCTCCGGCTCGATCGTCCCAGTCGAAAATAGCTGTTCTTTGAGCTTGCATCGAACTGGAATGCACATAAAGGTGGACCTCACTTTCCGCGTCTGCATCTAGGATGTGCCGTCGGTCCCCGCCCACGTTGCTGAATCCTCCAAGCCGCGGATCAGAAATCGAATGAAAGGCCCAATTTGAAGCCACCACGGGCCCGACGGCCACAAGAGGAAATCCTTTTCGTGCTATGTCCGCATTTCGCATTGTAAGCCGAGAAGCCTTCTTACCGTGGACGGCAAGCACAAGTTCAGCACGCTCAATAGGCGTCAGACCGTTTGCTTCCGTAGAGTATCCTGCGTTCCCAACAATCGCCTTACGCCTGCAATTCGAAACCGGCGGTGGGGGAAGCTCGGCTTTTAGGAGATCATGGGCGAGTTCGCGCGCTCGCCTACAAACGTCCGAACCAGCTCCGTCGGATAGACAGGTTATCGCCAACAGAAGTCTAGCATCCAAGACCTGAACTCGTCGCTTCGCGATCTGGCGAGCTTCCGGGCGACCAACACTGCCGACCCAGTATTCTGGTTCAGAATGTGCTGCCAGGGCCCGCCAAAGCATCTGCACTGCCGCGTAGCTCAATATGCCATGCAGAACCCGCTCGATGGTTCGCACGGAATTGGAGAAAGGAGAGAGGATTCCAAATCGGTCATCAGTGAACGCCTCGAAGTCAGAATTCAGTGCTATGTGCGCTGAAAGCACTACATGAGTGGCCTCGTGAGCCACTTCCTCCGCGACGAGGATAGGTGGGTTGTCAATGCCAATCGCAACAAAGCCGGGAATGGTTGGGTTTGACAGAGATCGAATTTCTCCCTGGGGTCCATGGAGGCCGGCGACCATATCTACCGATTGCACAATGGTGAGAAGGCTCTGAATTTCTAGGTCCGCTAGGACGCGAATGGCATTCGACCAAGAGAGCCCGATCCGCGCTTTATCTGAGGCTAGACTCGCGCTGAGCGCGCCGCCGATTATGCGTTGCAAGCGCGAGTCTTTTGCTAAGAAGCAAGGGCCAGCAACTGGTTTGTCCGCTAGTGCACCTGCACGTAGGACCGATGCTATATCAAGAACTGATCCGGTAATTGCGGCATCAGCAGCTGAGATTCTAAAATTCGGGTCGACGCAGATTTGTTCTACGCGAAATACGTTTTCACGTCGGAGCAATTCGGCATCCGGCGTCCCCGACGCTGTAAGTCTTCGGAGCGCCAGCAAGGCGACGGCACGAGTGTGTGCCCTAACTAGCTCAGTGGGCGTAGGCAATATGGTGCCCAAAATGTGCGCCTATCAATTCGTCGGCTGACACTCGGTCCTTCGTTGCAGGGCGCACCTTTTCCATAATCGCCAGAGAATCTTCGTTAACTGCTTCAATGACGGCCATTCCAAATTTCGTCAGCTTTGCGTGTCGACGAACGACATCAAGCGCAAGCCTCACCTGCTTCGCACGATAATATGCGCGGCGGGCGCATTCGCCCGCGTCCAACTCGAGAGCCGAATGCGCTTCGTTCCAAAGATAGAGATGCGCGACCGCGGCGAAAACAAAGGCTCCATGTAGCGTCATCCGGAGTGGTCGAGCATCGGTTCGCCATGGCGAATAGTAAGCATCACGGCTATCGGTGTCAGATGAAAACAAATCGCCGCACTCTTCGATCCGATAGAGGTACTGATGCATGGTTTCGTGCAAAAGACATTCGGTTAACTGGTCGAGACGCGTAACCGCAGGCAAATAGATCATGCCAAGCGCATCTTCTCGGCTTGCACTCCCAATTACTTCATCACTTCCGACCAACGGGATCACACAGCGCACGAATGAGTCGACGCACGCCGCAGCGAATTTTGAATAGTGGTTGATTACGTCCGCAGCGCGAACAACGGCGGAAGCCCAAATGGCGGCGTACGCGCGCGAGCGCACAATCGGATATTCTTGGAGATCGCGGTTCATGAGCGCTGAGTTGGAAAGGGGAATGCAGGCATTGATCCCAGCTCCACCGAGACGAATGTTGGCGCGCCAATGGGGATCCGAGTGCTCTGAACTGGCGGCAAACTGGGGTCCTACAAGGCGCGCGACCTCGGAAGTTACTGCCAGGCTCCAATTACCTGATGTCGGCCAACGTGGCGCCACCTTGAAGCTTCCAATGTCACCGATCGCAAGTGAGTCAGGGGGAGCGCTCGGCAAGTCAAATGCTGCAACGCGGTTTAGGCAGCAAGTTGCGGCAATGCCCTCCCAACCGAGCAGCTCAATTAATCGCGTCGCACTCGGGGCGTCAGCGTGTAGGTAGCCTAGCATTGAGGAGTGGGGCACGGGCTGCTGCGCCTGTGAATTCGCTACGCGCGCGATCGTGTGAGCCCAAACACGCATGCAAGGTGTATCAATGGCATCCGCACTTGCCCGTGCCAGCGTGTCGTGAAATGCCTTGTCAATTCGCAGATGACAAAGGTCGGCATAACAGCTGAGCGATATCTCCAGCTGTCGCCGAAATCTGGCCGAGGTGGCCTGTACTAGGTCACTTGGCCGCGCGATTGAGTGGAGTCTCACGTCGTTTTCTCCGCGAGATGAGGTCGTCTCGAATTTTGGAAACCAACCAGTAAAGGTCGGCACAGTAGACACTTGGATTGTCGAATCGGCGATCTCGTCCCCAGCGATGCGGAAAATATCCGCCTGCGCATTCTCTTTTGTATCGACATTGACGACATTCTTGGCAGAGCTGAGCGTCTCCAGCTTGCCTAATGCTTACAAGGTCTGTGTGCAGAGCTGCGTCAAAACCGACGGAGTGGATGTTCAAGCCAAGCTGTTGCGCTCCGCTTCCAGTACCTTTGATGCTATCAACCGCCTCGATCGATCCATCGGTAGAGATGACGACTAACGTGACCGGCGAGAGAGTCATTTGCTCATAAAGTGAGGGCCCCCCTGCTAGTTGGCTTACAATGTTCGCTAGGAATCTGATTTCCACACCGGGGTGCCGATCTGCTGTCCACGCGCCGTAGATCTCCCAGTACCATCTTCCATATGCAATCGGATCGCCATCCGGGCGGGGAGGAGACGAATCCCAATGGTAGTGTGGCAATAGAAAATCGATGCGCTGGATTCCGTGCGAGGCCACAGCGTCAAGCGTTTCAATTGGATCGTTGAGCACATCAATCACAGAAAGCAACCCAGTCAAGCGATCGGGAGCTTTATCGCGCAACAAATGGATCCCGCGTAAGACTCGGTCGTAGGATCCTCGTCCCCGATGATCTACACGATGCCGATCATGCGCCTCACCATTCCCATCGATGCTGACACTCACATCAATCTGTTGCCTCTGAATTACATCTACGAAGCGTTCCGTGAGGAGGGTCGCGTTAGTCTGCATTGAAAACAGAAGATGTGTGGCGTCTCCAACTTGTTCGCGCAAAATATGGCAGATCTGCTCAAGCCGCTTGGGTCCCAAGAGAAGGACTTCGCCGCCATGGAATGAAATGAATACGTTGGATAAACCGTGTTGCGAGGCGTGCTCAGCAATGCGCGCGCCAAGGACGCGAGCAGTTTCCTCATTCATGAGCTTTGGCTGAGATTTCCACGTATCGTCGCCGAGATTGTACTCATAGCAGTAGTCGCAGTTAAGGTTGCAGCGCGATGCCGCTTTAATTATGAATTCATTAATCGGATATGCTTTCACCAAAAGAACTCCACAGTCGCAGCGGAATCGGAGCTCGTCCGGGAAATTGATCCGTTTGCGTCGATATAGACGCGTTCAAGGGCATCTGTTCTCGCGGAAGCAGCAAGCTTGACCAAGCCAAGCGTGCACGCTGCATCATAAAGGGACTGGGAATAAGATGTGGCTGCGGGGCAGTTAAGCGAGCATGGGAACAACTCGCCGATGAGCCCGATGCCACCCCACTCAGCGGCGAACCTATTCAGGCGAGCATCGACACGTGCGTCTGTGCACGAAAGCAGGGCGAAGGGCCATTTCGCTGCTGCGCGAGCGAGGTTCGGCAGTGAACGCACGCAGCACTCGGGGTATCCCAGAAGGAGCCCTGCTTCTGTAGAGTTAGATAGCTCGGCTCGCAAAATTCGAGTGGCATTGTCGCGATCTATTACAACGAGCTCGGCGGCAGTTTCGGTCCGGTGTGAGACAATCTCGCTCCACGTGCCACTAGCTGCCGAAAGAAATACTCTTCTTGAACACGTAGCCAGACCCTGAGCTCGCGAAACCTCTAATAGGAGGGCAGCGTCTCGCCGGCTTACGACAAATCGGAGCGATGGTTTGGAGCCGTGAGCAAAGGCCGCAATTTCCAACATCGCTGCAGGCCGCAGCGAGTCGCACGCTGCGGCCGATCGAAGCAAAGCCGCCGCCTCTCTAGCCGCTAGCGTCATAGCCGCTCCATTCCATTGCGGCTATGCGCCTTCTTCAATCTTGAAGGGGACGCTCGACCTTGGCACTTGTATGGGAACTATGAATACCGCTCATATTGTGGCCGGACGTGGAGCTGTTATGTCCAGCCATCGCTCTCTCTGTCCCGTACTCACGGCCTACGCGTTTGAGTACCTCGGATTCAGCGTCCAAGAGATCCTGAAGCGTGAGAGCTGGCTCGGCAGTTGCGGCGCTTGCTTCTAGTTCACTGTTCGCCATTGCCCCCCCAACGAGACTGTTTCGAGGTTGAATCCTAGCTCTAGGAGTGAATGCTAACCCCAAGACAGTCTCCAGTCTATACCCTAAGAGCTCCATCGAAGCGGACGGATGCATCCACATGGTGGACCTCGGCAATCTGGGATTTAGGGACTACGGAAACGTGGTCTATCAGCATCAAGCGATCGCCCGATGCCATTGTCTTCGGCATTCGCGGCGATATGCTTGGCGAAGACCGAACTGAAGATCGCCGGCGGCCCTCGTTAACCGTCCTTCGTCGCTGACAGTCGTCAATCCTCCTCTAATCGTATCGTTCCTTAACGTGCTTCCCCGGGGGAGGCCCAATTGATGAGACTGCGGGGATCCTAGCGTCACGCCATCTACGCTTACCGCTACCCTTCTGACCCGAAGAACGAACGCCAACATACCGACTACGATCGCGGTCTGTTTCATGAAAAGCGCTCGACATTACGCCTGCTCTGATCGACGTTAGAAGCCTCGAGCGTCCGTCACTGAATGACCCGGATGGTGCAGAGTCGGCGAGCCTGGGAAGCGCAGGACGGTGTGTAATGTCTGAAAAGATTGGATCTGTTGTTCAACGTGGCGACATGGCGCACGTCTACGACGAGAAAGGGCGCACCCTCGTGACGCTCCAATCTGAGGGCGTAGTTGGATACACTTCGACGACGGTTAGCGTTAAGCGTGGACCATACGTCTTTACGCATGACTCTCGTGGACGCCACATCTCGACTCAGTAATGAGTTTCGCTGCGTCGGCCGGGCCGCCCACCTGCGCAGCTCCCCGCAGGACCGCGCCCCGTCTTGCTTCCACGGTGCTTCCACGGGCGGGATTTGGGATTGGGTCTATAAGCGGAGACGCCC
>SYOC01000304.1 GCA_005804965.1 Pseudomonadota bacterium
GGTCATCAAGGTCGAGAAACCTGGACAAGGCGACTTTGCACGCGGCGCGACTTTGATGTTCGGCCAGCCGCAGAAGCTGCCCGATGGCCGCAGCCTGATGTTCGAGATTGCCAACCGCAACAAGAAGGCCATCAGCGTCGACCTCCACCGTCCCGAAGGGCAAGCGGTCTTTCATCGCTTGGTGGAACACGCCGATGTGCTGGTGACTAATCTTCACCCCGCCACGTTGCGCGAGTTTCGGGTGGACCGCGAGATGTTGCTCGCTATCAATCCCCAACTCATTTACGCCCATGCTACCGGGTTCGGACCACAGGGGCCGCACGCGGAAGACCCGTGTCAGGACACCGTCGGCATGGCGCGGTCAGGGTTTATGTTCAACACCCCGACACCAGAGGGCACTCCGGTCTACCCGACCGGCGCGTTGAGCGACATTCTTTCTGGCACCATGCTGGGGTTTGGTGTCTTGGCTGCCCTGCTTGCCCGCGAGCGCTTGGGCGTTTCGCAGGCCGTCTGGTCCTCGCAACTCAGCGCGATGATGTGGATGCAGTATTACAACGTGGCACAGTACACCAACCTGGGTGCGGACTTCGAGCCGTATGACCGGACGACGGTGGCCAACCCGCTGATGAATTTGTATCGTTGCGCCGACGGGCAGTGGATCGCCTGCGGCATGGCGGTGGCGCAGCGCTTCTGGCCGGAGTTCTGCGCCGTCATGGGGCTGGCGGAGATTGAACACAACCCGCTTTTTCTGAGTGACAAGCGGCGGGCAGCGAATCGCGGTGAGCTGATTCCTATACTCGACGCTGCCTTTGCCACACAACCTCGGGCGCATTGGGAGCAGATCTTTCGTGAAAAAGGTTTCTGGTTCTCAGTGGTCAACCACGTCAGCGACTTGCCGCAGGACTTGCAAGTACAAGCCAACAACTACATCGTCGAGCTTGATTCCGGCCTCAAGACCGTGGCTTTTCCTTTTGCGCTAGAAAAGACCCCAGTTCCGTTGACGCACGGCGCACCGGATTTCAGCCAGCACACCGACGAGATTCTTCAGCAAGTGTGCGGCTACAGCGAAGAAGAAATCCTCGCGCTCAAAGAAAAAGAAGTCGCGTGGTGAGGGGCTAAGTACAGCCACAGGGAAAATGTAGGGTGTTGTCATTCCCGCGCACGCGGGAATCCAGGGTTTTTTCTGGATTCCGGGTCTCGCGTTGCTCGCCCGGAATGACGACCTACCTTATTGCACTCGCCCCTCGTTCCTCAATGCAGCATTCATCGTTCAGCCTTCATCATTTCTCTATCGAGCCTCGCCGCCCCTCGTGACTTGGCACTATTTCGTGTATCCTGCTGGCCATGAACGGCATCCAAAAGCCAAATCGTCTGAAGGATACAGTCATGAAACCGAAGACCTGTACGCTAGAGGAATTGTTGCAGAGCGTGAATACGTTCACTGAGGACGACCGGGAAGTCGCCGTGATCGTTGCCCACTTGGTCAATAGCGGCAAGGTGCGCTTACGAGGAAATTTCGCTGGGGTGAAGATTCGTCTCTCGCCGCCACGGTCGGCCTCGCTGTAAAAGTACGGCACATGCGTGACCATGCGCATTGTCGCTGATCTGCACATCCACTCCCGCTTTAGCTACGCCTGTAGCCGTGAGATGGAAGCCGAGCGTCTCGCGTGGTGGGCGCAACGCAAAGGTATCACCCTCCTCGGCACCGGCGATTTCACCCATCCCATCTACCTGACCTACCTCAAGCAGCACCTCGAACCCGCTGAAGATGGTGTGTTCCGACTGCGAGCCGGTGAGCGCGACGTGCGCTTCCTGCTCACCGTGGAAATCACCAACATCTTTCGCCAGGACGGTCGGCTGCGCAAAACCCACACGCTGATTTTTGCCCCCAGCTTTGCTGTGGTCGAAAGGCTCAATGTCCAGCTTGCCAAACACGGCAACCTCGCTATCGACGGCAGACCTACGCTCAAATGCTCGGCGCGTGAACTGCTGATGCTGGTGAAAGAGGTGGCACCGGAGTGCGAAGTCATTCCCGCGCATGTGTGGACGCCGTGGTTCTCGGTATTGGGTGCGTTGTCTGGTTTCGACTCATTGGCTGAATGTTACGGTGACGATGCCCGGTATATTCGCGCGGTGGAAACCGGCTTGTCCTCTGACCCGGCCATGAACTGGCGGCTCTCGTCGCTTGACGGCGTGGCGCTGATTTCTAACTCCGACGCGCATTCGCCGCGCAAATTGGGGCGTGAAGCGAATGTGCTCGACTGCGACCTGACCTACCCCGGCGTCATGGCAGCGCTGCTGGGTCGCGACCCGAAACGGTTTCTTTACACTCTCGAATTCTTTCCGGAAGAGGGCAAATATCATCTCGACGGCCATCGTCAGTGTCAGGTGCGGCTCTTCCCAGGAGAGACGCGCAAAACCCAAGGACTATGCCCGGCGTGTGGCAAGAAGCTGACGGTGGGTGTACTGCATCGCGTCGATCTCTTGGCGGATCGCAAGCCGGGCTACGAGCCACTGTCGTTCGTGCCTGCACGTCATCTTTTACCGCTGGAAGAAATTATTGCGCTCGCGATGGGGAAGCGACCTGCCGCCAAGAGTGTGCAGGCCGAGTACAACCGCTTACTTGATGTGTATGGATCTGAACTGGCTATTCTCTTGGATTGCACAGAGGCCGAGCTGGCCGAGCACACGCCGCCACGCATCGTGCAAGGCATCATGCAGGTGCGCAGTGGCACGCTGCGGATTCAGCCTGGCTATGACGGCGAGTACGGGACCATCACTTTGTTCGAGCAGTAGAAAAATTGGGCTTGGCTGTTCGTGCTGAATCGGGAATAATAGGTGCGCTCGATAGGAAACGTTCATGATGCTTGATGCCTTTCGTCGCCCATTGCGCGACTTGCGAGTCTCGGTCACGGATCGGTGCAACTTCCGCTGTACCTATTGCATGCCGCTCGACGAGTATGAGTGGCTGGAAAAAGGTGAGGTGCTGAGCTTCGAGGAAATCACGCGCCTCGCCCGCTTGTTCGTCTCGTTAGGTGTGGAAAAGGTGCGTCTGACTGGCGGCGAACCCTTGGCACGGCGCGACCTGCACAAACTGGTGGCCAGCCTGTCCGCGCTCGACCCTGCCCCGGAAATTTGTTTGACCACTAATGGCTCTTTGCTAGCAGACAAGGCTGCTGACCTTGTTGCGGCGGGGCTGCGGCGCATCAACGTAAGCATCGATTCCCTCAAGCCTGAGCGTTTTCGTCGCATCACCAAGCGCGGCGACCTGGACAAAGTCTTGGACGGACTGTTTGCCGCGCAACGCTTGGGACTGCATCCCATCAAAATCAACGCGGTCATCGAGCGTGGTGTGAACGATGATGAAGTGCTCGACCTTGTGGCGTTTGCCCGCGAGCATGCGTTTTCCATGCGCTTCATCGAGTTCATGGATGTTGGCAACGCTAATGAATGGCAAATGCAGAAAATCGTCAGCAAGCGCGAAATGCTGGAGACGATTCACGCCCAATTCCCGTTGCGTGAGATTGGCCGCGACAAAGGCAGTGCGCCAGCGGTCGATTACGAATTTGTCGATGGTCGCGGCGGCGATGTTGGGGTGATCGCGTCGGTGACTGAGCCGTTCTGTGGCTCCTGCACGCGGGCGCGGCTGACGGCGGATGGCAAGTTCGTGACCTGTCTCTTCGCCCACACTGGCTATGATGTGAAGAAATTGCTGCGCGGCGGTGCCAGTGATGCCGAGGTGTTGGGTGTCTTAGAGACGATTTGGGGGAAGCGTAGCGACCGCTATTCGGAAGAGCGGCTAACGGCGCTGCAATCGGCAGTTGGCTACGATCCGAAGCGGCAAAAAAAGTTAGAAATGATCAGTTTAGGAGGGTAAACCACAGCAGAGCACAGAAGAGACTCATTGGCGGCGGCACGTTCCTAGGATCGGAAAACCTTTTCACTTAAGGAGGCGGATCATGATCGAAATAAAGCGCGTCCTCTTTCTTACCGACTTCTCGGACGAGGCGACTGAAGCGCTCGAACACGCGCGCGAGTTCGCCGATAAATTCAACGCTCGACTCTATCTCTTGCATGTCATTGATGACGCCACGCACAAGCGCTACGGCCCTGTGACTGGCGATTATCACGCCTTTGACAAAAATGCTCAAGAGAAGACCAAACTGTGGCTGGCGCAGACACATCGGGAAATCTTGCATAATGCGCCCAACTGCGAAACGTTGGTGGAACGCGGCGAACTGTTCGAGCATGTCTTGCGGGTAGTTCGCGAGCAACACATCGACGTGGTGGTCTTGAGTGCGCATACGCATGAAGGTTTTCACCTGCACTTCATCTCCAACTTACCGGAAAAACTTGTGCGTAAAGCGCCGTGCCACATATTTGTCATTCACAACGCGACGGTTTGACGCAGCGTACGTGACAGGACTGACATGAACGAGAAAGCGAACCTCCGCCGCCGCCCACACCGCGCCACGCTCAAGGATATCCTGCGCACCGCCGTGGATATGGAAAAGAAAACCATGGCGCTCTACACGCGCTTCGCTCGCGTGTTTGACGAGCAGGAAGATCTGCGGACGTTCTGGTTCACGATGGCGCGGCACGAGGCCGGACATCTCGGTGCGTTGCATATGGTCGAGAGCGTGCTGGAAAACGAACCCGCCTTGGCGGACAACACCAAGGTGTGGTTCGACCCGTCCACCGTCGTGCGGCTGCGTTCCTTGTTGAATGTCTATAATCGTGAGGCTGCGAGTGGGCTCACCTCCGAGCGGGCGTTCGAGATGGCGCTCGACATCGAAGGGTCCGAGCTAGAGGATGTGGTTGTCGAACTACTTCAGGTGGTGAAAGTGAAATCCTTGCGCGATCAAGCCGTCAAGCTTTTGATTCACGACCTGAGTGACCTCAGCTACATGGTGGAGAAATTCACCCAAGATGAAGCCTTGCTGGCACGCGCCGATGAGCTGGTCGAGCGCCGCGTTGGTACGTTGCAAGTCGCGCCGCTGGGGAAAGCCTCGCTGTCGGTGTCGTGAAGCAGTCTCAGCCCTATGAGCTAAGCGGAGGAGTGCATGCCACGTCCTGTCGAGTACATCACCCGGATCACCGAAAACTACGCCAAACTGGGCTACAAATCCTATCAATGGGTCAAGAACGCCGACCGTCCGCCCTGGCAGTCGCTGGCAAAGCCGCTCTCGCAATCGCGCGTTGGGCTTATTGCCTCCGGCGGCATCTACGCCACCGGCCAAGTCGCGTTTCACTTCAAAGACGACACCTCTTTCCGCGCGATTCCTACGGATGTGCAAACTTCTGACCTGCGCACCGCGCACTTTGCCTACGACCAGACGGACGCCCGCCGCGATCCCAACGTGGTGTTTCCTATCGACACCCTACGGCGTTTGGTGAAGGAAGGCGTTCTCGGTTCTCTCACTGCCAATGCATTTACCTTCATGGGCGGAGTCTATTCGTACCGGCGTGTCGCCGAGGAGCTGGCTCCTAAGCTCGTCGAGCGACTCCTGGCGGAGCAGGCTGACCTCGCTTTGCTGGTGCCTGTATGACCAGTCTGTCATCAGTCCGTGGGACTGATCGCCCGCCAGATTGAAGCTGCTGGAATTCCCACCCTGTGCATGGGCAGCGCGATTGATATTCTCATGTCCGTGCATCCGCCCCGCGCCGCGTTTCTTGATTTTCCGCTCGGTCACACCACCGGGAAACCACACGAACCCGAGCAGCAGCGCGAGATTCTCGTCCAAGCTCTCGATGCTTTCACCACGCTGACTGAGCCGGGAATGGTGAAGCACTTGCCGTTCCGTTGGTCCGAGCAAGACGAATGGAAAGCGACGGCGATGATGGATGGAGACGCACGCATCCCGCGCCACGACACGCCGCAGTATCAAACGGAAGAAGATCGTATGCACGCAGAAGCGCATGCGGCCCAAACTTGCGTAGCCTGCGACGCCTCAGTGTAGATCTTTCGCTGCCGGGTATCCGGGAATCCCGGTTGCCGCCTGCACGGCACGAACGATTGCGTCGGCCATCACTTCCGCCGCGAGAGCGCCGACTGCAAGCAGCTCGACCTTGCCTTGATGCGCGCCGGTAGCGAGCGCAAAGATCGTGTCGCCGTCTGCTGGTGTGTGTACCGGTGAGATCGCGCGGGCCAAGCCATCGTGCGCCATCTGGGCAACTTTTGTCGCTTGGGTTTTTGTCAAACGTGCATTGGTTGCCACGACGCCAATAGTCGTGTTCTGCCCAGCTTGCGGTGGCGGCACGGCTCCGGAGCGTATCAGCCGCCGCACGTCGGCCAAGCCTTTGCCGTCTGCCGTGCGCAGTCCAGCGATGACCCGGCCTGTGTTCGGGTCAAGTACATCTCCCACTGCATTCACCGCCACTAGCGCCGCGACGACGAGGCCGCTCGGTAACGTGATTGCTGCCGACCCCAGCCCGCCTTTCATGGCGCGTTGCGGACCCATGAGTTTCCCCACCGTCGCACCGGCTCCGGCGCCAACATTCCCTTCTTGGACCGGTCCGTTTGTTGCTGCCAGCGCTGCGCGATAGCCACACTCAGCAGTTGGGCGAATCTTGGGATTGCCAATGGCAAGGTCGAAGAGAACTGCGGCTGGAACGATAGGGACCTTGGCCACGCGAGCATCAAACCCAACACCTTTTTCGTCGAGATAGCGCATCACACCAGTTGCAGCATCAAGGCCGAAGGCACTGCCGCCGGACAACACAATAGCATTGGCCTTTTCCACCAGATTGGTGGGGGCCAGCAAATCCGTCTCGCGGGTGCCTGGTGCTGAACCACGTACCTCGACTCCAGCCACGGCACCTTCTTCGACTTCGACTAGCACCACTGTGCAGCCTGTAGGGCGTTCGCTTAGCGTGTCGTGCCCGACCTTCACCCCGGCGACGGCGGTAAGCCCCAGTGTGACCGGCTCGGGTGGCGCGGCGTGGGCGACTGTCATCCATGCGCATTGCAGGACGCACCACCACAAGCAGCTACGAGAGACGAGTGCCTTCTGCTTCCTCACTCTAACCATGTTCCCTCCTCCACAATCTCACCTCCAGCGAGAGCAATATAATCGAAAGAAAGCCGTTCGTCTCTTGCCAAACGACAGTCGGGAGAGCCTGACGCCATGCCAAGACGGGAGTTCAGTAGAGACCCCTTGTCGAAGAAAGACGGAACAGGCTAAGAGCAAGAGAGAATTGTGTCGATGTTGTTGAACAAGGAGAAGAGACATGCGAGGAGCGAGACCACGAAGGTTGATGTGGAGCTTGATGCTCATCGGTGGCGTGTTGCTTGTCAGCGTTCTGACAAGGCGCGACGAGGTCTCTCACCCAACCTCACTGTCTCCTGCAAGCTCTGCCGCGCCGCTGTCTGCGGCAACTGAATATGGTCGCTTGCCGTTGGCGTTCGAGGCGTACCAGGAACCAGGCAAGGATGCCGTGCAGTTCCTTGCGCGTGGACGCGGCTATGCACTGTTGCTGACGCCGACCGAGGCGGTACTGTCTTTGCGGCAAGGCGAAGAGGCGAAAGGGGAAAAGGGCGAAGACGAAAAATCAAAAAACAAAAGGCAAAGGTCAAAAGGCAAAAGTCCAGACACTGCGGAGCTTGGGACGCAGGACGCGCCACGCACTACGCAAACCGTTCGGCTCCAACTCGCCAACGCCAATCCGGCGCCGCGCATGGAAGGACTCGAGGCCCTGCCAGGCAAGGTCAACTACTTCCTGGGCAATGACCCCGGTCAGTGGCGTACCAACGTGACGACGTATGCCAAGGTGAAATACCACGAGGTGTATCCCGGCATTGATGTGGTGTACTACGGCAACCA
>SYOC01000305.1 GCA_005804965.1 Pseudomonadota bacterium
GTATGCGCAAGCGCGTGGCGCTGGCGCGAGCGCTAGTCTCGGAGCCGGAAATCCTCTTGTTCGACGAACCCACCACTGGGCTTGATCCCATCCGCGTGAATGCCATTCACCAATTGATCCGCGATCTTCAGCAACGATTTCACTTTACCGTCGTCGTCGTGAGCCACGAAATTCCCGAGATCTTTTCTTTATCCACTCACGTCGCTATGCTGCACGGTGGTGTCATTGTCGCGTCGGGTGTGGCACAAGAAGTACAGGCATCAACGAACCCGATCGTGCAGCAATTCATCAGTGGCAGCACCGAAGGTCCAATGACCGCCAATTAACGCGCCTATGAAAACAACCGACCTCGAACTCTTCGTTGGGTTCCTTGTATTCTGCTTTGTCGGTGTCCTGGGGTACGCCTCGTTACACCTCGGACAAGTGAACCTGATGGGTGATCGCGAATACGCGTTGTTGGCAAACTTTACGACGGTGGGTGGGTTACAAAACGGTGCAGCAGTGGAACTCGCTGGGGTAAAAATCGGGCGTGTCGAGCAAGTGGGCCTTGAAAATTATCAGGCCCGAGTGCGACTGAAGATCCACAACGGTATTGCTCTATATGAAGACACAAAGGCGGCCATCAAAACAAAAGGACTCATTGGCGAGCGTTACGTCGAAATTATTCCCGGCAAAAGCACGACTCCGCTCGTGTCCGGAGCAAGGATTCGCGACACGGAAGCGCCAGTCGATATTCAAGAGTTAATTGCAAAGTTTATCTTCGGGAACGTGGAGAATGATTCTCCACCCCGACAATGAGACCACAGCAGCGAAGTAGCATTTAACACAGCAGCAAGACGAGTAAGCTTGGTGGGGCGAGAAGGGAGACTAAGGACGTGAAGGAACGTATTCTAGCGGCAATTTTGACTGGACTCCTCGGGTGGGGCGCTCATATCGAACCGATCTGGGCTCAAGCGCAGGAGGCACAAGAAGCACAGATATCTGACCCCTGGGAAGGGTTTAATCAGTCGATGTTTACCCTCAATCTCAAATTGGACGAGTACGTGCTTCGCCCAGTCGCTACTGCCTACGATACCGTTATGCCTAATGAGGCCCAGCGGGGTGTAGGTCGGTTCCTCAAAAATCTCGGCGTCGTCGAACGATTCGCTAATAACGTCTTCCAAGGGAAACTACCTGGAGCCGGACAAGAGGCAGGACGCTTCTTGGTCAACACAGTGTTGGGCTGCGCTGGGTTCATTGAGGTCGCCGAGCCGGTGTTCGGCCTCAAAGAAAGCCCTGAGGACTTCGGCCAGACGCTTGCAACCTACGGTGCTGGCAATGGCCCGTATCTTGTGTTGCCGTTTTATGGACCCTCAACCGTGCGAGACGCAGTCGGTCTTGCCGTCGATAGCGCACTTAATCCGATGAACTATCTGCTCTCAACAACCGAGGTCATTGCGATCAAAGGCGGACTCACCCTTGCGAACGCGGTCAACTCCCGCTCTATGAACTTGGATCTCTTCGAAAACGCCGAACGCTCGGCCGTTGATCTGTATGGTGCCGTCCAAGATGGCTACATTCAACGTCGTGAGCAAGCAGTAAAAGAGTGATGTCTGTCTGTACACAAGCAGCACGACATCGAAGGAGTTTCACGTGAACGTTCGTTACACGACATTAGGGAAGGCAGCAGGAATTGTGGTGCTGGTATTCTCCACCATTGCTTGGGCAGCCGAATCACCGACAGAGGCAATTCGGCGCACCGTCCAGCAGGCAACCCATATTCTGCAGGACCCAGCCAATCACGGGAAGGAGAAGTTTAAAGAACGCATCGACAAAGTGCGCTCAATCGTCGAGCCGCAATTCGACGTACAAGAGATAGCGAAGCGCACGATGGGCACCTATTGGCAAGAACGGACGGAGCAAGAGCGCAAAGAGTTCATCACCGTGTTCACTGAATTGGTACAAAAGACCTACAGCGGCACCTTGGATCGCTACAATTCAGATGTCCAGTTCTTTTATGATCAGGAGCGGATTGACGGCAAGTTCGCGGAAGTCGATTCGCGCATCTTTGAGCCAGCCCAGAACAAAGCCTTTGCCATCACTTACAAAATGCACCAAGTGAATAACCGTTGGCTCATCTACGATGTGGTCGCGGAAAATATCAGCATGGTGAGAAACTACCGCAACCAGTTCAACCGCATCCTCAGTAAGTCCTCCTATCAGGAGCTGATTCAGACGCTGCAAACCAAGATCAAGGAACTCGATACCGCTCCGACCTCGGTCTCCGCCCGCACTCCTTCAGCTGGCTAGGCTGTGTTCTCGAAAGAAGCGGCACAGGAGACTTTATGAGCAACGAACTTGCCCGTCTCGATGCCACCGCGCAAGCCGCGTTGGTTCGCAGCAAAGAAGTGACTCCGCTAGGGCTTGTTGATGCCGCGATTGCCCGCATCGAGCAAATCAATCCACAACTCAACGCGGTGATCCTTCCGCTCTTCGAGAAAGCGCGGGCTCAAGCGAAGAGCTCAACGCTTCCCGTCGGCCCCTTTCAAGGCGTGCCCTTGGTCTTGAAAGATCTCGCTTGCGCTACCGCCGGAGATCCATTGCATAACGGCATGCGCGTACTGAAAGAAGCGCAGCACGTCGCAGCGTACGACACCTATCTCGCGGAGAAATTCCAAGCCGCAGGCTTCATCTGTGTGGGTAGGGCGAATACGCCAGAGCTAGGCTTAATCCCCACTACCGAACCCGCCGCCTATGGCCCAACGCGCAATCCTTGGAACCTCAACCACTCAACTGGTGGCTCCAGTGGCGGATCGGCGGCTGCGGTTGCCGCAGGGCTCGTCGCCGTGGGTCACGCCAACGATGGCGGTGGATCGATTCGCGTCCCGGCCAGCGAATGCGGACTCGTTGGGCTTAAACCCTCGCGTGGGCGCGTCTCACTCGGCCCCACGGTTGGAGAGATGTGGCAAGGCTTCGCTATCGAAGGCGTTGTCACTCGTTCGGTTCGCGATACCGCAGGCGTGCTCGACGCTATTGCCGGCCACATGCCGGGCGACCCGTATGTCGCCTTGACGCCACAACGATCCTATTTGTCGGAGGTCGAGCGAGACCCGGGCAAACTGCGCATCGGCTTCATGAAACAATCGCCCAGAGGCGGTGCGCCTTTGCACGCCGACTGTGTCATGGCCGTCGAAGCAACCGCCCAAACATTAGCCTCCCTCGGGCATCTTGTAGAAGAAGCACACCCGACGGCATTGGATGAAGCTGAACACCTCATCCATTTCGGCGCGGTCATCACCACTCACGCCTACGCAGCTTTGCAAGAGATCGGTCAGATCCTAGGGAGAGAATTGACGCAAAACGATGTCGAGCCGTGGACCTGGGCGAATGCGAATCGGGGGCGTTCGCTTTCTGCGAGTCAGTACGTCGCTGCCCTGAGCTGGCTACAGACGTGGTCACGGCGGGTTGCGCAATGGTGGGCGAGCGGCTTCGATCTCCTGCTGACCCCTACGATGGCTACGCCACCACCACATCTAGGCGAGTTAGTCGCCACTACCGACACCGTCAGAGCCGTAGCCAAAAAGGTGTACGGCCTCATGCAATTCACCCCGCAATACAACATCACTGGACAACCGGCGATCTCCTTACCGCTTCATTGGAATGCAGCAGGGCTTCCCATCGGTATCCAACTCGTTGCTGCGCTCGGACGCGAAGACGTGCTCATCCAAACCGCAGCGCAGTTGGAACAAGCGCAGCCGTGGCGGGATCGTCTGCCGCCGACGCATGCGTAAAGAGCGGCGAGGATGGACCAGCCCCAAGAGGGTATTTATTCCATTCCATCCTCGCTGCTCAGCTCAGGCACATATTCTGCCTCGTACTGCTCGAGCAACACGCCCACAACTTCCATCAGCGCAGACTATCCACCCTACCGCTGATGATACAGCGGATGGCCACGGAACGAGGTGCGGACACGGCTGAAGTGGTCGGCTTCGAGATTAGCGATGAACAGATCTTGCATCCCTGGGCCGCCGAAGGCGCAGTTGGTGGGGAAGAGCACTTTTTCTCCCGATGGGTCTTCAACCAGCATCGACCAGTTGCCACTGGTATCCACCTTGATGACTTGGTTGGCTGGCGTGAACCCAGCCCCGGTGATCTTCGCTGGCAAAGTGATGTAGAGATTGCGGTCAACATCGAAGGCCATACCGTCAGGCAGCGAAGGGAAGTCTTTGGAGTAGATCTCTGGCTTGCCGAAGGTGCCATCTTTCTTGATTTGAATCCGCAAGCAGTCGTTGCGCGTGCTTTCGAGCACGTAGACGGCGTCTTCATTGGGGTCAATCGCCGTGCCATTGGCCAAATACAGCCCTTCAGCCACGACTTCCCCGCGCCCGTCCGGGCGGATGCAGACCAGCGCACCGTTCGGAGCTGGCTTTTCTAATTCTGGCAGCAGGGTGTTGATGTCACAGGTGCTCGAATTGGAGACGTAGAGATTTCCCTCGGCATCGTAACTACAGAAGTTGGGTAAAGTGAGCGTCACCGAGCCTACGCGGTCGGCAATCATCGAAACCTTGCCATCAGGTGCGCAGCGCATCATCGCCTTTTTCCCGAGGTCGCAGTAGATGAAGTTCCCAGCCCGGTCGAGCGCGACACCGTTGGGAATCGACCCTTCCGGTAGTTGCGCGACCTCGTGTACCTGGCCGTCAGGGCTGACCTTGTACACCTTGCCGTTGCGTCCGCCGCCCCACGCGTTGCCTTCTTTATCAATCACCACACCTTCGCATTGCAAAGCGCCTTTGCCAAAGATTTCCACCTGACTGTTAGGAATTGTCGCCATTGTTCTCTCCTCCTTTTTCTTTTCGTCTGAAATTCTAGGTATTGCCAACAAAGAGCACGCCTTGCTCGCGCAGCGCCGCAGTTTGTTCGGCAGAGAAGCCGAGCTGTTCTCGCAACACTTCGGCATTATGTTCGCCGAGGAGCGGAGCACGTAGGTCGAGCAAGTCCGGGAACTCCGAATATTTGAACGGGAATCCCGGAATCGTGATCTCGCCCAACAGCGGGTCCGGCACAGTGCGCACCATGCTGCGTGCCTTGAAATACTCGTGATTGATGGTGTCCGCCACCGCCATGACCGGTGCCGAAGGAATCCGATGTTTCTCCAATGCCAGCAACGCGGCTTCGTCAGTAGGAAACGACTGCAACCAGTCTTCGATCATGGCGATCAGTTCCTGCTGGTTTTTTCCGCGTTCCGCGCCGGTAGCAAACCGAGGGTCCTGCAAGAGTTCAGGTTTGCCCAGCGCCTGTACCACGCTCGGCCATTGCCGATCCAACGCGAGGATGACCATCCATCCTTGCGGTCCCTTGAATGTGCCGCACGGGCACACCAGCGGGTGATGCGAGCCGCCGCGCTTCGGCACGTATTGGCCGTCGCTCAAGGTATGCACCTGCACGTTGACTTCGTGCATATGGTACAGGGCATCGACCATGGCCATGTCGATATATTGCCCGACGCCGGTCTTCTCGCGGTAATACAACGCATACCCCAAGGCCGCGAACGCATGCACGCCGGTGCCAACGTCAGCCATCCCGACGCCAACAAACTGCGGTGGTCCGTCAGGCTCGCCGGTCATATGCATGAAGCCAGAAAAGGCTTGGGCGATAAGATCGTAGCCCACCTTGTGAGACAGCGGACTCTTCCGCCCAAAGGCCGATATCGACACCATGATGA
>SYOC01000306.1 GCA_005804965.1 Pseudomonadota bacterium
AGATCTTCAACGACGGCACGCAGAGTTCTTCATCTTTGACCGTGTCCACCTGCTCCGGCCCAATGTGATTATTCAAGAAAATCCCCAGGACAGGATTATGGCGTGGTTCTTTCCGCGCCGGACGCACTTGGTAACACATGAGATGGCGACCAGCATCCTTGAGGGCTTGGCCATCTTCAGCCGCTGGCGTACACAAACGGGTCGGCTTCTTCATGTCATAGAGTTTCCGCTGCGCAAATTGATCGACAACCGACGCTTGCAAGCCACGTGGAAACTTCCCGGCCTCACGATTCATACGTACCGTATAGCACGTGAAATGGTCGACTAGGTGAGAATCCCATTCCAATGGTTCGACCGGTGCCGTCAAACTTTTTGCCGTCGGCTCCAGCAGCCGCTCCAGCTTCAGGGTATCCACTACAATCGAGCCAAATTGATTGACAACTTGCAGGTTCTCGTGCCCCGCGATCCGCGCTTGCGGCGGGTCCGTTCTCGCGAGAGTAGTTTTGTAGCCTTTGAGATGCACGCGGGGATCGGCGAACCCCTGACCGTTCAGGTTTGCAGGATTGCACAAGCTGAGCGGCTTTGTGATGTCCAACGTGCGGGTGACAAACTGATCGGCAAAAGTCGTCGCGGGAGGCGGGAGAAAGTCCGGCGAGCCTTCCGTTGGTAGGATTTTGTAACACAGGAACGGATTGAGCGGCAAAGCCGACGTGGCACCAACAACCGGAAAGGCATCAATAGTGCCACTCAGATGCAGTGCATTGCTAACAAAACGCACGTATCCCAACCCGCCATTCGCCTCACTGCTATACACAGGACTATAGACGGGTATGGTGCTCAAACCGCCGCCCGGCCCACCCTTCGCACGTAGCAGACCGGTGCTAGAGAGAATGATATCGGCACCCTGCAAGTCGATGGCACCACCGCTTCCTCCTCCACCCGGACCACCATGACCGAAAGCGTTGGCATAGCCTCTCCCAGCCCCAGATCCATTCGCCACGATACTTCCGGCGACGGTGATCGTCCCCAGCGTAACAATACGTAACCCGCCGCCACCACCACCGCCAAATCCGCCGTCTAAGTTCACACCAAACAAATTCCATCCTCCGCCACCGCCACCACCAGACCCGCCTTTCAAAGGATCGGGAAAAACCACGGCGCTGCCACCGGCTGCCGGAGGCGCGGCAGAATGCCGTATAGCCTCAAGTCCAGCCGTCGCCATCCCGCCACCACCACCAGCATGCCCAGGATTCGGAGCACCCACGAGACCGCCCATCCCAGGCGACAAGCCAGCCCCGGGACCACCACTCGTAAAAGCAAGCCCAGCAGTTCCGCCGTCTCCGCCGCCAGGTCCACTTGCCGTATTCGATGCCGAAACCTCGATGGTTCCGTTAATCACAACATTACCTGTCGCTAAGAGAATGGCCGGAGGATTGGTGACCAAGTTGCGTGTAAAGCGCACGGTCACCCCGACCGGCACGGTGATGGTCGTAAAGTTGAACGTCCCATCGGGACGCGAGGACAGATCGAGCGTCACATTTCCGCTTGGACTAAACGCACCATCCGATCCGTTTGAGACTTGGCCAGAGCCTGAAGATGTCCACAGGGCAGTTAGCAATGCTGCCGATAAAAGAAGGTGTACTGGGGATGTCATGATTGCCCTCCGCTCTTCGTTCTCTGCCAAAGCGATCATCCAGATCGTCCCCAGTATCCTTGACAGAATGGCACCGGACGGACAAGTGAAAGAAGGTACAATTCCGGTACGGATTGGTACAATTTGATGACCACTGGGACATGCCAATGCCAAATGTGAGTTTCTCTCCGTTCCGCCTCGATCTTGCTACCGACCGCTTGTGGCGAGCCGACGCACAGGTTGCGCTCCGTCCAAAATCCGTCGCAGTGCTGCGTTACTTGATCGAACGAAGAGACCGCGTCGTTTCGCACGATGAACTGCGCCACGCCGTATGGTCTGGAACTGTCGTCAGCCCAGCAGTTGTCAAAGTGTGCATCCAAGAAATTCGCGCCGCCCTGGGCGACGATTCGCGTACGCCGCGCTTTCTCGTCACGGCCCCACGCCAAGGCTATCGCTTCATCGCACCACTTGAACTGCCTTCGTCTCCATCTTTCGAGGGTCACAGGGTAACTTTTTCTGCCCCGAGCACTTTCCTGACCAATCCGTTAGTTGGCCGCGAAGCCGAACTGCCCCTGTTGTTTCATTGGCTTGAACGAGCGCAGAGTGGAGAGCGCCAAGTCGTGCTCGTCTCAGGTGAACTTGGCATCGGCAAGACTACCCTGGTCGATGCGTTTCTATCCCGCCTCACGCCAGCCCGGTATGTCTGGGTCGCACGCGGGCAGTGCATCGAACATCATGGCGCGAGCGAGGCGTACCTCCCCTTACTCGAAGCCATGGAGCGTCTCGGGCGCGGACCAGCGCGGGCGCACGTCATTACTGTGCTCAACCAGTACGCGCCGACGTGGCTGGCGCAACTGCCGCCTCTTCACGACGGAACCCATCGCCACGACCTCCAACACCTTATGCGCAGCGCCACGCCAGAGCGCATGCTGCGAGAGATGGCGACGGCACTCGAAGCGTTGACGACGAACACGACCACCCACGAACCGCCCCTTCTTGTTTTAGTGTTGGAAGACATTCACTGGAGCGACTATTCTACGCTGGATTTCCTATCTTTAGTCACCCAGCGACGCGGCCCCGCGCGGCTCTTGGTCATCGCCACCTATCGTACGGTGGAGCCACTGGCGCACAACCATCCGTTACGCACGGTTGCCCAGGAGCTCCTGCGCTTTCCTCACTGCCATGCCCTCAAGCTTGAAGGACTCCGAGAAGAGGCAGTTGGAGACTATCTCCGCGCTCGTTTCTCCATCGGCACCCCAGCAAGTGCGCCGCTCCTCCGTCTTGCTCATACGCTGCACCAGCGCACCGAAGGCCACCCCCTGTTTCTAGTTTCAGTCATCGAAGACTTGGCCACGCGTGGCCTGTTGAAGCAACTCGACGACGAAACAGCAATGGCAAAAGTGCTTGCTACTCTCGTGTGCGAGATCCCAGAGCACGTGCGCTCCAGCATCGGCACGCAAACCGAGCGGCTCCCCGAAGAAGATCAACACTTGCTCGAAGCCGCGAGCGTCGCTGGTCTCGAATTTTCTACGGCGGCAGTTGCAGCGGCACTTGCCCCCGTAGTGGATGTCGTGCGCGTCGAAGAGAGTTGTGCGCAACTCGCCCGCCGCCAGCTCTTTTTGCATGTAGGAGAAGCAGAAACATGGCCGGATGGCACTTTGTCTACCCGCTATCGGTTTCGTCATGCCCTTCATCGCGACGCTCTATACGAGCGCGTCACCCCTACTCGTCGAGCGCACTTGCACCAACGGATTGGCGAACGCGAAGAGGCTGGCTACGGCGTGCATGCTACACAAAGAGCGGCGGAGCTTGCGCGTCATTTTGAACAGGGACGAGATTTCCGTCGCGCAGTCTATTATCTGGGCTGCGCGGCAGAGACTGCCATGCGCAAACATGCCTACCGCGAAGCTATCGATTTGCTGACGAAGGCATTGAGTCTACTCAACTCCTGGCCAGAAAACATCGAGCGCTGGCAGCAGGAACTGCTCCTGCAGATTGCTCTCGCTATCTCACTGCTCATGACCAAAGGGTTTACCGCACCGGAAGTGGACCGCGCCTATGCTCGTGCCCATGCCCTCTGCCAACAGCTCGGGACTACACCGCAACTGTTCCCCGTGCTGGAAGGCTTGCAAACCTTTTACGCCGTGCGTGGAGAACTGCGGAAAGCCCACGAACTTGGGCTTCAACTGCTGGCCCTTGCGCAGCAAGCCGGCTCGCCAGCGCTAACGCTCGAAGCCCATCACGTTCTGGGCGATAGCTTTCTTATGCAGGCGGACTTCTGCCGCGCTCGCGAGCATTTGGAGCATGCTCTAGCGTTGTATGATCCACAGCAACACAGCGAGCATGCGTTCCTGTACAGCGGCCACGATCCCGGCGTATGCTGCGCGAGTTACGCAGCGTTCACGTGGTGGGATCTCGGATACCCGGAGCAAGCACGGCAACACAGTCAACACGCGCTCACGCTGGCTCGCCGCGTGGGGCATCCCTACAGCGAAGCGATGGCGCTGTATCAGGCTGCGTATCTGCATTTTCTCTTACGCGAAGCCAAGCTTACGCAGGACTACGTCGAAGCCGCCATGGCCTTGGCAAACGAGCACGGGTTCCCGCACTGGCTCGTGACGGGGCAAATCTTGCGGGGATGGGCATTGGCTCACCAAGGAAAGGGCGAAGAAGGGCTCGCGCAGATTCGCCAAGGGCAAGCTGCCTGCCAAGCTATCGGCATTGGTCTCGGTTGGTCAGGCACGCTTTTTCAGCTCGCCGAGGCATGTGGAAAAAATCGGCAGTTTGCCGAAGGCTTAGACGTGATAGAAAGCGCCCTCGCCTACGCGACGACCAGCAACGAACGCTGCTTCGAGACGGAATTGCTCCGCCTCAAAGGGGAACTTTTGTTGCAGAGTCGGTAGAGGCATCGCGAGCTGCATCTGCCGCATCAACTACCCGTGTGGTGGGGCGTACAGCAAGGCGTCATCAATAGTCCGACAATGCACCGTTGCGACTCCAGGCACGGCCTTCGCCACACGAGACGCGACCTCGTTCCAGTACGCACCGAACGCTGCCGCCTCCAAAAAGATCGCGCTACCCTCGGCGCGGACGTGAACGTCCAGCATCTTCAGCCCTGGCTCACGCAGCAGTGCCGCCTGCACTTGCGCACCGAGATAGAGATTCTGCAGCGCACGCGCGGAGTCTGGTGTTGGCTGAAAAGGTGGGAGTTGCACGGTGTTGACAATAAGCTGCGAGAGGCTCTCCAAGGTGCCGCGCTCAGTATTCACCACCAAATCGTAATGCGTAGGAGCTGAGCAGTCGCTATCGAATAACCACGTCAAACGTGCGGCGGACTCGGTGTCATAGCGTTTCACTTTTGCCTCAGCTTGAGCTTGGCTAATACGTTCCTCTTCGGCCACCCGTGCGGCGCGCACGGATAACGGGGCGATAATGCGAATCCGCAGGGCATGCGCCACCTCTTCGAGCAACAAAGGGGCAGCACGTCCGGCGATCACCGTCTTATCCTGCACAGCAAACGAGCACACTGCCGCCCGCAGGAACACCAAATAGCGATCGCGGTCCTTGTTAAAGCGCTCCCAGAAGCTGGGTTTGCTCTCCTCAAATCGCACCAGTTCTTCTTCTTGCACGTCATAGCGGTGGGCGGCTTCGAGAATGACTTCGCGGTCAACAAAACGGTAGCCCAACTGCTCGGCGACAGCTTTCCCAATCTGCGTACCGCCACTGCCCATTTCGCGCGAGATCACGATGAGACTCATGATGCCCTCCTCCTTCGCGAGTCTGAACTTGTCCTGACGGTTGCCCACTGACGGCGACTTGTCAAGCCGTAGGGACATGCTGCCCCCTCCCCGCTCTACCCATAGCATGCAGGGTTCCTCTATTGTGTGGGAAATGACCCAGGAGGAACCATGACAATCAACACCGCCGAACTACAGACACTGCTGGATAAACAAGCCTGCAACGAAGTCTTAACCCGTTACTGTCGCGCTTTGGATTGGCTCGATGAAGACGCACTGAAGACGGTCTTCGCCCCGGATGCTGCTATTGATTACGGGTTTTTCCAAGGGCGTGGAGATGAGTTCATCCCGCTCGTCATGAATATCGAACGAGGCTTTCTGCGCCGCTCACATCTCGGTGCCAATGCCATTATCCAGGTGCATGGCGACACGGCGGAAGCAGAAAACTATGGCATCGCTGCCGGCGTCTCGCTCCGTGATGGTCGCACGGTGACGGACGTCTTCGGTGGGCGTTATCTGGACGGTCTCTCTCGACGCGACGGGCAGTGGTGGATCACCCGGCGCGTGTATGTGCTGGACTGGCAACGCTCCTTCGAGTCTGACGCTGGTGCTGAGGCTGCCATGCCGGGGCTTGTGTGGTCGAATGGGTTCAACCCCGAGCATCCGCTCTATCGGAAGTTGTAGGGGCGATTCGTGAATCGCCTCTGCTTTTCAGAGATCACCCCCACACCCGGTGCGCGATGCCGGCCACGAGGCGCAGCTTGGCCTCTTGAGTCGATTCCGGCACCGGGTTGCCGTCCCACACGGTACCGAAGCCGCATTGGGTCGAGATCGCCAACTGCTCACGCGGGAAGTAGCCGCTCGCCTCGTGGACTCTTTGTATCACTGCGTCAATCGGCTCGGATTCCACACGTTTGCTGGAAATCAGCCCCAGACCAACATGTTTGTCCGTGGGAATATCTTTTAAGGGCGCAAACGAACCCGAGCGCCAGTCGTCGTACTCCAGCAGCAGGATAGGAAAGTTGCCCACGCGACTGAAGACGTGCCGCGCGATCGGCTCATAGCCACCTTCGCCTACGTAATAGCCTTTGTTGTTGCCACGGCAAACGTGCAGCGCGAAGGTCACGCCGGGGACCTCTGCCACTGAATTGAGAATGTCGATGCCGTCAGTCAACAACCGGTCAGGGTCCATGCCACGCTCGGCAAAGTCCTGTTGGCGGCGTTCCAGATCGCACAGCATGCCCAATTCAGGAGCGTCAATCTGGATGTATTCACAACCAAGTGCAGCTAGCTCCTGGGCTTCTTGCCGCACAATCGCTGCGGCATCGGCAAACAAATCGAAGGGATCAGGATAGGCGTCGCGCGAGTATTCCGGCGACCAGCGTAGCGTCATCATCAGCGGACTCGGCAGCGTCACTTTGAGCGGCTTTTTAGCCCGTGCCCGCACGTAGGTGAACTCTTCGGCGGTCAGTGAACGGATGCGACGAATCTTTTCCACTACTGCATATTGGACTTGGATGGCGGTCTCTTCACCCTTTTCACCTTGTTCGTGGGGCTTGCGCCAGACGCGAGTGAAGGCGGGAATCGATTTGACGCCGGTGATGACATCGGTGAGCGGTGCAATGAAGTGCGTACGCCGCATCTCCCCGTCAGTCTCAACTTCGACTCCACTCTGTTCTTGCAGCACAAGCATCTCGTCCACCGCACGATCTTCGACTCGTTTGAACTCGCGTGTGGCTAATTGCCCGGCTTCCCACTGTTTGCGAGCGTCTTTCAAGTATTGCGGGCGTAGCAGCGATCCAATCACTTCTGCATGATAGCGATGCGTCATTTTTGACCTCCCTTGGCAATGCCACGGTCTTCGGTCCAGCTCACAGCACGAGCTGCTCGGGTGGCAATCCCAGCAACACCCGTCCGCCCATACCGTAGGTGCGCAACGAATTGAGAACATGCTGGTTCATCGTCAGCATATCGCGTAGGCAGTGGTCCAGCAGGTTGCCGGTGTACACGGCTGATCCACCGCGAGCTTTGAACAGCAACTCCACCGCCTCGGTACACATGCCGAACACTTGCGTGTGTACCGTCTGAATCTCTGCCCACTGGCGCGGCGCGATCTCTCGTCCAGCCTCAAGGGTTTCCCACAGTTCACCAATCACGGCAAACGCGTAGGCACGGGCCGCGCCAATCATCGCCGACGCCCGTCCAACGGCGTCTTGCACGAACTCTTCGTCGCGCAAGGTGCGGGGAGTTGAACCTTGGCCAGCTAGCGCGGTAATCCGAGATGGCTTTGGCCCAGCTTCGATCAACGTCTCTAGCGCGGTACGCGCCACACCCAACGGCACCCCGGCAAACTTGAACAAAATATTGAGCGGAAAACGATAGAGCGAACCTGCTCGGTGAAAAGTCAAATCTTGATAGCTAAAGGTGCGTTCGTCAGGGACAAAGAAGTCCTCAACCGCGAAATCGCAACTGCCACTACCACGTAGCCCAGTCGTGTACCACGTATCGAGAATAGACACCTGGTTAGCCGGCATGTAGCACTGGCGGGTTTCCGGCACTCCACTGACGCGCAGTCGCGGCTGCTCACCGTCGTACACGAGGCACCCACCAATGATCCAATCGCTATGCTGGCAGCCGCTGCCAAATGGCCAATGCCCACTCACACGATATCCGCCCTCAACTTTGACCGCACGTCCACGAGGCAGCAGCGAGCAGGCAGTCACGATGTCGAGGTCAGGATACATCTCGCGAGCGACGCGCTGATCGAGAAACCCACTCAGATACCCACTGTCGCAACCAATCATCACGCACCAGCCGACGGAAGCATCGGCGGCGGAGAGCATTTCAACGATGCGGAGTTGGCTGAGTGGATCAATCTCCGCGCCGCCCCACTCGCGCGGCATGGTCATACGAAAAGCTCCCGCTTGCTTGAGCGCCTCAACAACAGTAAGTGGCAGCCGCCGCTCCTTCTCGATATCCTCGCGGCTCGCCACAATCAGCGGGACCAGCGCGGTGACCGCCTGAAGAATAGCATTCGCATCGTTGGGCTTCATTTGCTCTTGCACGGAGCCTCCTTAAAGAAAGCGAAAAATTTTTCGTCTACCCGGCGGCGTTCATCAGCGCCGCACGGCACCAACAGCGCGACGCCAACGCCCACGGCAGCATTAACCAACGTCCCGCAAACGCCAGCGTCTAATATACCGATGTGACTCCATCCAGAAAGCATCATCGTCGCAACGCTGCCGGTTCCCGCCACAAGTCCCGCCAACGCAGCCCTCCGTGAGAAGCGCACCCAATATAAACCGAAGATCAAGGGAATATAGAGCTGCATGAGAAACTCGAACTTGATGATGGTCAGGTTCCACAAGGTTGTGATAGGTCGTAGCGACAGTGCCGTGACCACGCAAAGAATCACCGCCGTGAAGACACGCCCCGCGATGGCAATCTCGCGCTCGCTGGCCTGCGGCCGCAGGAACTGACGATAGAGGTCGTGCGTGACCATGGATGAGAGCGTCAGCAGCACTCCAGCCGCAGTTGACATAATCGCCGCCGCCGCACCCAAGAAAACCAAGATGGTCAGCCAGTACCACGTCTCCGCCTGCCGGGAGAGCAGCAACGCCAACACTTGGTCGGCTTCAATCGTTGTCAGATTTGGCAAGCGCACGATGCCAACCAAACCGATCACCACCACGCACAACATCACGATGAAATAGTTTGGTATCATCATCGCCAAGCCATGACGAAGGTCGCGCTCGCTACGCGCGGCATAGACGCTTTGCACGATCTGCGGGTACATCGACCCGCCCAGCCCAAAGACCAAGGCCAATAAGAAATAAGAGCGGGTGAGCGTTTCCCAAGAAGCCGGGGCGACGATTTTCTCAGGAGCGGCAGCCACTGCCTTCTGGACGACGGTAGCCAGCCCGCCTTCCGAATAAACAAGGACGATGGCAGCAGTCACAATCGCCAGCCACAGCAAGGCACCTTGGAGCACCTCTGCCCACACCACCCCACGCCAGCCACTGAGCAAGACGTAGGTGAGCATCACGGCAAAGCAGTAGATGACACCGGTAGCAAAGCTGTAGCGTCCGCCAGTAAACCCGACAAATGCGTGCCCCATCCCCGCTGCCTGAATCATCAAGTAGGGAATGACCGTAAGAATAAAAAGCACTGCGGTCACCACGCGCAACGTCTGGCTATTGAAGCGATCCGCATAAAAATCCGAAGGCGTCAGGTAATCATATTTCTTCGACAAGACGTATAAACGGGGGGCATACGACAAGAACCCCAAAGAGATAGCGAGGGTGAAAGGAATCAAAGTGACGGCTATGAGTCCAACACGATAGGACTGGCCGGGCAAACCAAAGAACGTGTTACCACTAAACTTGGTCGCCAGCATGGCGAAGAAAAGCACGACCGCGCCCGTGCTTTTACCGCCGAGAAAATAATCCCGCGCCGTCCACGTCTCGCCCGAGCGGTAGGCAAAGTAACCGATAAAGATGTTGCTCAGCAGATAGAGCGTCAGAATGACGAGGGCATCGAATCCGAGACCAGCCTGATCCGTCATACATCATCCTTTTCCCCGAGAATCGTCGCCGCCAACCGCCAATGATGGAGAATAATGTACAGCGCGAAGGCAATCAGGCCGAGGGAAGCCGCGAGAATCGTCAGAAACCACAGAGGCACGCCGAAGACTAAAGGCTCATAGGTGCCCGCAAAAAAATAGGGGATACAAAAGAACACGAGCACGAGGATGGTCAGCCAGATCCACAGGTGGGCAAGGTCTTTCATTCAATCGTCACTAGTGTGTAGTTGTTGGTTTGTAGTGCGGAAGAGTGAGCACTATGACGATGAACTGAAAAATCAACTACTCACTACTCACAATTCACGACTCCAACCCTGAGTAGTCGAATGCGAGCGGTTGAATGTGCCCAGCGTCGATCTCGCGGATGCGTTCCACGGCAAGCGGATAGCTGAACTGTTCGTTGCGCATATGGATGCGCTGAAGCAAAATCTGTTTGGTCATGACAGCAATCTCGTCCCACTCGATGGGTGTCAATTCTTGCCGTGCCAACCCCAGGAAGCCGGAACGCATGTGGCCGATTTCATCGCGATAGACGTGTTCGCACGCCGTGGCGATACGGTTGTTCAACTCTCCCGTTCCTGCGAGACGCATGCCGGCGGCATACATGCTGCAATACCCGCCTTCGGTGAAGCGCACGGCAAAGTACCCCAACTTCCCGCGCTGCTCGCGATATTGGTAGCGGATACGCGCCAGCTCGTTGTCGGCCTCCCAACCGACGAGTTGCGACGGGTCGAGGCGTTGCCCGCTCAGGGTGTCGTAGATATCGGCGAACAGGCAATAATGAAAAAACTCGGTGCGGAGATCGTCAATCACGTCGAGCACTTCGTGACGATCCACGTCTTTGTCGATCTTGGGAAAGACTTCGCTCAAGTACGCCACTGGTCCTTGAAACAAGCCTTTCTTCTTGTCGCCCACGCCCGACCCCCAAATCTCCTTGAAGCACTGGCAACGGAGCCACAAGAGATCGGTCTCCTGGGTGCGTTGCTGGCTCTGAAAGTAGGTCCACACCACTTCAGCCTCACCAGCCCAATAGGGCGCGGCCAGGTCAACTAAGCGCTTGAGATTGGGGTTCACAGCCACGGCTACCTCCCGTTCTTGTCCAACTGATCGCCCAGTTCGCAGATACCTTGGTAGAAGAGACATAACGCGGTCATGGCGAGCTTCATGCCGTCAAGCACCTCCTGCTGCTCCTTCTCGTTAGTGAGGTGGCGGGCGATCGGCTCCCACACGCGGCGACCGGCGTGCTCGTCGTCAGCCTTGGTGTGATAGGTAAAGAAGAAGACTTGTTCGTCCGTCAATCCGAACGCCTGCTTCCACGCCGTAGCTTGGAAGTTATGCTTCGGCAGACTCGTGAGAATGAACTCATCAACCGAAGTCGCCAGCCAGCCAGCAATCCAGTGACGGGTGCGAGCAATGTGCTCCCAGACACTGAAGGCTACTTCGACCAGCGGCACCGGTTTGACCGAGTTCATTTGCTCATCGGTGAGGCCGATGTTGCGCCCCATTTGCCACAGGATCGAGGTATGAGGCTGGGCGATGTGATCGTCAAAGACCAGCTCTTCTCGCATCTGCCCAATCGTCTTGCGCACCACCGCCAAGTCCGGGCAACGGCTCATCCACGCCGGTCGCATGACCGAACTCAGGAGGCGGTTTCGGGGAATATGTTGCAGTAAATAGGCTTGCCCGCGACCGCGCGTCAGCGGTTCGCTGTACCAAGGGATATCGGCTGCGACCGTCAGCGCATAATCGCAGATTGCGTCGATGACAGAAGGAGGATGACTCGCCATAACTTCTCGCTTCACACGATAGGATCGTAAGGAAACACGTCGGTAGTCACATCGAGCTTATAGAAGGAATGCTTAAAGGCTGCGGGAATCACCTCGGCCACTTTCTCAGCCGTCCACCCCTCCAGGTCAGCAATCTGGCGGATGGGGCGGGGCTGGGAGAAGAGCACGATTTCCTTCGCCCGTACGCCGAAGATTTGCCCGTTGATCTCTTGCGCACCATCGCTGGCCAAGAACGCCACCAGCGGCGCGATCATGCCTGGGTCCATCTTTTTCAATTTTTCCACTCGGCGTTTTTGCACCTCGGTCTCGGTAGG
>SYOC01000307.1 GCA_005804965.1 Pseudomonadota bacterium
CTGAGCAATCGCTTTCTCGACAGCCGCACGAAAGGGCCGCCCAGGAGGAATATGTTCGTGAATTATCCATGGATGGAAGCCTCGTCTACGCAAAGCTTTTGCAAGAGTTCTTGCCTCAGGAAAGTAATGGACATCGTAATCAATAAAAACATCAATTGGTTCGGTTGGCTCTTCGATCGCCTCATTCTGCTCCTCTTCGTGAACCCTCTCCTCCCACGGTCCAGCCAATTCCAAAAGCCGCTCAGTAAAGCTCTCATAGCTGCGGCTGAGCGAAAGCCGATCACCAGCACGTTCTACGAGGACGGCGATTTCCTCGCCGTAAGCGTAGCGCGGTAGGTGCTGAATCTGCACCTCGTCGAAGTAGTTTTGCAGATTGCATGCGGAGAGACCGTAGGCCTCCTTAAAGAATGTCTCGAACTGGGGTTGGTATCCGAGAAGTCCTTTCTCCTGATTCCCCAAGCGCCAATCTTCCCGCAGTTGCGGTTCCGCAGCTTCGATGCGGGCAGGCAGGGGGAAGACCACGAGCGGCCGTAAATCGTCAGACTGTCGTCGATAATCCGTCGCCCGTTGCACTTGTTTCAAGACTCCATCAAGACTCTGCCGGTTCGGAGTGAACACGGCTACTAGCCGTTCAGGCATCAGCATCGTGCAAATGCCGCTGATATCGGTGAACCCGGTGCGGGAATCGATCAACACATAGCGATGCCGCTCCATCAGCCGCTCGGCAAAAGCACGAATCAGCCACGGCGAGCGATGATACAACGCTTCCCATTGGAAACCGTTGACGCGGGCGGCATAACCATCATCGAACCTCCCGGCTTTCATCAGCTTCAAGCAAGGAATCGTCGTCGAAAGGATGAAACGATCTAAATTGAGACCGCGCATCGTTTCTTTTGCTTCCTCTTCTGCCTGCTGCGTTGCTTCTGTCGTTCCTCCATACACTTCCTGATCCAACTCTTGGAAGAGATCGAGGAGGCCGAGATGCTCGTCGCACGGAAGGTCGCCATTTTCGCTGGACGGCTCGACAAGCTTGCCTTGGAAAAAGCGGTGCAATCCCGGGGCTTCGAGGTCCCAGTCGATCATGAGCACAGACTCCCCTTCGGAACATTTGCGGGCAAGGAGGCAGGCCACGTTGGCCAACGCCATGGAGCGACCCGTCCCACCTTTGTAGGAATAGAAGGTCATGATCTGGCCAGTCGGCATAGTCGTAGACACGGTTCCTCCTTATCGCCCAGGGAAGGGAGCCGGGGCAGCCAGCATCCCCGTCAGCCAAGGTCGAATCTCATCGTCGGTCGGCAGCGCAAATGTTTCGCAGCCTTCACATGGATCGTTGGACAACACGGAAAGCGCTCGATAGCGGTCATTTATATACTCGGCGATGATCCGAACTGTCGGCGCATACTCACGGCTCTTCGTCAGGCGTTTCTCTACCAACGAGAACTTGGTGAAGTCATGATACTGACGATGATCTTTCACCTCTTGGGGTAGGCTGTTTTCGCTGCGAAGCACGATGGGGATAATCAGTCCGTGTTCCTTATCGGCAGGATTTCCCAACAAATTCAACCGCTGCGTTTCCAGCATTTCCATCCCTTTATACTCACGAGCGCAATACGAATGAGTATTGCTGAAATACGTCGGCGTGAACACCACAATGAGGCAAACGCTTTCGCAGAGCGCCCGGGCAAGCGCTGGATTGAAAAAATCCCCGCCTGTGAGCCGACCCCAATCGACGAAAACTTCCAGGTCCGTCAAAGGTACCACTTCGTTTTCTAGCGCCTTGTGGAAATCTCTGACGAAGGTTTCCATCAGCTCTTTCTGGCCGTGACGATAACTGATGAAGCACGCATTCTTGAACGGCACGAACACCTCTCTTTTGGACGTGTCTCATTTCTCGGGCATACAAGATCTTTGAGAAAAGAGCACGTTTTTCGCGAGAGGAAAAGGGCTTGAGCCGACTCTCCACCCCTGCTCTCTTTTAGGAATCAGGCGAGTGCGCTATGGTCGGGGCGCTATTCTTATCGAGGAAGGTGCGCTGCGTTATGGACTTAGCACTGCTGGAAAAACAACTGCAAGACTTTTCTGTTGCCCATTATGGGCAGGACGCTGTCGTCAGCCAAGTCGAGGTCATGCCCGGTCATGCTGGTCTCAGCTTCGGGTTCCACGTAGATTATCGCCACGATGGAGGGCCAGACCATGAATCGTTGGTGGTACGCCTTCCGCCGAAAGGCGTGCGCCAAAGCGGTAATACCGATGTCCTGCGGCAGGTGCCTCTACTCCATGCCCTGAAGCGCCACGGCGTGCCAGTTGCGGATGTGCGCTGGTCGGGTGATGATCTCCGCTGGTTCGAGGTGCCCTACATGATGGTTGGACGTTTGCCGGGGCGTACGTTTCGCGCACCAGAGCCTGATCCTTCGTTTGACCTCAGCCGTGAAGGCGTTGCTCGCCTCTATCGTCAGGTCATTCATTCCCTCGTGCAGACGCACCAACTGCCCTGGCAAAAAGATCTTGCCGGTTGGGAGACTCCAAAAACTCTGGACACAGAAATCCAATTCTGGGACCCCATCTTGGCCAAAGCCGCCGAGCCACAATGGATCACCCAAGGCCAAGAGGTGCGGGATCTCCTGCTCCAGTCGCAACCGTCCACCCCACCGATTGGTCTGTTTCATGGCGATTTCCAAAGTTCCAATTTTCTCTTCGAAGGCGAAAAGCTGCTGGCGGTGCTCGATTGGGAGATCTCCGGCATCGGCGGGCAACTCCTCGACCTGGGCTGGGTCATCGTCTTTAGCGATCCGGAGAGCTGGGCCGATCCCTGCCGCCCGATCAACACCGTACCGCCTGCGGAAGAACTGGTCGCGCAATATGAAGAGGAGATGCAGCGAAAGGTGCCGGACATCGCCTGGTATCGTGCCCTCGCCGGGTATCGCTTTGCTGCTATCAGCGGCTTCAACGTCATGCTGCACCGACGCGGCAAACGACATGACCCGGAATGGGAAAATCTCGCAGGTTCAGTGACACCGCTGTTCGCACGAGCAAAAGCCCTGCTACGCGGGAAGTAAGACGTGGGTCGTACGCGCTGCCGTTGTTAGCGATAGGCGTCGTGCTGGCGGCGGCGACGGCTGATATTCTCCTCCACTGTGCCAGCAGTGACGACTTCATACAGAATCGCCTGCTTACCTTCGCGTTTGCGCAGGACGCGGCCTAGGCGTTGGACGTGTTCGCGGATGGAGCCGGAGCCGGACAGAATAATTGCCACGCTCGCTTCAGGGACGTTGACGCCTTCGTTGAGGACTTTCGAGGTCGCTAACGCCAGGTAGTCACCGCGATTGAAGCCTTCGAGAATTGCCTTACGCTCCTTCGTCGGCGTTTGGTGAGTAATCGCGGGAATCAGGAAGGCGGCAGAGATCGCGTAGACAGTGTCGTTGTCGCTGGTGAAAATGATGACCCGCTCGCGCGCGTGCTTCTTGAGCAAGAAGTCCAAGGTGCGCAACTTGGCCGAGGTGCCAAGCGCGAGTTTCTTCGAGCGCTGATGCGCCAGCATGGCTTGCCGCCCTTGGCGACTGCGTGCGCTTTCACGCACGAAACGATGCCATCCCGCCAGCCCGTCCAGTACGATCCCGTGATCGACAAC
>SYOC01000031.1 GCA_005804965.1 Pseudomonadota bacterium
GGTTTCTCAAATCGAAACCCAAATTCTCATGCGTAATTACGAAGGATTCATGAAACGTGGCCGCATACGCGGACGAAGAGGGTAGGAAAACCCCATGCGTATTGTTCTGATTGGCCCTCCTGGGGCAGGAAAAGGAACCCAGGCTCGCATGCTGCAAGAGCATTTTGGTATCCCTCAAATTCCGACTGGCGATCTTCTCCGAGAAGCCATCAAGGCGGGAACTTCGTTGGGGAAGCAAGCACAGACCTACATGGATACTGGAAAACTTGTGCCCGATCAGTTGGTGACGGCTATGGTTGCCGAACGGCTTGAACGTCCAGACTGTGAGCCGGGATTTTTGCTCGACGGATTTCCCCGAACAATAGCTCAAGCTGAAGCCCTGTCGCTGCACCTAGACAAAACAGGTCAGCAGATTGATTGTGCGCTGAGCCTTGCTGTCCCGAACCTCGCTTTGATTGAGCGACTTGGCGGGCGTTGGGTCTGTCATAATTGCAATGCGATGTATCACGAGCGCTTCAGTCCACCGCAGCACCCCGGCCAATGCGACAAGTGCGCCGGAGAATTGTATCAACGGAGCGACGACACCCGGGAAACAATCATTGCCCGTTTGGATGTGTACGAAAGATCGACTGCGCCATTGATTGACTTTTATGAAAAGAACGGATGTTTGCGGACTGTCGATGGGATAGGTGAACCAGCGGAGATATTTCAAAGGATTACTGATACCCTCAGCGCATCCTAGATTTTGGCCTCGTATGATCTTTCTGAAATCTCGACAAGAAATTGAGATCATGCGAACCGCCAATCGGATTGTGTCCGAGATCATTGTCGATCTCCGAGAACGTATCCACTCTGGAATCTCTACCGGCGAAATTGACCGTATTGCAAGTGAACTGATCAAAAAAAAATCGGCACGATCTGCGTTCAAGGGATACCAGATTCGCCCTGGAGTACCTCCTTTTCCGGCGACAATCTGCGTTTCTCTGAACAATGAGGTGGTGCATGGGATTCCCTCCTTGCAACGTTTCATCAATACCGGAGACATCGTGAGTCTAGATTTCGGGGTGATTTACAAAGGCTTCTACGGGGATGCAGCCGTGACCTTTGTTCTCGGAGAGGGTGGCGACCAAGTTCAGCGGTTGATACAGACGACGGCTGCTGCACTTGAAGCAGGGATTGCCCAAGCGAAAGTGGGGAATCGCCTCGGCGATGTCTCTGCTGCTGTTCAAGGACGAGTGGAGAAGGACGGGTTTTCTGTTGTCCGAGAGTTTGTTGGTCATGGAGTGGGGAGACGGTTGCATGAAGATCCCCCTGTCCCGAACTATGGTGTGCGAGAACGTGGGGTACGGTTACGAGAAGGTATGGTGTTGGCCATTGAACCTATGGTCAATATCGGCGCTCCAGAGGTCAAGATGCTGAGTGATGGTTGGACGGCGGTGACCCAAGACGGAAGCCTCTCCGCCCACTTTGAGCACTCGGTTGCCGTGACCGAGAATGGCCCAGAAGTACTCAGTCGCTTGTAAAATTCTATTTCCCAGGTAGTTATATAGAACGCATCCACGAAGGACAAGAATATGAAAGTGCGAGCTTCAGTAAAGCAAATCTGTCGAAAGTGCAAAGTCATCAGACGAACCGGCGTTATTCGTGTCATTTGCGAGAATCCTCGCCATAAACAGCGACAAGGCTAGCGGGTTGTTCATTTTCGAGCGAGAGGAGAGACAAGCATGGCACGCATTGCCGGCATTGAGCTGCCGCGAAATAAAAGAATCGAGATCGGTTTGACCTATATTTATGGTATAGGGCGCACGACTGCCCTGAAAATCCTCTCCGATGCTGGAGTCGAGTCTGGGAAGAAGACGGATGTTTTGACGGACGAAGAGGTGGTCAACCTCCGAAGAGTCATAGACCAGTCCTATCGTGTTGAGGGCGATCTTCGCCGAGATCTCGCGAGTAGTATCAAGCATCACATCGATATTGGATCCTACCGTGGCTTGAGACATCGGCGTAATCTTCCAGTGCGAGGACAGCGGACGCGTACGAACTCACGAACACGTAAAGGGCCACGCCGTACGGTGGCTGGTAAGAAGCAAGCGCCGACAAAGTAACGATGGAACGAGGAGAACAATATGCCGAAAGCGAGTGAACGCAGCGCGCCTCGGAAGAAGAAAATCAAAAAAGCTGTTCCCGAAGGCGTTGTGAACATCCACTCGACGTTCAACAACACCATCGTGACAATCACCGACCCACAGGGGAACGTTGTGGCTTGGGCGAGTGCAGGCACTGTCGGCTTCTAAGGATCGCGAAAAGGCACTCCTTTTGCCGCTCAAGTAGCTGCGGAAAGTGCGGCGCGGAAAGCGGCTGACGCTGGCATGCGTGCCGTTCAAGTGCAAGTCAAAGGCCCTGGTGCTGGTCGAGAATCCGCCTTGCGGTCGTTGCAAGCAGCGGGTTTCGCCATCAGCGTCATTCGGGACGTCACCCCTATCCCTCATAACGGATGCCGCCCTGCCAAGCGACGCCGAGTGTGAGTACGAACAACTGCTCTACTCAGAGTATAGAATTGACAGAATAGGAGAAGGTCGTGGCGCGATACATTGGTCCTGTATGTCGCCTCTGCAGAAGAGAAGGCATCAAGCTGTTCCTGAAAGGTGAGCGTTGTTACACGGATAAGTGTGCGATTGAGCGCCGCGCTTACCCCCCTGGACAGCATGGACAAGGCAGAGGAAAAAAGTCGACTGAATACAGCCTCCAACTGAGAGAGAAGCAGAAGCTCAAACGGATCTATGGCGTTCTTGAACGACCCTTCCGTCGCTTCTTTTCTTTAGCTGAACAGAAAAAAGGTGTGACCGGAGAAAATCTCCTCACGCTGCTAGAACGACGCTTGGATAATATGGTGTACCGGATGGGATTTGCTACCTCCCGTTCCGAGGCTCGCCAACTCGTCCGGCATGGTCATATCTCGGTGAACCAGCGGCGGGTATCAATTCCGTCCTACTTAGTCGATCCTGGGGATGAAGTGCAAGTGAAGGAAGCCAGTCGAAAAATCACCCACATCCAAGAATCTGTCGACCTTGCCCAGCGGCGAGGGGTGCCCGAATGGTTGGAAGTGAACAAGGATTCGTTCACTGGAAAAGTCCGCGCACTGCCGACCCGTGCGCAGCTGACGTTGCCAATCAACGAACAGCTGATTGTTGAATTGTATTCCAAAGTGTAGCGTGCAGGCGTCGCTAGTTGGCCGTGCGACGTCGGCATGAAGAAAAGGGAGCTGCATGCAGGAGAGCTTGCGCGATTTGATCAAGCCCGAAAGTCTGAAGGCAGAGCAAGAAACCTCGACCTCGACCTACGGACGCTTTGTCGGGGAGCCCTTTGAGCGAGGATTCGGAACGACGTTAGGTAACTCGCTCCGGCGCGTCCTCTTGTCTGCCTTGTCTGGAGCTGCAATTACCAAAGTGCGCATCACTGGCGTATTGCACGAGTTTTCTACCGTCCCAGGAGTTACGGAGGATGTCACCGATATCATCCTCAACTTGAAAGAGATTCGTTTCCGTCTGCGTGAGAGCGATGCCGAAGTTGTCAAACTCGATGTGCGCGGCCCCCGTTCTGTAACTGCCTCTGACTTGACCCTGGGATCGCAGATTGAGGTGTTAAATTCTCAGCATCCGATTGCCACTCTTGGCAAAGATGCTCGCTTGGAGATGGAAGCGACCGTCAAGCGTGGACGAGGATATGCCATTGCCGAAACGAATAAATCGGAAGAAGACCCGATTGGGACGCTTCCTATTGATTCAGCATTTTCTCCGGTACGCAAAGTCAATATGACAGTGACCAATGCGCGTGTCGGTCAACGCACGGACTACGAGCGCTTAGTGTTAGAGGTGTGGACCGATGGCAGTATCCGTCCGGAAGAAGCCGTCTCTTCTGCTGCACGGGTCCTGCAAGACCAACTGGCAATTTTCGCTGGCCAAGAAGTCGAAGAAGAAGTCGCAACACCGCAAAAACTTGGACTGGAGCCGCTCAGCGATAGCCTCTTCAAGCCTATCGAAGATCTGAATTTCTCCGTGCGGTCAGCCAATTGCTTGCAAAGCGCGGACCTCAAATATGTCGGCGAGCTCGTACAAAAGACGGAAAATGACCTGTTAAAAACGAAAAATTTTGGACGGAAGTCCTTGAACGAAATCAAAGAAACTCTGCTCGGCATGGGGCTGGACCTGGGGATGCGATTAGACAACTACCCTTCCCGCGAGGAACTCGAGCGCCGTCGTGCTGCGCACGAGCGAGAAACCGCCTGAATTTAACTAGACAGTTGTAAGGAACAAAGCGCCATGCGACACCTCAAAGATGGCCGAAAGCTCAGCCGTACGGCTGCCCACCGCAAAGCGCTCATGCGCAATCTTGTGAAGGCGCTGTTGTTGAGAGAACAAATCCGAACTACGGATGCCAAAGCGAAAGAACTGCGCCGTCACGCGGATCACATTGTCACCCTTGGTAAGAGAGGAACTGTGCACGCCCGACGGTTGGCCTTCATGTATCTTGGTAGCCGGAAACTCGTGAAACGCCTCTTCGACGAGGTGGCTCCGCGTTTCCAAGGACGCCCCGGTGGCTATACCCGAGTGCTCAAACTCGGCCCTCGCCGTGGAGATGCTGCACCGATCTCGGTAGTAGAATTTACCGAGAGAGTGAAGAAAACCACTGGAGCCCCGGAAGCGAAAGAATGAGGTAAACGCCGCTGCTGGCGTAGGGACAAAGACGACAACGACCATGAACAAGGGGGAGTGCTGCGTACATACAGCCTCCCCCTTAACATTCCTGCCCTTCCGGGACGTACAAGAGAGGTGAGTGGTGATGGCGGAGAGGCGCTACGGTTTCCGGTTCAGTTTTGTCGAAGGTTGTGTCATCGCAGCCAGCATCCTTAGTGGCTCTTTTCTCGTGTTTCTTTTCGGCGTCTATGCCGGACGAGAGATGGAGTCACGGAGAATTGCTGAAAGTGCGCGCATCACACGTGTCATTAATGCGCCGGTCGAAGCTCCTGCTCGTAGCGAAGAGCGACCGAGAAGTGGGCCAAATGACAATCTGCAAGTGCGCAGTAATGCTCCATCGCTCTCTCCTTTCTCGGATACCGAACGAAAGACGCCTGTCAGAACACTGACTCCGCCGCGACCTGAAACTTCTCTTACGATTCCTCCGGCCGTTCCTGAAAAAGATCTGCCTCCTCCTCCCCTCCCGGACACACCGGTCGTCAGGAAAGCTCCTCAGCTAGAACTGGGGACGGTCGAGCGCGACTCGCCATTGTTGCAGCCTGATGAGCCGAGAGCCGTCCCGCCAAAACCTCCGACGGAAATTGCGAAGACAGCAACACCTCCCGCTCCGACGCCATTCGTTGCGCGAAGTCCAGACAACGTTGCTTCTACCCCACCGCCGGTAATTCCTGCCTCCCCTAAACCAGAATCCGTTGTCGCAAAGGCGCAGAAAAGTGTGACTGAGAAAAACGTTTCGGCGGCAGGGAAGCGCTGGAGCGTGCAAGTGTACGCTTCTCAGGCGGAAGGAGAAGCGAAGCGATTGGCCGATCAACTACGCGGCCAAGGTCACCTGCCGGTAGTGAGTACAGTCGAGAGAAATGGCGTGACGTGGTATCGCGTACGGGTCGGTGCTTTTGCCTCTGACGAAGAGGCACGTACTTCTGTTGAACGGTTTCGACGAGAAGGCAAGTTCCCCCAAGCGTATCCGACTTCAAATTGAATTATGATGAGCATGAAAGAAGCGATTGCTCGTGTTGCGGCTGGACATCATCTCGCGGAAGAGGAGATGGCCGCAGTCACGGCTGAGATCATGGACGGTCAAGCGACTCCAGCGCAGATTGGTGCCTTGCTCCTAGGGCTGCACATGAAAGGTGAGACGGTCAGTGAGATCACCGGGGCTGCGCGAATCATGCGCGAGCGAGCGCTGCACGTCCAGGTTGCGCATGCGTTGTTAGACACCTGTGGTACCGGAGGTGATGGCAGCCACACGTTCAATATCTCTACGACGGCTGCACTGGTGGCTGCTGGAGCTGGACTATGGGTGGCAAAACATGGCAATCGCGCTATGTCCGGTGCCGTCGGCGGTGCCGACGTTCTGGAGACCTTGGGCGCACGCATTGAGATGCCGCCAGCTCTCGTGGAACGTTGCCTGACTGAAGTCGGCTTTGGCTTCCTGCTTGCCCCGGCATTTCATCGTGCTATGCGCCATGCCGTCGGACCGCGTCGCGAGATCGGCGTCCGCACCATCTTTAATCTTCTCGGTCCGCTGACCAATCCGGCTGGAGCCCGCCATCAGTTGATCGGCGTCTTTGCCCGTCGTTGGCTAGAGCCAATGGCTGAGGCTCTGGGGCGGCTTGGTAGTCTTCACGCCCTTGTCGTCCACGGTGCCGACGGGCTTGATGAGATCACGCTAACCGGATCGACGTTAGTCGCGGAATGGCGAGCTGGCTCGGTGCGTTCTTTTACTATTCATCCGCAGGAGTTCGGGTTCTCTCTGTGTCGCCTCACTGACCTGCAAGTGACGAGTGCTCAGGAGTCGGCTGAGATTATTCGTGCGGTATGTGCCGGAGCCCCCGGCCCAAGAAGAGACATTGTCCTCTTGAATGCGGCTGCGGCGTTGTATGCTGGTGACATGGTGTCGTCCTTGGCGGCTGGTGTCGAGCTTGCACGCGAGACGATTGACAGTGGTGCAGCGCTATGCACCCTCGATAAATTTATTGCCTTGACACAGACGGAAGCCCCATGATTCTCGACGACATCGTTGCTTATAAACGCGAAGAGCTTGCCGAGCAGAAAAAGGTCACCTCTCTCGCGCAATTGCAGAAAAGCCAGCTTTTTGCCGAGTCGGTGCCCTCTTTCCTCCATGCCCTGCGAGATCGGAAAAGCCGTGCGATCATCGCTGAGGTGAAGAAAGCGTCACCCTCAAAAGGCGTCATTCGTGCCGATTTTGACCCTTTGCAACTGGCCAAGACGTATGAAGCGAACGGAGCAGCCGCTATTTCTGTGTTGACCGAGAAGAAGTTTTTCCAAGGCAGTCTCGATTATCTTCGGCGTATCCGCGAGCAGGTCACTCTTCCCTTGTTACGGAAAGATTTTCTTTTTGATCCCTATCAGATCTACGAAGCACGAGCGTACGGTGCCAGCGCCATCCTGCTCATTGTCGCGATCCTCACCGATGTGCAGATAGTGGAACTCAGCGCTGTGGCGCGCACGTTAGGGTTGGATTGCCTTGTTGAAGTGCATGATGAGCCTGAGCTGGAGCGTGCGCTTGCGTGTGGAGTCTCCATCCTGGGCATTAACAACCGCGACCTGCGCACCTTCCATACCACGATCGAAACCAGTGAACGATTGATGCGCCTTGTCCCGGCTGGGGTCACGGTCGTGTCAGAAAGTGGTTTGTCTCACAACGACCAACTCTCTCGTCTCGAAGCGCAAGGCGTGCGTGTGTTCCTGATCGGAGAGACGTTCATGGCCGCGCCCGATCCTGGAGTGCCGCTACGAGAGATGCTGAGGGCCTAGCGTGAGTGTCCGGGTCAAAATCTGTGGTGTGACCAATGCGGTTGATGCCGCGCTTGCCGTGCAATATGGCGCGGATTTGATTGGCCTCAACTTTTATCCGATGAGTCCTCGATGCATCGACGTAGAGACGGCGTGTGCCATCCGTGCGGCCATTCCTGCTCATATACTGTGCGTGGGGGTCTTCGTGAATTCTGAGCGTCGTCAGGTGCTCGATTGCGTCGAACAGATCGGCTTGGACCTCGTGCAGTTTCATGGCGATGAAGAAGGAGAGGCACTCTCAGGTTGGCCATGTGCAACGATTAAAGCCGTGCGTATTGCACCTGATGGCCCGCCCCCTGACCTTGCCCAGATTCCCACGACCTATCTCCTCCTTGACACGTATAAGGCCGGACGATACGGGGGAACGGGCGAAATCTTTAGCTGGGAGCGCATGCTGCCAGCGATTGCGCCTCATGCCGAGCGCGTGATCCTTGCTGGCGGCCTTTCCCCAGAGAACGTTGTGTCAGCTGTGCGCACCGTGCGCCCCTGGGCGGTCGATGTGGCGAGTGGGGTGGAAGTAACGCCGAGACACAAAGATCCAGAAAAAATGCGAGTGTTTATTACCAATGCCAAGACTGCCTGATGCTGTTGGTCACTTCGGCCCGTATGGCGGGCGGTATGTGGCCGAAACGTTGATGCCGGCGCTGATTGAACTCGAAGAGGTCTATCGCCGCTGTCGCCGCGATCCAGATTTTCGCAAAGAATTCCGGACGCTGCTGCAAGAATACGTTGGGCGTCCGACGCCTTTAACCTTTGCTGCTCACCTCACGCAACGGTTAGGCGGAGCGAAGATCTATCTGAAACGAGAAGATCTCTGCCATACCGGTGCCCACAAGATCAATAACACCATTGGTCAAGCACTGTTGGCCAAGCGGATGCAGAAACCGCGCCTGATCGCCGA
>SYOC01000308.1 GCA_005804965.1 Pseudomonadota bacterium
AGCCAAGCCCTGCGTACCCTTAAAGGTCATCAGGATTTGGTCCTGAGCGTGGCCTGGTCCCCCGATGGTCGCCTCCTCGCCTCCGCCTCCGCCGACAAGACCGTGCGAATATGGGGGGCCAGCAGTGGCCAAGCCCTGCGCACCCTGGAGGGCCATCAGCACTCAGTCTGGAGCGTGGCCTGGTCCCCCGATGGTCGCCTCCTCGCCTCCGCCTCCCAGCACGGCGAGACCATTTTGTGGACATGCCAGTCCTGGCAGCCAATCAAGCGGGGAAAATTACCTGCGCCTAAGCATTTCTTGCTGAGCATCGCTTTTATTCCAACCCAGCCAATGGCAGCTAGGTTTGGCAACACTGACATCGTGGTGCAGGCATGGCGTATCGCCGGCGGCCCCGAGCAGACCGACGTTCAGGCCGTCTCGACTCCCGCCGTCACTTCCACCAGCGCCAAGATCGTGTTCGTCGGCAAAAGCGACGTGGGGAAATCCTGCCTGGCGTTACGTCTCGCGGAAAATCGCTTCGAGCGACAAGGCTCCACCCTGGGCATGAAGCTGTGGACCTTGCGCCCCGAGCAACTCGATCCGCACTCGGTCACGCCTCCTGGCGAAAAGCGTGACGTGACGCTCTGGGACTTGGGCGGACAGGACGAATATCGCCTCGTGCATCAGCTCTTCTTGCACGACACCACATTAGCGCTGGTGCTGTTCGACCCCACCCGTGGCCGCGCCGAGTTCGAGGAAGTCGAAGAATGGAACTTGCGGCTGGAAAAACAACTGCGCGGGCGCAAAGCGACGAAGCTGTTAGTCGGCACGAAAAAAGATCAGGCGGCAGCTCCGGTGAACCAAGCCGAGATTCGACGGCTCATTACCTCCTGCGATTTCGACGGCTATTTTTTCACCAGCGCTAGTACGGACAACGACGACGGCACCGCCGAACTGTGCGCCGCCATCGCCCAGGCCATCGACTGGGACACGTTGACCAAAACCACCCGTCTGGCGCTGTTCCAACGCATCTATGACGAGATCGAGGCGCGGCGGGCGCACAACGAAGTGGTGTTGCTCTACGAGGATCTGGAAAAGCAATTGCAACAGGACACGCCGGCATTGTATGAGGCTGGAGCGGTCGCCGCCGTCATCGAGAGCCTTGCAAGGCAAGGCGTCATCACCCAAACGCAACTCGCCAGCAGCGAGCGTGTGCTGGTGCTGCAAATCGCGGTGATCGAACGCTACGCCGGCTCGCTCATCGTAGCGGCACGCGACCACCCGCGCGGAGTCCCGGCCCTCGAAGAACGCGAAGTCACCGCCGGGCGTTTCGTACTCCCCGGCATCAAGCCAGAGGACCGCCTCCATCCCTTTCAGGAACGGATCGTTTTGGAGTCCGTCATGCAGCTCCTCTTGGAGCGCGGCATCTGCTTCCGTCACGAAGGCTTGTTGATTTTCCCCACGCTGTTCCCGGGCGTCCAGGCGCGCGAGGCAGCCAAGAGCGGAGAGTCGATTCCCCTGTACTACGATTTCTCCGGGCCGATCGACAACATCTACTCGGCGCTGGTGGTGACACTGGCGTTGAGCGAGCGCTTTGGCCGCGTGCGCCTGTGGGCGGACGGGGCCGAGTACGAACACTCCGGGCAGGGCGTGTGCGGGCTTAAGAAGGTTTCCAACCATCGTGGCATCGCCCATGTTGACCTCTATTTCAGCACCGAGACGCCGACCGAGCTGCGCAACCTCTTCATCGTCTTCATCGAAGACCATTTACGGAACGAAGGCGTGAGCATCACCGAAGGGCTGCAACTCCGCTGCACCGCCTGCGGCTATCGTTTCGAGGAGGCGTTGCTCGGCGAACACCTAGCGGCAGGCTTGCGGGAAATTGCCTGCCCGCGCCCGAGTTGCAAAACTGCCAACCTCATCACCGCCAAGGCAGCGGACCTTCGCGCCCAGCACCCCGAGGTGGAGCAAGAGTTCCTGGCACTCAAAACCATTGTCGAGCGCCGCAGCGAGCAGAACGTGAGCGAGTTCAAACGCGCCGCCGCCGAGACGGCGACAACCCCGGTGAGCACGGACCCGATTCGCATTCTCCACCTCAGCGACCTGCACTTCGCGGACAGCGACGATCCTCTCGTCCGGCTGCAACCGTTGCTCGCCGATTTGCGGGACAAAGAGGGAGGTTTCGGGTTCGAGCAGCTCGATTATCTCGTGCTCTCTGGCGACTTGACCAACCGCGCCTCACCGGAGGAGTTCGAGCGGGTCTACCAGCTTATCTCGGAGGTGATCGAACGCTTTAAGCTCTCCGCCAACCGGTGCTTGATTGTGCCTGGCAACCACGACCTGAGCTGGGATGAACAGGTCTACCGGTGGCGGCAAGCGCGGCTCGTCGATCTCAAGAGCACACCTGCCGATGCGCTCGTCCCATTAGGCCACGGCTACCTTGAGCGTGACGACGACCTCTATCCGCAACGCTTCCGCGAGTTCGGCAAGCTCTACCACAACCTCGTGCAACAGCCCTATCCGCCCAACGCCGAGGGGCAAGGGCTGTCGTTTCTCTTTCCCGATACGCGCTTGCAATTCCTGACCTTCAATTCGTCCTGGGAAATCGACGAGTTTCACCAAACTCGGTCGAGCCTCAATGAAAGCGCGGTCGTCGCTGCGCTACTCAAAGCGGACGAACAACTCCAGCAGGCCGGCAAGGCCGAGCAGCTCGACAAAAACGCCAAGGTGCTACGCCTTGCCGTGTGGCATCATCCCGTCACCGGCAACGAAAAGATCGTGAACGACGATTTTCTTGAGCGCCTGCAAAAAGCCGAGGTCCAGCTCTGTCTCCATGGTCACGTGCATCAGCAACGGACCGATATCATCGGCTATGTGCAGCCGCGCAAAATACATGTCATTGGTACCGGATCGTTCGGCGCGGTGGCCAAGCATCGGCCTGAGTCCACCCCTCGATTGTACAACCTGATCGAAATCGCCCGCGACCACAGTTGGGTGAAAGTGCATACCCGCCACATGCGCAAAGACGGCGGCGCATGGGAAGGCTGGGCGGTGTGGCCGAGTCCTGATCGCGACTCGAAGCGAACGTATTATGAGATTGACCTGAAGAAGAAACTCTAGCTGGAATGGGGAGGGATGTGGAATCGGTGTGAACAATGGGAAAAAGAAGAGAGGTACTTCATGCTTAGCAATCAGGAGCGGCAAATGGTCGAACGATTTAAACAACTAATGTGTGAGCATCGCGTACCTTGGTATCAAACCATTGTGTTCGGTTCGCGGGTCCGTGGCGATGCTCGGCCGGATTCCGATCTGGATGTTCTTGTCCTCGTCGAGCACCTCACTCCAGCGATCCGCAAGCTCATCAGCCTCTGTGCCTGGGAAGTGGGGTTCGACGCCGACATTCTCTTGCAAACAGTAGTAATGACACGGGAACAGGTTGAGCGCGGCCCGGAGCAATCTTCCTTACTAATGCTCGCTATCAATGAAGAAGGCGTCGCAGTGTGAACCAGGAGCATGTCAAAGCGTTAGTCACCAAACGCATGCAGCAGGCGCAAGAATGTCTGGAAGATGGTCGCTATCTCCTCACCGCTGGGCGCGGCACCCGAACGGTCGTTAATCGAGCCTACTATGCCGCTTTTTATGCGGTACTGGCCTTGTTACAGACGCTAGGCAAAGCACCACGAAAACACCGAGGCGCTATTGGGCTTTTCAACGCAGAATTCATACGAACGGGGATTTTGGAGAAGGAACTCTCCATTGCGCTTCATCAACTTTTCGACGAACGCCAGGAGGACGACTACCGCCGGTTCGATCCCATCCCCATCGAGGAGGCAAATGAGCTGCTCGGCGTCGCCGAGCGATTCGTTCACAGTGTTGGCGAACATCTCCGGCAAGGTGGCTATGCGCTTACATCCTCCTGATCCAAAACTAAAGCGTATAGGGAAAGGACACACTCATGATCAAACTCGACCCATCTCAGATTGGCCAGGAAACGCTACTCGCCACAGTTACTGTGACGGCTGAAGAGATTCGTCGCTTCGCCGAGGCGGTGGGCGATCTGAACCCGCTCTACTTGGATGCTGAGGCCGCACGGACCGCTGGCTACTCCGATGTCATCGCCCCGCCGCTGTTCTGCATGAAGATGCGTGGCGGTCGTATGCGACCGGATGTCCCGCTCGAACCTGGCTATGCTAGCTTACACGCCGGGCAGGATCTCGAATTCGTCGATGAAATTTATGCGGGGCAAACGTACACCATCACCGCAAAGGTCGCCGAAGCCTACGAAAAAACTGGGCGCAGCGGCCCTATGGGCTTCATCGTGCGCGAGGTCGCGATTAAGAACGCAAGCGGGCGGGTGGTGGTGACGCTGAAGGAGCGGCAGATTGTGCGCTCGGCGGAGAAGAGAATTTGAGAAAAAATGAGTTGTTAGTTTTTAGTTATTGGTTTTTAGTAGGCGGCAAAACCTATGAATATGCAAACTGAACGTACTTTCTCTGAGATTGAGATCGGTGATGAACTTGGTCCGGTGACGCGGACGCCAACGACAGAGATGGTGCAGCGCTACGCGGCGGCGGTGGACCTCAAGGAGTTACGTTTTTTCTTTGACCCAGAAGAGGCGCGGAAAAATGGCCTCCAGCATCCTATCGTACCCGGCCCGATGACCGCAGGCTTCATGACGCAACTCTTGAAAGACAGCTTTCCTGGCTGGCGCTTACAGTCGATGAGTACGACCTTCCGCACCCCAGCACTGCACGGCGAGCCCTTGAATATATGGGGAAATATCACCGAGATGGACGAGCAGAATGGTCTCTACACCGTGCATTGCGATGTCGTGGTGGAGAATCCACGCGGTGATCGCGTGGCAGTGGGAACGGCGCGGTTGAGTCGGAAGAAGACTGTCTGAAGTCAATCGACGATCCGATCTCCCCTTTTAGGCCAATGCTGTGAAGTTAAGCGACGGTGTCATTGCGAGCTCTTCGGCTGCGCTCAGGCTAAACTCCGCGAAGCAATCTGTGTTTTTGCTGGAGATTGCTTCGTCGCTGAGGCTCCTCGCAATGACATCCCTCAAGATCTCCGGACGAACTGCTACAGCTTCGGAATCACCTTCTCACCGAACAGCCGAATCGCTTCCAAAGTTTTCTGATGAGACGGTCCGCCAGGCTGACGGAACCGGATAATCAAGTAATCTGGTTGGATGGCCTCTTTCCACTTGGTGAGCTGTTCCAAGCAGTCGTCCGGCGACCCCACGATCAAGCGATCTTGTGCGCATTGCCGGAAGGACAGCGCCTCTGGACTCTTGACGTCTTTCAGATAGTCGTCCGGCATGTAGGCTCCATACTGAAAGTAGAAACGATGCGTGTACATCGTCGGCTCACTCTCCGCCTCGGCGTCTTGCATGCTGTTGGCAATCACGGCGTCACGCATCAGGCAGATATGCGGCTTGCGTCCAGCCTTCGCTGCAGCTTCGCGGTAGCGGTTGGCGAAATCTTTAATGACTGGCAATGACTGCACCGGGTCGGCAATCCAACCGTCGGCTAATTTCGCCGCGCGGCGCAACCCGGGCGGGGTCCACGATGCCATCCACACCGGCACTCCAGGTTTCTGGAACGGTGTCGGTGTCACCAACGTGTCGTTGTAATGAAAATGCTTGCCTGAGAAAGAGAAACGCTTTCCGCCCCAACTGCGGCGCATGACTTCGAGCGCTTCCTCCGTCCGAGTTGCCCTCTCGCTCACAGGAATCTCGAAAGCGTCGAAATCATGCGGCTGGTAGCCAACGCCAATGCTCAAGACGAGGCGGCCTCGGGTCGCGAGGTCAATCACGGCACAGTCCTCTGCCACATGCACAGGATGGTGCAGTGGGAGAAGCAGCACACACGTTCCCACCTTGATGCGCTGCGTTTTCATGCCCACCAGACCTGCCACGAGCAGCGGGTTGGGCAGATAGCCATCTTCTTGCTGATGATGCTCGGTGATAAAGCAGCCATCCCAGCCGCTGGTCTCCGCCATTTGGGCTTCGGCGATGATCTCGTCGAGTACGCGGGTCATATTCGCAGCCGACGGAGGATCTTGGGTGCAGGGCAAATAACCAACTGGCAACATCGTTAGGTTCTCCTCGTTTCGGTAAAAAGCAGGACTGGTCGGTGAGGCCACGCCTCGGAATTCTCACTAATGATCGTCAATGACACGAGAACTACGGGCCTACACACCGCCCTGAGATTATTTTGGTTATTTGCCAGGGCCAGTGAAAGGAAGTTGCACGGCGGTCAGCGTGAGGATTTTCCACACGCCGCCGTCTTTGCGCACGGTGTAACAATAGCGCCCGCTCTCCAGAACGGCATTGTCTTTTTTGCGCCGCGTGATGTCCGCCACCAGCAGCGCTGTGGCTTCCGTCAGTGGAAACACTTGCAGTTGATCGACATCGGTATGGTCCCACCCGCGACTCTGAATGTCTGAGGAGACTTCTTGGTAGAACCGCTGCTGATCCGATTCTTTGGCATTGACGACCATGCCCTTTTCCCCGCTCAACATCCCGTTGGGATAGCAGAACGAGCGCAGATACATGTCGGTATCTTCGCGGTTAAAGCCATCAATAAACGCCCGATAGAACTCTTCCACTTCACGAACGATAGTTGCGGCATCAGCCATACAGAGACTCCTCAGCACGTGATCGCTAGGCAATGAAACGGGGCAGCCTACGCCAGTCGCGGCAGACCTGGACCTGAAAACGGCGACGCCACGAGGCCGAACGCCAAAATCTTCCACCCACCAGCTTCACGACGCAGCATGTAACAGGCACGCAGTTTTTCCAGCACCGATTCGTCCGTCTTGTAGCGCGTCACATCGGCAACAAGCTGGGCGAGCGATTCGGAGAAGGGCCAAATCTGCATCTGGTCGATGCCACTCCTGCCCCAGTTTTGCTTGTGCAGGGTCTTCATTATTTGTTGATAGCCACGCTGGTGGTCGGCTTCGGTCTGCACGGTTGATAGCCCATGCTCGCCGCTCAGCATGGTGTGGGGATGTGTATAGCACCCAACAAACCCGGCGGCATCTTCCCGGTTAAACACGTCAATGTAATGCCGATAAGCGGCTTCGATTTCTTGTACGATGCTGTTCGTATCAGCCATAGGGTTCTCCTCTTGTTCTCGGTCGTGCTCAGTTGTCCATTCCCATAATCTCGACGCTCTCCAATTGCAGTCGGCGGTAGCGAGGCTGGAAGTAGCCAACGATCTTCAACGGCGTACCCGGCTCCGCTTGACCGATCTTCGAGAGCAATTCCTTGGAGCCAATCAGGCTGAAATCAGAGTCGAACTTCCCAACTTGCTGCAGGATCGAGTATTCACTGGTCTGCGGATCGTCCACGGCTTCAGCTTTCACCAAGTCGAAGGGGTACGTCGATTGATAGTCAGCAATCCCCAACTTGATGATGCGCCCACCTTCTCCCTCTTCTTCATCCGGATGGAGAATGCCACGTAACGCGATCTTGAACGGCGAGAGCGACATATCCGAAGATTTATTTTCTCCACTGCCAGCCCCGCCGGTTACTGGTTGAGCCCAGGCCGCGGAAATGGCGAGAGCCGCCGTCAAGGCTAGCGTTGCTATGCCTGTCACCCAGCGCAGCTGCCTTTTTTGCATGTGAAACATCGTCGTCCCCCTTCTGAGAGATTGCCTCCACAGAGCATCTCTCCAGTGTTTTTATCGTCGTTCTGGTTATACTCGCTAATTCGAGTATTGGCGAGCTTACAATCCTTTCCCCGCCATGAAACCACCGTCAATCGGAAACGTTGCCCCGGTGATAAAATCGGCAGCCGGCGAGGCAAGGAACAAGATCAACTCTGCGATCTCTTCTGGCATAGCCCAACGACCTGCTGGGTGCGCCTGCTTGAGCCGCTCCATCACCGACTCTTTGTCGAAATACGACTCCGTCATCGACGTGCGCACGACTCCCGGCGCGACAGCATTCACTTGAATGTTCTTGCTGGCCAGCTCCAAAGCCATCTCTTTCGTCAGCCCGACGACAGCATGCTTGGAGGCAACGTAGGCCGCACGGTTGGGCACGGCGGACAGTCCGGCCACCGACGCCAAATTGATAATCTTCCCCCCCTGCCCCCGCGTCACCAGATACTGTGCCACGGCTTGGCTGCAAAGAAAGGTGCCGTTGAGGTTCACCGCCAACACGCGCTGCCACTCTTCGAACGGCAATTGAAGAAAGGGGATAATCTCGCGCACGCCAGCGCTGTTGACCAGCACGTCAAGCTGACCCAATCCGGTAAGCGCTTGCTGTACCATTGCCTGCACCGATGGCGGACTGGTGACATCGACCGACAATACCACCGCCTTACGTCCGGCTTGCCGAACGGCCTGTGCCGTGGCTTCGGCATTCGCCGCACTGACATCAGCCACGCCAATATCCGCACCTTCACGTGCAAAGGCAAGACACGCAGCCCGCCCGATGCCACTGCCACCGCCGGTCACCAAAACACAGTTCTTATCGAATCGCATGTTCTTTCTCCCTCTTCTGGCTTCTGACTTCTGGCTACTGCTTAAACTGCGGCATCACCTCTTTGGCAAACAACTCAAACGCTCCGGTCGCACGCCTGGGGTCGAGCCCGGGCAGCTGCGTGAGCGTAATCAAGTGCGTGCATTGGAACTCTTTATTAAACTGTTCGAGCTTACGCGCCACTTGATCGGGCGTGCCCACCATAGCCGCGCGACCAAAGGCGGAGTCACGGATTTCACTGTGATGCTTGAATTGCCACACATCCTTATCGCCCGGGGCATCGTTGGCTTCGGCGAGGATATGGCCGTAGAACTCCATCATGCTGTGCAGATGCGGGGCCACGTCGGCCCACGCCTCGTCTTCCGTCTTCGCCGTGTAGACCAAGCGCAGTTGCGCAATATTGAAATCTTTGGGATCACGGCCATGTTTCTGCAATTCGTCGATGTACCACGGGGCCGGATCGGGACCGAGCGTCGCCATGAGATGCGCACCAACACGCGCTACGCGGCGCGTCGCTTTCTCTGCTCTGGCACCAATCCATAATGGCATAGGATTCTGCACCGGCTTGGGCGACAGGGTCATGTTTTTGACTTGCGTGAATTTCCCCTCGAAAGACACATTCTCCTCATGCCATAAGCGTTGGAGTAGCTGTACCCCTTCATTGAGACGGGCAGAGCGTTCCTCACGCTTCATGCAAAAGGCATCGAACTCCATGTAAGAATAACCCTGCCCTACGCCAAGGTCGAAGCGACCATTCGAGAGGATGTCCACACACGTGGCATCCTCTGCCACCCGAGTGGGATGCTGAAACGGCAGGAGCAAAATGAACGTGCCGATGCGAATGCGGCTTGTTCGTGCCGCCACTGCCGCCGCCGTCGGCATCAGCGACGGATTATAGCCATCCTCGGTGAAGTGGTGCTCGGTCAGCCAGATGTTGTCGTAGCCCAGCTCTTCACAGTACACGATCTGATCGAGAATCGCCTGGTATAACTCAGGGAATGGGCGTCGCCATTCTTTGGGGTTGCGAAAGTCTTCCATGAAACCGAATTTCATACCAACATCTCCCTTCTGCTCTGTCGGAGCAGTACGATATCTGCTGCACTCAAGAAACGCAAAGTATCCACGCCTTCAGAGACGTGGACAATCCCTAGTTCACAAGCAACACTGACGGCCTTGATCTTTTCGTGCGACTGCTCCACAAGGGGCCACTCTGATCGTACAAAGAGGAGGACGCGTATGGCAACATTTATGAGGCGTGACGAGGCCCAGTTTGGGGAGGTGTCTATGAGAAGCACGACGCTGGTGAAAGCCATCGGGACAGGCATGTTAGTCTGTGGGCTCATGCTCAGCCAGCCTTTTGCTGTTGCTCAAGAATCACCCCCAGCACAACAGAAAAAGTCAGCAAGCACGGAATTACAGGAGCGCAATGAACAAGTCATCACTGAATTTCGCGCCAACCAAGGAAAAGTAGGTGGTCGGTACGCCAACTCCCCGTTACTCCTCCTGACCACCAAGGGAGCCAAGAGCGGCCGTGCGCTCACAAGGCCGCTGGCGTATAGCAAAGACGGCGAGCGCCTCGTCGTAATCGCCTCGTTCGGCGGCGGCCCCAAGAATCCCCCCTGGTTCCACAACCTCGTCGCCAATCCAGAGGTGACAGTAGAAGTAGGCAGCGAACGCTTTCAGGCCAAGGCCACAGTGGCGGCTGGCGAGGAACGCCAACGCTTGTACAACCAACAAGCCGCGCAGCTCCCAGCTTTCGCCGAGTATGCAAAAAAGACGACACGGCAGATCCCGGTCATCGTGCTCACGCGCATGAAATGAGCAGGCTATTCTTGTTTCCGAGCAGGGACTAACTGGGTAGGCGGGATAGGCAAGGTCAGAGAAGAAACAACGTGCGCCTCACATACGAAGCGAGGCGCACGTGCAAAGACAGAGCAGCTTACTTCATGCAGATAGCATTCAGCTTATTGCCATCCGGATCGCGGAAATAGGCAATGTACGGACCTTTGTCCCCGCCACGCCGACCGGGTGCTCCTTCATCGGAGCCGCCCAGTTCTAGCGCCTTCTTGTACACGGCATCGACCTTTGCCGGGCTATCTGCCGCTAGCGCAACCATCACACCGTTGCCTGTGCTCGCCGGCTTGCCATCGAACGGGGTACAAATCGCGAGGTTCACAGACCCCGGCTTGCCGAGAATTTTCAGTCTGCCCATATCCACCAGGACCTTGGCTCCGGGATCGAGTTCCGCCAGCACGGCGGTGTAGAAACTCGTTGCCCGCGCCATGTCGTTCGTGCCAATCGTGACGTATCCAATCATGATAAATCCCCTTTCGTTTGCTCCGTCAGTCTTTCGCTGCTGGAGGAGTTGTGTATCAGGCTTTTGCCGTAACAGAGATTAGAGAACGAGGCAACCTCTGGCAT
>SYOC01000309.1 GCA_005804965.1 Pseudomonadota bacterium
CTCAATCGCGTCATTGAAGAATTTCTCTACCCGGCTATGGAGGATTTCCAGCTCGACTTAGTCGTGGGCCAAGGACCTTCGGCTCGCACGGTGAAGTTGGCCTTGAAACGCTTCACCTTGGTCGGTGCTACCACGCGACCTGGGCTGCTCACCTCGCCTCTGCGTGATCGTTTCGGCTCTATCTTCCGGTTGGACTATTACCAGGTGGCCGACTTGGAGCAGATCGTCCGGCGCTCGGCGGCGATTATGCACATGACGATTGATGCGAGCGGCACGAATGAGATTGCCCGTCGTTCCCGTGGGACCCCGCGTATCGCCAATCGCTTGCTGCGGCGCGTACGCGACTTTGCCCAGGTGAAAAACGAGGCGGTCGTAACGCAAAGCGTGGCTCGCCGCGCGTTAGCGTTGCTGGAAGTTGATGAAGCTGGGTTCGACAAAATGGATCGCGCCATTCTGTCCTCCATTATCGAAAAATTTAACGGCGGACCTGTTGGTGTCGAAACCATTGCCGCCTCTGTGGGTGAGGAAAAGAGTACCATCGAAGATGTCTACGAACCCTACCTGATTCAGGAGGGCTACCTACAACGCACGGCCCGTGGGCGTGTGGCGACCTTGCAAGCGTACCGCCATCTTGGGATCTCACGACCCGGTGGTGGCGAACAGAGCGAACTCTTTTAAGTGGGGACGCCGCTATGGCGGAATTGGGAAAAGTCTTACTGCTGTTCGGCTCGGTGCTGATGGCGATTGGTGCGTTGCTGCTCTTTGGCGGCAAAATACCGTGGCTGGGACGCTTGCCGGGCGATCTCACCATCCAACGCGATCATTTCACCTTCTATTTCCCGTTGATGTCTTCCCTAGTGGTCAGCCTCGTGTTGTCGTTACTCATGCTGTTGTTCCGTCGGTGAAAGGACCGGTCATGGAAAATCCCCGACGCGCGGCGGCGCTGAGAGAACGCAAGCGACGACAGCGGTGGGAAAACATTCTCATCATGACGGCAGTGGTCGGTCTGTGCTTATTCGCTTTCTCGCAGGCACGTTTGCCGCAGCTCAGCGATACCAACGATCTTGCTAGCAACGTCCTCTTTGTCTTCCTGGTCAATCTGAACATCATCCTTTTGGTACTGCTGGTCTTTCTGGTCGGACGCAACCTCATCAAGCTCTTCTACGAACGACGGCGCAAAGTCCTCGGCTCACATCTGCGATTCCGTTTGGTGTCGGCTTTCGTCATTATCTCGTTCTTTCCCGCCGTGCTGTTGTTTTTTGTGGGTGTGGGGTTTCTGACGAAGTCAATTGATAACTGGTTCGCGTCGCAAGTGGAAGATTCGCTCAAGGATGCCACTGCCGTCGTGCAGGTGTATTACGATCATCTCGCTGACGAGGCCGCACGTGCCAGTCAGGGATTAGCCGCAGAGATTACAGAAGGCGGGTTACTTGATCGGAAACGGAAACGCGCACTGCAACCCTTGGTCGAAGAGCACCGTCGTCGCTTCGGCTTGGAGCGCATGAAGGTCGTCTCCAGCGCTCGTGAAGTGGTGTCGGCTGCTGGGCCTGGAGATGCTACCGAAACGAACGGAGGCATGTCAGAAACTGAAGCCGCTATTATTGGCCAAGTATTGAACGGCGAATCTTTGCGCCGGCCACCTTTGACAAAAAGATTTCATCTGGTCTATAGCGGCGCACCGATCCTGGTGAAGGGCGAAATTGTGGGCGCGGTGATTGCCGCTCACCGTCTTCCGGAGCCGGCAGCGCGACAAAGCCAAGAGATCATGGGCACGGCTCGCGAGTATCGTCACCTGCAAGTTCTCAAGCAACCCATCAAGAGCAATTACATCATGACGATGTTCTTGGTGACGCTGGTGGCGGTGTTTTCTGCGGTGTGGCTTGGGTTGTTCCTGGCCAAGAAAATCTCTATTCCTCTGCAAGAATTGGCAGAAGGGACGCGTGCGGTGGCGCGCGGTCACTGGCAGCACCGCATCGAAGGCGAAGGGGAAGATGAGATTGGTACCTTGGTCACCGCCTTCAATCGTATGACTGAAGACTTGCAGCATAGCCATTTAGAGCTGGAGTCTCGTCGCCGCTCCATGGAAATTCTCCTGGCCAATATTAACGCTGGTGTTGTGGCGCTCGACCGCAATGGTGTGGTCACGACGGTCAACCGTGCAGCAGAACGCTTAGTCGGCATCGACAGTGCTATCCACATCGGACGGGATTACCGTGAGGTTTTTGCTGCCGCTGAGTTTAGCGACGTGCGCCGTGTCGCACGTGACTTGCTCGCCATCCAACCGGCAGATGCGGAAAATGGTGCCGGTGAAAGCCAGGGGCAATTACGTTTGAACCGTGAGGGACAAACCTTGTCGCTGCTCATGACCGGAACCGCGCTTACTGATGATCGTCAGGAGGTCCAAGGCATCGTTTGCTTTTTCGAGGATGTGACACAGATCATCCGCGTCGAACGCATGGAAGCCTGGCGCGAAGTGGCGCGGCGCATTGCCCATGAGATCAAGAACCCATTGACGCCGATTCAATTGGCGGCTGAACGGCTTCAGCGCCGCTTTGCCCCACAAATAGGCGAGCATCGCGCGGTGTTTGATGAGTGCGTGCATAGTATTGCCCAGGAAGTGGAAGCGATTAAACGGTTGGTGAACGAGTTTTCGGCCTTCGCCCGGCTGCCGATGGCGGATCACCGGCCAGAGGACCTGAACGCTTTGGTGCAGGAGACCCTGGCGTTGTTCGACACCGCACATAAGGATATGGAGTTCGTGTGGCGTCCTGACCAGACGCTGCCGACGCTGGAGCTGGATCGCGAGGGGATCAAACGAGTCGTGCGTAATCTACTGGACAATGCGGTTGCCGCGTGCCGAGAGGCGGGCAATGGTGTTCCTAGCCGTATCGAGGTGACGACCCGCTATTTTCGTCCTCTGGGCATTGCCCGGTTGGAGGTGGCGGACAATGGCTGCGGGATTCCACCGGAAGTTCGCGACCGGCTTTTCGAGCCGTATTTTTCTACCAAGAAAGAGGGTACTGGATTGGGACTGGCTATTGTGGCGACGGTGGTGGCCGATCATCAAGCCTTCATTCGCGTGCGCGAGAATCAGCCGCGCGGCAGCCGGTTTATCATCGAGCTGCCGGTACGACGGAGCGAGGTGCGCGGAGTGCCGAATGCCGATCTGGCTGTCGTGCCAGTGAATGGGGTGGGTCGAGAGGAAGAAGGAGAAGGGGATGGAAGACACTATTTTGATCGTTGATGATGAAGCGCAAATTCGCACGACTTTACGTGGGGTGTTGAGCGACGAAGGCTATCAGGTACTCGATGCCGAAGATGGGGTGAAGGCGATGGATCTGATCGCCGCGCAACGTCCGCAGCTCGTCATCCTCGATATCTGGA
>SYOC01000310.1 GCA_005804965.1 Pseudomonadota bacterium
CCAGAATTTTAGTATGCAACCGAACCCTCCGGTTCGGTTGCCCTTGCTCCGCCTTTCAGGCAATGTCTTGGGCGAGGAGGTTTCCTATGATTTGTCGCGTCTTTGCTCTTAGCCTTTTGTTCAGTTGCCTTGCGGTTCCCGTTGCTGCCGATCATCATCACGGGGCGCATACTCCTGCGGCCTCGACTCCGCCACCATTATTCGATGACTTGGGGACGTTGCACCATGCTGTGACCACCACTGTCCCGCAGGCACAGCAGTATTTCGATCAAGGCTTGCGTCTGATCTACGCCTTTAACCATGACGAAGCGACGCGCGCCTTCAAGGAAGCAGCGCGGCTCGATCCCAATTGCGCGATGGCCTACTGGGGCATCGCGCTTTCGCTCGGGCCGAATTACAACCTGCCGGTGGATGCTGAGCGCGACCGCGCTGCCTACGAGGCGATCCAAAAGGCCGTGGCGTTGGCTCCCAAAGTCAGCGAGGCTGACCGCGCTTATATCGACGCCATCGCCAAGCGCCATTCCGCCGACCCCAAAGCTGACCGCAAAGCCCTCGATGCTGCCTTCGCCGATGCCATGCGTGAAGTGGCGAAACGTTTTCCTGATGATCTCAATGCGGCGACGCTCTTTGCCGAGTCGTTGATGAACCTCCGTCCGTGGGGCTTGTGGACGCACGATGGACAGCCGGAGCCGGGCACGGAAGAGATCGTCGCCACGTTGGAGTCGGTGCTCAAGCGTAATCCCGAGCATCCTGGTGCGATCCACTACTACATCCATGCAGTCGAAGCCTCGAATCAGCCGGAGCGTGCTGAACCCTACGCAGATCGGCTGGGCAAACTGGTCCCAGGGGCCGGACACTTGGTACACATGCCCTCGCACATTTATATCCGCATCGGACGGTATAACGACGCGGCAGAGGTCAACGCCAAAGCTGCGGCAGTGGATGCTGCTTATATCGAGAAATACAACATCCAAGGGGCTTACCGGATGATGTATTATCCCCACAACATCCACTTCTTCTGGGCGGCAGCTACCCTCGAAGGACGCAGTCGTGAGTCGTTAGAAGCCGCCCGCGATTTTTCTTCGAAGCTGCCAGCAGAGATGGTACGGCAGATGCCGATGGTCGAAGGCTTTTATCCCACCTATCTCTTTGCCCTTGTCCGGTTCGGCAAATGGAAAGAGATTCTCAAACAACCGGCACCGCCGGCGGACCTGAAGTATTCGACCGGCATGTGGCATTACGCGCGTGGTTGGGCTTTTGCCGCAACCAAAAAATATGCCCGTGCCGAGGCCGAGCACGCCAAACTGGCAGCTATTGCCGCAGCCACGCCAGCCGAGATGCTGATTATGATGAACTCCGGTGCTGCCCTGCTCAATCTTGCTGCCAATGTGTTAGCTGGAGAGATCGACGCGCGACGAGGTCAATATGATACTGCTGAGCAATTTTTGCGGACCGCTGTTGGTCAGCAAGATGCCTTGCAGTACGAAGAGCCACCCGCATGGTACTACCCGGTGCGGCAGTCGTTGGGCGCGGTGTTGTTGAAGGCCGGGCGCAGCGAAGATGCAGAAGCCGTCTATCGTGAAGATCTCAAACGTAACCCTGAGAATGGTTGGGCGCTCTACGGCTTGACGCAGAGTCTACGGTTGCAAAAGAAGCAGCAAGAGGCAGCAGCAGCGGAACAACGCTTTCAGAAAGCTTGGGCGAAAGCCGATGTAAAGCTGACGGCATCAAGGTTCTGAGCAAAAGATCACGAAGAAGGAGGATTTGTCATGACAACAAACGGGACATCCAAATCTGCCGCCGTGCGGGCGCGGCTGAATCATCCGGTGATCGATTCCGATGGACACATGATCGAATTCGAGCCTGGGTTTTTAGACTATCTGCGCCAAGTCGGCGGGCAAAAGATTGTTGACCGCTACCTGTCTGACGACCGTAACACTGGCGCATGGGGGAAGCTGTTCAATTGGTACCGGCTCTCGCCTGACGAGCGCCGCGAACAGCATACGACGCGCTCGCCGTGGTGGGCGCTGCCGACGAAAAATACCCTGGATCGCGCCACCGCTGTGCTGCCCAAGCTGTTGCACGAGCGCATGGGCGACATCGGTTTAGACTTCACCGTGCTGTATCCTTCGCTGGGTCTCGCCTTTCCGCATATCGAAGATGAAGAGCTGCGTCGTGCCACATGCCGGGCGGCGAATATGTTTTATGCCGATTACTTCCGTGACTATGCCGACCGCATGACGCCAGCCGGATGCATTCCCATGCACACACCGGAAGAAGCTATTGAAGAGTTGGAGTACGCGCGCAACACCCTCGGCCTCAAAGCCATTATGATGGCGGGGCACATTCAGCGCCCGATTCCAGCGGCGGTGCGTAAAGATGCCGGGGTTGGGCTGCACGCGTTCTGGATTGACAACTTTTGCATCGACAGCGCCTACGATTACGACCCGGTGTGGGCCAAGTGCGTGGAACTCAAACTGCCACCGACGTTCCATTCGCCGGGCATGGGCTGGGGCAGTCGCACCACGACCAACTACATGTACAACCACACCGGCCACTTCGCGGCGGCTGGCGAGTTGACTTGCAAAGCCATGCTCATGGGCGGTGTGACCAAGCGGTTTCCCACGCTGAAAGTGGGCTTTTTGGAAGCCGGGGTAGGGTGGGCGTCCGACCTCTATGCGGGGATCATTGCCCGCTGGAAAAAGCGTAACCCGGCGGGGCTAGAGAACTACAGGCCAGAGAATCTGAATAAAGAATTGTGGTTCGACCTGCATCGCCGCTATGGCGACGCCACCGTGCAGGGCAAGCTCGAAGAGTTGCATAAAGATAAGAGTACGCTCATCGGCACCCGGGAAGATCCATCCAAGCTCGACGACTGGGTGCGCTGCGGCGTCGAGAAGGCAGAAGACATCAAAAACCTGTTCGTGCCGAATTTCTACTTTGGCTGTGAGGCCGATGACCCGCTCAACGCCACGGCGTTTAACAGCAAGATGAACCCCTTCGGCGCACGGCTGGGCGCAATCTTCAGTTCTGATATTGGCCACTGGGACGTGCCGGACATGACCGAAGTGCTGGAAGAAGCCTATGAACTGGTCGAAGATGGCGTCATCACTGAAGAAGATTTTTGTGATTTCGTGTTTACTAACCCAGCCAAGATGTGGGCGGGGATGAACCCTGATTTCTTCACAGGCACGGTGGTCGAGCAAGATGTCAACAAATTGCTCGCGTCGCCCGCCCACGAGAAACCTTGATGCCTCATGCCTATTGCCCGAAGCGAAACCGAGTCGCCAGCAAAGACCTGTAAGAAACGAAAGCGCTGTGAGAGGATTGGGAGTGGCAGTGCGGCGAGGAATAATAGGTGTTCGAGCGGATATTGGCACGTCTGCGGGAAAAGGTTCGGTTGCGTGAATATGTGATGACCTCCCATGCGCGGAAAGAAATGCGAGAAGACGGATTTACCATCTATGATGTTGAGCGCAGCGTTTTTAGCGGTGAAATCCTGGAGCGTCAGAAAGATCGGCAGACTGGTGAGTGGAAGTATCGTGTCCGCGGGGAAGCATTCGATGGGCGTGAAATTGAAGTTATGGTGAAGTTCAGTCCAATCGGAAAGCTCATTGTTATTACCGTCTACGCTTCGTAGGTGACGGAGGGATTGCGATGATCTGTGATGTTTGCGGAAAAGATGGTGTCCTCCTTCGTAGGGTGACCGAAACCTATGGCAAGGGCAAGAAGCTTTTGGTCATAGAAAACATTCCTGTGATAAAGTGCCCTCACTGTCGAGAAAGTTATTTCGACGCCGAGACATTACATGAAATCGAGCGAATTAAGCAGGAACGCAAAATCCTTGCGGTTCCGCGGTCTGTGGAAGTAGCGTCCTTCGTATAAAGGACAAAAGAAGCGAAGTACACTCTGAAAGTTTCTCATGCCTCTTACCCAGTTGATGGAGCAATATCTTGCGACCAAGCGGCAGTATCCCGACGCTTTCCTTTTTTTCCGTTTGGGCGATTTCTACGAGGTGTTTCTTGACGATGCCCCGCAAGTCGCTGCGCTCCTCGACCTAACGCTGACTGCCCGTGACGGTGGCGAGGGCAAAGTGCCCATGTGCGGGGTGCCGTATCATGCCGTGCAAGGCTACATTGCGCGGCTTGTCAAAGCTGGCAAGAAAGTCGCGATCTGCGAACAGATCGAAGATCCCAAAACTGCCAAGGGCCTAGTCAAACGCGCGGTTACCCGCGTGGTCACGCCTTCGACATTCATTGAAGACGATGCCGGGTCGGCAAGCCCAGCGCTACTCGGCGTGTTTTGCCTTGAGAAGCAGTGGGGACTGGCGCTCCTCGAACCCAACACCGGAACCTTTCTCTTTTGGGAGGAAGTCGAGGCTACGATTGCGGACACGTTAGAGAGGATCGTGGCCAGTGAACTCGTGACGACGAAGAGCCTCGCTCTTGCTCCCGTGCTGGCCACGCATTGCCAAGCTCGCCCCGACCTTGTTGTCACCCGTCTGGATGATTGGCAGGCGGACCTGAACGAGAGCACGGCCTACATCAAAGGCTTCTTCGGCTTGGATTCGCTCCGTGCGCTTGAACTTGAACCGCCCACGATAACCGCCGTGGCTCTTGTCCTGCGGTTTCTGCAAACCCATCTACAAACTGCGCTGCCTCACGTCACGTTGCCGCGTCGTCATCACGTGGGAACGACGATGGCACTTGGTCCGGTGGTGGAGCGGAGCTTGGAGTTGTTTCGTCCGGCCAATGGCGACGGACGCGGGAAGACCCTGCTCGACGTGCTTGACGAAACGCTGACGCCGATGGGCGGGCGCTTGCTGCGACGCTGGCTCGGGAATCCGCTCTTGTCGATTGCCGCGATTACTGAACGGCATGCCGCTGTGGAAGAGCTGACCCTACGGCCGAGTGTTGTCGATGGGCTACGGGCAGCACTGGCACCATTGCGTGATCTCGAACGCCTCGCCGCCCGGTTTAGTGCCCGCGTGGCCACGCCAAAAGATGCTGCCGC
>SYOC01000311.1 GCA_005804965.1 Pseudomonadota bacterium
AACACGCACCTTCTGGAGGATTGCGTGGAGGTGCTGCGCCTCGCCAAGCCAAGGTATTCCGGACTGGCCTTGCACGCCCGTCACCCCGTTCAGGCTCACACATCCGACAATGTCGAGTTCGGGAAATGGACGCAGCGCCGAGAGCGTACTCAGAAAGGTCCGTACTTCATCCGCCCCACCCACTAGCAAGATGGACAACGGGCGCATCTGTCCTAACCGCACCCTCACCCACAAGCGCACCGCGACAACCGCAGAGGAATTCACTAGCCACAGGAGCACCAACACCGAGCGCGGTAGGTTCAAATCACCCCGGAAAAAATAGTACGCAGAAATAGCTAAAAGCTGAATGCTCAGCGCAGCCACCGCCCGTATCGCCAATCGTAGACGCGGTTGCGGTCGCTGCAAATCGTAGAACCCGAAGAAATAAAGCAGTGCCACTTGCGAGACCAGCAAGACAACAATCGGGTGATGCATGTCTTGCAGACGAGTCACAGGAAGCAGATGTGAAGTAAACGGAATCGGGAAAGCAAGACGCAAAGCGAAAGCGCTAGCGTATGCACCGAGCACGCACAACACGTCGGCGACGACGAGCAACACTAAAATAGTCTGAGCACTCCTCGTGCGTCGCGGCACGCCCTGACCCCTTACCCTCACGTCAGTATCGGTCGCGCCGGGAAACGCGCATAGAGACGACGGCGCGACAACCAATAGCCGTGCTTCCAAAAGTAATACAGCAGTCCGCGTAGATGCTGCCGCCCCAGAAACGAGAAAGCAGAGAGCATGGATCGCGTAAGGCGGCGTTCGTGGTGCTCCACTATTGCTTCTGGATGATAGATCACACGCCAACCGGCTTGCTGAAGCCGCAGGCATAGATCAACATCTTCCGGGCCGTAGAAGATGCGTTCATCGAGCAGCCCGACCTGCTCCAGCACCCTCCGCCGAATCACTTGGCACGCGCCAATCATGTAATCAACCTCGCGGACGGTGGCGTGATCCCAGTCCGCCATCTCCACCTTTCGTATCATGGCGCGGGCAAAGGAGAACGGCATGCGGCGCAGGAGTTTGTACGGCAACGTGGGAAAGAGACGACACGAAAGCTGGTAGCACCCGTCTCGGTCTACGAGCTGCGGACCACACAGTCCCACATCGGCATGCGCGTCCATATAGGCAACTAACTTATCGAACGCCTCGGCGCGGACAACAGTATCGTCATCCAAAAGAATCACGTACTCGCCACGCGCGGCTCGTATCCCTTGATTCCGTGCGGGTGCGACGCCGCGATTACTCGGGTTGCTCAACAACTGCACCTCGGGGTGACGCTTGCGTACCACCGCGAGCGTGTCATCACGCGAGCCATTATCCACAACGAGGACTTCGAACGAGGACGACGCTAACCCCGACGCCAAGGATGATAGACAGGCGTCCACCATCTCTTGCGAATTCCAGGTTAAGATCACCACGGACACTTTGATCATTGTTCGTCGCTCTCGTGCGGGTTCCGTGACCACGTCTTCGTCGTCGGAAACGGGCGGTACAGAGCATAAAATTCTTTCTTGGTGAGCGCTAGCCTCGCCCGTGCCCGTGCCACAACACGCAGCACGAGAGAGAAACACACCAGCGGATACTCATGCCACGTGATCTTCCGTAAGAAATCCGACCAGCGATACGTCGCGATAGGGCCTTGCTCTAACAGATGCCCATGCACGCGGCGAATTTGCAGCTTGCCGCCTTCGGTGCGTACGCGCTCGGCAAAATAATCTCGTCCGGTCGCTGGTGGCAAGAAATAGACTTGAGCTTGCCATTCCTTGGCTACACGAGTTTTGCCCACGGCGACGGTCAGCCAAGCATCTTCCAGCAACAGGTCTTCTGGCATAGTGCCAGGCAAGGCGTCTTTGCAGATCACGAAGAGCCGCCCTCCGGCATTGCCGAAATCAAAACGGTAGGGCAAGGCGGCCATGCGACTCCACAACGTTCCTCGCCCGTTCAGTACCGGCACTTCACGAGCCGCCACGACAGACAAGTGTGGAGCCTCGGCGAGCCGGGCTTGCAGGAGCCGCACCGCTTCCTGGTCCACGCGCACATCGGCATCACAAAACAAGACAGATGTACCGCTCGCCTGCGACCACAACACATTCCACGCTAGCGGTTTCCCGCGTCTCTCGGTCAACAGCACTCGACACATGGGAATGGGAAGCGAATCCGTCGCTATCAAGTCGGCATCAATGGCGGGGCCGACCTCAGAGCTGTTCTCGCGGTCAGCAAGCCAGTACTCGTGCAGCGGAATGTCATGACGCCGGCAAAAGGCTCTCGTAGCCGTCAGCGCAGCACACTCACGATCAGGCACGAGACCGTTCATACAAATCAGCAACTCGGTAATTGGCGGCAGCTGCGGTGCGGAATAACGACACGCGATCAACAAACTCTCTAAAGTCTCGACGAGGCTCGGTTCGTCGGCGCGACAGGGGATGGCTAAGGAAAGCCCGCGACGCATAGAGGTTATGCAGCAAGCGCCTGATAGTGCGCAATCAGCGAGCGAGCATCGGCATCAATGGATTGCACGGCAGGAAATGCACCGGAGAGTCGCTGGACCAGAGTTGGGTCGGTGATAAACCGTGCCAGCGTGTGACGCAAATCGTCAACATCACGCGGCTGAAACAACAGCCCGTCGACGCCATCGCGCACCCATTCTTGCATCCCGCCAAACGCGGCCGTCACCACCGGCTTCCGCGCCAGAAACGCCTCACGAATCACCAGCGGCGCGTTCTCGTACCAGATGGACGGCACGACGACCACATCCACTTCATTCAGAATGCCCCCGACCTCGTGGTTCTCATATTTGCCCATCATGCGGATGTGCGGCGAAGCGTGTAATTGAGCGAGGAACCGCTTGCGATCTGGATAGGGTGCGTATTGGGTTGTCCCACCGTAGATGCGCAACTCGGCGTCGCGGAGCTGCGTAAACGCTTCGACCAACACATGCACCCCTTTCACTGGATCGACCACACCAATGTAACCAAAAATCAACCGGCGTGGATTCGCTACGCGTTGGGAGTGAGGCACAGTCAACGCTGGTAGTCCGCATTCCGAGAACAGCACCTTTTCTGGAGGAATACCGAAAGCCAGAAACTGTTCACGCAGAAAATGCGATGGAGCCAGAAAGAGCGAGACGGCGCGGCACAGCTCACGGACATGGGCCATCCGCTCACGAATCTGCTGCACTGCGGACTGAGGCGGCGGACGCCACGCCACATATTTTCCCTGCCAACGGCGCAAGAAATCGCGCACGCGCGCATATTTTTCTAGTATCGGCTTCAAATGGCGAAACGCAGAAGCCATCCGACGATCCAGCAGATGCGCAAAACATTGCGCACAGCCTTCATCACTCTGCCCTGGGCACACCGATAAATCAGGTTTGAGGAAACGTCCCCGCTGACAGATGAGCCAATAGTCATGCAACGTCATCACCACAGGGATATGGCGGCGCACGGCCTCGCCAATGCACGACGTCGAAAGATACATGAGGTGGTGGAAGTGCACAACCTCGGGAACGAAGGTGTCAAGGAAAGTACCAAAGCGACGCGCCACTTCAGCATTCTCATAACTCCGGGCAAACGGTGCCAGCCGCCCAAACGTATTGTTAATGCGCGTGACTTCATAGCCGCCCTGCACTCCGCACTCAATGGCATACTCCTCACGTGCGGTATCAGCAACACGTGCAAACACACCAACCGCATGCCCCTGACGAGCAAAGGCGCTCGCGAGGTGAGCAACATAGGTCTCGGTCCCCCCCAACGCCTCGGGAGGGACACCATGCACGACTTGAGCGATACGCATCGGGAATGAGAAAGGTTTCGTGGGGCTTGCTTCGGATCGCACGAGAATTTCGTTGCCATATTGAAGCAGAGGTCCGCCCTCAGTCAACCGGAGCTACTACAAAGCGAGGTGATTCCTCGTCTACAGGTTCGGTTTTAGTTCAACCGACGGAAAAGAACCGCAATAGCCACTCTGCCCAAGGCAGGTCGCGATACAAGAGAATGAGACCAAACGCCAATAGATACCAGGAGGGAAACAGGTGGTAGCGCACATCGCACTGCGCGACGCCCATGGCCAATAGGAGCCAACCGAACCCCGCCACCGTCGCAACAGCATACGTCGTCGCACAGAAAACAAGCAGCAAGATATGTCGCAGCCGGGAAATCCCGCGATCCACCGGCCAGAGAAAGGCGGCAGCGGTAATTCCCTCAATCCCGACGGTCCACCACGTCAGCATCCAAGCCAACCAGCGGAAGCGTTGCGGTTCGACAGGTGGTTGAGGAAGATCAAGGCTCGGGACATCAATGTGCTGCCGCACGAATACGCTCAAGTCCTCGAACTGTTCCGGTGCCAGACCGCCGGCAAGTTGGGCAAATCCGGCGAAACGTGGATCGATGAGCAAGGTGACGCGAAAAAAGCGACCGTCGAGATAATCTGGAGACAGCAACTTCCACAGTGTGGCAAAGGCGAACGCCCATCCGATCAAGAGCCGCCCGTTGAGAGCAAGGCAGGCGCGAGGATCGCGGGACACGAGTGCCAGAGTGACGGCCAAACACCAATAGCAGAGGAGATAGGCATGATTATCGGCGAGCTGCCACTCGACCGCGACCCGGAGCCCAGTCAGTGCGGTCAAAGTCCCCCACAACTTTGGGTTGAGCAGCAGGCTGGGGAAGATCAGTACACTCGCCGCTAGCCCGAGGATCGTCGGACGGAGCATCCAGTCGCCGATAGGCCGTAACATCAACGCCAGGACCGTCAGCCGCAGTGCCAGCGCGACGACGTCGAGGTTGGCGATGCTCGGAGCATCATCGCTACCCCTCGGCGGCTCGGTTCTCTCGTGAGTCAATCGCGACCTCAAGCGCCTGCAACAGAACGCCACTGGGTTGTAATGTCTCGCGAGCAAAGCGTACGGCCCAGACTTGGATTTCGATCGCGGCCACCGGCCCGGAGTCTGGCGTCGGAATCTCCGCGAGTTTCATGGCCAGCGCACGTAACGCTGCCTCGGAGGGAAAAGCCAGGACCTGCTGGACCTGGCGATACAAGCTCGCAGGAATCGCTAGCTCTCGGCGAATATCGGGTCGCAGTGCGAACGCGTGAAGATGGCGATTCCCTCGCATCTCAGCGGTCGAGAACATCCCGAAGCCGCCGCCAGCCCAGGGGCTGAGGGCGGTGATCGATACAAGTCGCTGTTGGTTTGCAGCGACAAGGCAGAGAAGGAGGCTAGGCACATACCAAAACCACGGAGACCGCATAAGCGTCATGAGCTGCGGAACGCTGGTTCCGCTTTTTTATTTTGGCGAGCTGACGACAATGTAGGTGACATTGCCACTTTGATATGCTGGCTTGTACCATGTCGTGCCACACTGGTAGTAGGAGATGCCGTTGACCACCAGAGCACTGCACGACTTGGCCTGAGCATTAAACGCGGCAGCCGTGATGGTAGCACCAATCACCATGCCTGCCACGACTCCCCCAGCCGGGTAGCCATAATACCCGCCATAGTAGCCCCCACCGTGGTAATGCTCCTCTGCCCAGTCGTCGGCAAAGTCTTGCCGATCTTCTTGAACGTCCTTCGCGAAGTCTTGCCGATCTTCTTGGCGATCCGTCTGGTGTTGCTGCCGGTCTTCACGGTTCGCCGTGTCGCCGGCCTGTTTCCGGGCCTGCATGTCTTTTGCGGTGTTCTGGCGGCTGGCTTGACTGGCCGCGTTGCCTCGTAAACTCCCACTACTCGCCGCGCCGCCCCGGGAATAACTTCCTGCACCAGACGAAAAATTGCCACCGAGCGAACCGCTACTCGCGGCACCGCTACGGGAGAGGCCAGCGCCGCCACGGCTGCCTCCGCTGGAACTGCCACCGCCGCCACCACCGCGCCGTTGCGCTTCCACTTCAGTCACGAGAAAAACGCTCATACCCACCAGCGCAACCCATACTGAATGACGCATCCATGCTTTCGTTTTCATGGTCGTGCTCCTTTACTGGTTTTTTCCCGCATCAGGGTCCATACCCGCGACAAACTGAATCCGACGAGCATCTTCAGCTGGCGTAAAAGTAAACAGGGAGTCCGGCGTCTCGGGTGCAAAGTTCCAGTCGCGAAAGTCCGACCAAAATTGCGGTTGGCCATTCTCAAGTTTATAAGTCAGCACGATCCGCTGGGGTGCCGGCTTATCTCCTTTGGCGACCCACACTTGAATATCGACGAGGTCATTGCGCAGGGCGAGTTGCTCACATGGCGTTCCACCAATGGTGGCATCTCCAACGACATAGGCTTCACTAACTCTCTCCTTTAAGATCTTCAGCAAATTATTCGAGAAGAGTTCTGCCAACGGCAAAGGCATGCGCAGGTCGCGAGTGAAATAGGTGATGACGGCGTCGAGGTCACCGGATTTTGGGGCTGTGGCATACACTTTTTCGTCCAAGCCGAAGAACGCGATCTGTTTACCATCGAACCGGAAACCGCGCCGATTGCCGTCGCGGTCAGTAATATCTATGGCTATCCGATCTGGGCGTCGCGCAACGATTTTGCGAGTGGCTCCAAACTCCAGCTTTTGGCCCCAGTCTTGCGCTACATCATACCCGATATTCGCTGTGACACTGAACTGTTGGGCTTTGGCCAGAAACTCCGCCATGCGCGTGAGACTAGTCATCGCCTTCTCCTCAATTGCAGGAGCCTGGACGTTGTCCGCTGCTTTTGCTGGTACTACGAGGGCAGTGCCGACAATGGCAGCAAGTCCTAAAAAGAATGAACGCATACGCTACCTCCCTTGGTTAGTGGTTTCTTAGGTGAAGGGAAAGAACAATTCCCGAGGAAAGTCCTTTCCTTGAAGGACAAAGTCACTTCGCCCCTACGGATTTGCCAGCAGCATCGAGATGCTCGATCAAAATGCGGCGGACTTCTTCAATCGCTTTCGGATGTCCTTGTACCGAGTGGCCGAAACGCACCACCAGCTCGGACGCGACCCCTTCGATATGAGCACTGTCATACGCCACGATTCCATCGTTTCCGCCAGCGAGAGGTCCGGTCCCTAAGACAGGAATGATCGAATGCGCGGTGATGTTGTCAGCCACGGGAAGCGAAGACAAGGTTTTAATGAAAGGATTCGAAGGATCCATGTTATCGACGCTCGTCGGCAGTTTAGCCATCTTCTGCCTCAATAATTCATCCTGATTTTGCGAGATCGTTGTCAGGGCCCTCTGGGTCAGGTCGCCGGGAAGCGTCACTAGCCAAGAAGCAAGGCGGCCCAAACGTAACGCGGCTTGGTAGCTGCCGTGATGAGGGGTTGCGATAAAAACGACCCGTGAAACGAACGGTAAAGGCGTAAAGAAAAGTGAACGCTGCAATAACTCCCGTGTCTCAGACTCCATCGTGAGCTGGTCGAGCGGAGTTTTGCTGAGGTTATCCCAAAAGTGGGTGCCACTCTCGACCGTCGTCAGCTTGGTGAGCAAGCCTCCTTGGCTGTGACCAATCACAACCATACGGTGGAGTGCAGGAGCCTTCCCTTCTGGGTCGATTTCCTGCACGACGTTCTGTAGCGCCTGCCGTAAGCGCCCCCCCGAATAACCAATAGGGTTGCCGGTTTCATAGACAAAGAGCCAGATTTGATATTGCTCACGCAGCCGCAAATCTCCCTCGACCTCGTTCACCAGCTCTGCCCAGCGTGCCGGACTCGACGCCGTGCCATGGACCAAGACGAGTGGAATGCGGTCAGGATAAGGAGGGTGGAGGAAAAACAGCCCATCTTGCGTTTTTAGCTGCGGCAAGGCGGAAGCAAGTGCCTGCTTGAGGAAGCCGCCAATCTCGAACGCATAGATGTTTTGTGCCTCCTCCAGGGTGTAGGCAAGAGCGGCAGTGGAATCAAACTCCAGCGGGCGCTCCTGACCGCCAATTCTTACGGTCCGTCCTCGGTCTGGAGCATAAAGTTCGAGGCGACCGTCTAAGGTCCCAGCCAAGAGACCGCGGCGTGGCTCAGTCAGGTGTAAGAAAGCCGTAATCGGCACTTTAAGGCGCGGTGGAATCCGATTCGTTGCCGGAGACGAGAGCGCCGTCGTCGTTTCGGCGAGACTCGCCGCCAGCGGCGCACCAATCCCTGGCTGGCGATAACGGTTGCGCAAGCCACGCACGGCCAGATCAACCGTCGGCACAAAGCGCTCCACCTGACGGCCAGCCCAAGAGAATTGTGCCGCCGTAGAGTCGATGTTCAGCACGCCAAAGGGAAGTGAGCGCTGGCCCGAGGCGAGGATAACCTCCTTAGACTCAGGCGACATCAAGCCTTCAGTCAGGCCGCGATTGTACAGGTCGTAAGCAAGGCGCAAACGGGGATCAGCTGGGTCAATAGGAATGCTGTGTGGATCTTCCGAAAATAAGAAGGCGTAGGCGTACACCGCAGCCGCCAAATAGTAGGAGCGAGATACCGAGGCCTCATCCTTTTGTGAATGGCGTTCGCGTACACATGCTTTCCCTTTGAGCGCCCAGCACTGATAATCGCTTTCATCACCACCAGGTTTACTTTTTTCAGCATGGAAAAAAGAAAGCTCGGCTAAGGCAAAGAGACGGATGTTAATTCGATCTGGATCGGACGTGGAAGCGAGAATCTGATGAAGCGCAGCCAAGGCTGCCGATGGGTCATCCTTAAATTGTGCGAGAAGGTCGAGGCGCGCAAGTACTTGCAACGAATCAAGACTGGGCGTATCGCTCGAAAGTACACTTGCCGTCAGCAAATGATGCGCTTCTTTCGTGCTCACACGTTGCACACCAACCGGCGTGGAGCAACCAGCTAGACACAGAAATAGGCTCAGCAGGGCGACCGGGGAGCGGAGCGACCAGGGCCTCCACAGGTACATAGGGATGCGGATACGTATCATAGCCTGGACCGTTGCCTCTTTCGTTCAGCTCGCATGCTTCTCTTTTCTGAGGGCGCTGCACCAGATGAGATTATCCTTACAGGTCGCCTCAGTTCAGGTACAGTTGGAAGCGGTTCAGATTCCAGTTCAGTTCTTCTCTTCGAGCTTTCCACCAGCGATCCCTGGGATTTCAACACGAATTTTCCGTGAGAAATCCGGATCGTCATCTGCCGCTTTCGCCCGCGCGTTGATGTGGCTACGCACCTTGAATTCTGGAAAAGGCAGGCTGCGATCTACCACTCCGATGTCGTAGGCCAATTCATCGAGATAGCCGTTGACGAACAACTTCCAACTCCACCACGACCGCACCGAATACGGTCGAGCGAGGCGATAAATGCCGGTCGTACAATTTTCCGTCAGAGCGTTGTACCAAGCCGGGTGTATGGACAGTTCGTTGATATCTCGTAGGTATTGGAGAAACACGGCACGACTGACTTCACGCGACCCTTGCAACCGGTACAAATAGACATCCTCACCGCGATAGTTCGTACGCAAACGCACGAGGTCACGTTCGTCGCCAACGACGTACATCAGTTCGTACTGTTTGAAGAAACCCCGGATGGCAGAATACTCTTCGCTTTTCTCTTTCCGGGTTTCGATAGAGATGGCGACGTACTCTCCACCCTCGAACCCGAAACTGAGGATAGTGTGGGCAATCAGCGTCGGCCCCCAGTACGACAGAAACAGATCGACGGTCTGCAACTTGGAGAGAGCAAACGTTTTGTCGTAGTACTGCGGCGTGAAGTCCGTTTCACTGCGATACGCGTTGTTGCGGATATGGTGGAGTGTCACTGTATCTCCAGCAAAGGTCGCGTACGGCAGCACGGCAACGTCAGGCTGCCAGTCGCGCTCAAGCGCAGGAGGGATCGTCAACCACCACAAGACCAAGATCGCAAAACCAGCAAGGAACCCTACGATGGCCCGACGACGCGGGCGGACAAAGAGCAGACCCATCACTGTGCCCGCAGCAAAGACGCTACTGAGCGCAAGGCGCACAGTCTCCGAGGTCGGGCCTGAGTAGTACAGCGCGAGCGTCCCCCAGATCGTCAGTCCGAGCAGAAAGAGGCTGACAAAACCACGGAGGACGATGCGTACCATTGCGCGCACGAAGTTCATAAACACGAGGCCGTCGCTACTTACCGGTCTTGGCTTGTGTGGCCTTCTCTTGCGGAATCCAGCCTTGCTTGGCGAAGTATTGCGAGAGATACGCCACCGCCTGGTCGGCACTGCGTGCGGTCATCTCATCGACCTGCGAGCGATACCCTTTGACACCGCTGACTGCCATGTTGGCCACCGCCGTACCAGCGGTGACGCCTCCGCTGGCCGCAGCCCCTGCAGCTCCGGTCACAGCAACACCTGGCATTGCACCACTATCCGCGTGCGTCTTAAACTCCAGCAGCTTGGTCGGGCCACCGCTCGATGGCGCGTAGACTTCCACTTGGGCGTCCACTTTCGACTGCCCAGCACCAAACCCGACGACCGTCCGTTGCAGCTTGTTACCTTCATCGACATTGAGAAAGATCCCGCTGACAGCAACCGCTCCGGTAGGCAATGCTGCGCCGCGCGTCGCACGTTGTGCCGGCAGGCCGAGGTCGCGAATCTTCGCCACCAACTCCTCGGACATCCGCTCCCGCACTTCCCGGGCAATGGCCATCCCGCGTTCGTGTTCGCTCGTGTCACTCAAAGAATTACGTACAGCCGCAAAGAAGCCTTGATTCTCGCTCACGTCGGCAGCAGAAATGGCAAAATCGTAGACAAGGACTTGGCTAGGACGGGTTACCGCAACAGCAGTTGGTTGCTCGTACTTGGGTTGGACTACGGTTTTGGCACATCCGCCAATACTCGCCGCGAGCACGAACGCTGTCGTGATCTGCACGCTCTTCCTCAGTAATCGCTTGCTTTTCATTATCAATATTTCTCCTTCACGAAAATTCAGGTACGGCCTGGCCCGATCCTTATGGCATTGTCCCTTCGCTGACACTCCAACCGTTGGCGACAATCTCAGTCTTCGCGCGCGGCGACATCTTTCCAGTGATCCACAGGGTGCGTTGCGGAGCAGCAAGAAGTTCAGAGTTTTTGGCAAAAAACGCTACGCGCTCGGTCCATGAAAGGTAGTCTACTGGCATGGGCACGATAAGGTTGCCAGCCCGGTCCCGTCCGAGGATCGGTCCAGGGGCAGTGACGGTCGCGAGCGGCTTCTTCTCATGATAGTCAGCCAGCATACGCACGGCAGTGGCGAGAAAGCGGGCCTGGGACTCGGTCGCGACACTGCCCACTTGCCATATGACATCCTGACGCCCTTTAACATCTTTCAGACGGTCCAGATTCTCGACCACAGCCACCTGAAGACTCAAAGGCACCGCAGGATTATGCAGGAATAAGCTCCTCTGGGCTTGTGTCACGTTCAACTCTTGGAGCTTCGTTTCGACCCGCACGATAAGATCCCCGCGCGGAGTATCCCACACTAAATTGTCTATGGTTCTGACACCGGTGAGGAGCATTGAAGCCGGCACGGCCATTGAAATTGCGGTATTCACGCCAACCCGGCCATAAAAGGCGGCTGAGGCGAAGTCGTCCAGTTTCTTGGCTAGAATCGGATTCGAGGTGTAGGGGTCAACGCCTAACTTCTTTGCTAACGCACGGCGTTCCTGTTCGTACCCCAGCACGTCACGAACAGCATTCGCAGCTCCGCCCTCCTCTCCTCCTGAGCCAGGGACAGCTTCAGAGCCTACGGCTCTCCCCACACCACTGCCCACGCGGTCAAAGAGTCGTCCAACGCCGCTGGGCAATCCAGTCACCGTGTCGATAGGATTCATGACCATATGACCAGTGGCCTCCAGCGGACGGACCGCCGTGGCCCCCATGGATTTCGCAAAGGTGCCGAGCTTGCTCGTGTCGTTGAGCTGCAAGATGGCTGGGACCTCAGCAAGACGGAGTTCGAGCAATTCACGGCTACGGACCTGATAGGAACCAGCATCTTCACCAAACGTCGCTTTGTCCGCCTTGATTGTGTAGATCCCCATGATGCCGTCAGTGGGAACTTTTTCTTCAACTGTTAACCCCTTGCCTTGCAAGAGATCTTTTGCCACTAATTCCCCAACCTTGAGGGTCGGGGGGGTCTCAAAATTACCCTCTGTCTGAGCAGAGGCTATTGAGGCGATACCACACGCAAGTGCCGCGACGGTGGCGCAAGCTGCGCGCCTCCAGCGGGTGTAAACGGGATGTGGTCGAGACGGGTAAGGTAACGTGGTAGAAGACATTTTCTCCTCCGTAGAGATCGTTAAAGTTGTGAGGTTTCCATTACGCCTTACGATAGGCAACCTTGTGGTTCAGGTACATGCGACGACGGTTCAGATCATGGTTCAGTTTAGATCGTAAGCGCCTAGCGCAAAGAGAACCAAGAAAAAATTCGGCTTCGCGACACGCCTTATCACTCCATGCTTTCCCGAAGCTCGACTAGGACTTGGTCGTACGCGTCTAGGCGGAACAACCCGGCACGGGGATACTCGATATCGAGGATAACGTAAACAGAAATCGCGGTGATGACTGTGAATGCCAAAATATGGAGCCAGTTCCGCCGCTGGCTACTCGCCGTGCCAAACCCCGTCAGCAACGAGCACAGCAACGCAAGCACGAACAAGAGCACGAAGATGATGAATGGCGGATGGATTCTCATAGCCATCGTCCGCGTGGTGGTAATATCAATCATCTGGTTCAGCGCCGGCAAGAGCAATCTTCCTGCTTCTGGATGATTGCCCAGCAACCGAGTTGCCGCCGTAGCCTCGGTCCAGATCTCTCTTTGAATTCTTGCCGATTGGGCGAGCACGACTTTCGCCGCTGCGATATCAGGAAGTTTTCGGTACGCTTCCAGCCGCAAATCCAAGTGCTTGCGAAGCAGTTCGCGCAGTGTCGGCTGCGCTTCAGCCGACAAGAGATCAAGCCGCAAATACGCGGTACCGATGTTATTGGCCTCCTCTGCAATCAATTGCCTGCGAACGTCCAACCGCGACGCCGCTCCAGAAAAAGTGAACGCGACGAGAAGGCCATAGAGGGCAAATACCGCTCCACTAATTGTGCCGAGCCCGGCCATAGCCCCGCCGGGGTCTCTGGCAAGGCGGCGGATTCCCAACCGACGCCCGATTTCCAAACACGCCAGCATGCCAGCAAATAAGACGGCGACGAACGGCGGCGCTGTGATGATGCTATCCACAAATTCCTTTCTGTCTTTCGTCTCGCCGTGAGATTCTTCGCTGCGCTGCTCAGAAACAAAATCTTCGATCCAGATCACAGCTACTCATGGCAGCCCGTCATTCCGGACGAGCAACGCGAGACCCGGACTCCAGGGGCAAAAATCTGGATTCCCGCCTGCGCGGGAATGACCGCCAGGGATATGCACTCGGTTTCTACTCATTTGCTGCGGGTGTAACCCTCTGGACAGCTCAGCATGATAGTCCTGGGGGGCATGAGGTAAAGTGTACGAAGGCTTTGCCTTTGGTTCAGAATTTCTGGGTCATATTAAATGCGACGAAATGGACGAGATTAGAGGAGTAGTCTCCTTGCAAGGCACCACCCAACGGACCCCGTTCGAGATGGGCAATCTCGCCATCCCCGGCTTGGAGAAACTCGTAGGCGAGACCAATAGTGGTGTCTTCGCTCCAGTCGTAGCGGAGCCCCGTCCCAAAGCGAAACGTCTCATCCAACGGCATGGAGGGAGTACGATGAAATTTCGACACCGGAGAACTGTCGTAGGCGAAGCCCATAGAAAGCAACCAGGGCACACCGATGCGATATTGGGTGCCGATCGCTCCATGCCACGTGTCATGAAAATGAGCGTCTGCCGTCCCACTTTTCGACGAGGTGTCAGAACTGATCGTCACATCGACATTGCCGAAATCTTCCCAATTTTGCCAGCCGAAATTACCCATCACTGCCCACCGGTCGGTGAGCGCATGATAGCCACTGAGCATCACGGTTTGCGGGGCCGTCTGGTCCATTTGGATCTTTTTATTCAAGAGCCGCGATAATCCAGGCCCGGCATTGGTCACTTTGGGCTTGTCTTTGTAGGAAAAATCAACGGGGGAACGATAGGTCAATCCAAATCGGGTCTGTGCGGTCGGCTCGATCAACACGCCAGCGTTCCCACCGAAGCCGAAGTCATCATCTTTGAATTTGAGCCGCCCGTCGGGGAGTCGGTCCATGATATTGTTGAGGGCGGTTGTGTAAGAAAAGAGCGCATAGTTGACGCTGAACCCGGCACCGACGGACAGCCACGGGTTAATGCGATAGGCAAACCCGGGGTTGAGCGTCGTAGTGAAAAGCTGGGTTTTCTGGATGTAATAGCGCCCCGCCCATTCCTTGCCATAGTTCATGCCAGCACCAAATCCCGAGCCTACGCCGACCCCAAGTTTCAAGTCTGGCGAGAGACTGTGGACATAAAAAAAGCCTCCCGCCGGGATCGGAATACTGGCAACCCCAGAGGAGGGAATGGACGTTCCCCCATTGAACCCGTCGCCACCACTCGCCGTCGTTCCACGCCCTCGGTCGAACTGGATAGAGGGGAAGATCGAATACAAGGTGGTGGTCAGTTCTGAACGGTCGAGGCGGGTCATCCCAGCGGGGTTGCCTATGACCGTCGAGGCATCTTGCGCCAGTGCCGCGCGACCGGCGGCCGCCGTGCCGAGGTCAGGAGTCCCTAATTCATACAGAAAGACTCCTCCGGCCCACGCCACCGAAGCCGCAAGACTGGCCCAAAAAGCAACACTGAGCATCCATACTACATGCCAAAACATTCTCGTTTTCTCCTTCTCGTGTCCTTGCCGTTTTTCGCTTTGCCGGAGAGGCTCACGACTGTCGGTCCATTGCCTTCTTCTCGCCTGTCCGTCCTAGGCCTCGCGCGACTCATTGCCGCGCCATGGCCACCCGCAGCCGCTCGTCAGGACTGATGAAGTGATCGGCGTCATCTTTGCCGAGGTCGATTTGCACCCAATTAACTTTGCCGGTGAAGACACTGCTGTGACGGTCATAATCCGCACTGACCGGCGTGCCAGTCTCGTGGCCGATATCCGTGGTCTCGTCGGCGGAAAAGAGCAGCGGTACGGTGCGCTCGACGCGCCCCTCGCCGACTTTGCTGCCGTCGTAGTACAGCGCCACGTTACCGCCCTTGGCCAACCCGCCGCCGTCATAGGCAAACTCCATGCGCACTTGATGCTTGCCAGCGGAGATGGCTTGGCTTGCCTCCGTCGTGAAGGTTTCGAGGCCGAAGAAGTTGTAGGCGAACTTGGCTTTTCCGCCCTTGGTGTACAGACTGAGGCCGCCAAACTTCCCGCCCTGAGCGATGATGACACCCTCGGCACCTTTGCTGGGGACCTCCACTTCAGCCGTGATCGAAAAGGAACGATTCTTCATCACCACGACACTATTCTCAGTCAGCCGCCCCATGCCGCCGAACAGCAGTTGCGAGTTGCCCTTAATGAGCTGTGGTCGCCCGGCCACAGCAGGATTGAAACGTTCGACTCTACGGTCATCCAGCGGAATGACGTTGTACTTGGTCGCTTCAATCAACCACAGCCGCTGCAATTCGTGCAACTTCTCAGGCATTTCTTTGGAGAGATCGTGCGCCTGGGTCCAGTCCTTGCTGCCGTCGTACAGTTCCCAGACATCATCATCAAAAGCTGGTAATTTTTCGATGACCCACGGCGTGGAGTGCCGGGTCACCGCGCTCCAGCCTTTATAGTAGATGCCGCGATTGCAGAACATCTCGAAATATTGCAAGTCGTGCCGCTCTGGAGCAGTGGCATCGTCGAAGCTGTAGAGCATGCTCGTGCCCTCCAGCGGGCTTTGTTGCACGCTGTTGACGATGGTCGGCTGTGGAATACCGGCAGCTTCCAGTATGGTCGGGGCGATATCAATCACGTGACAGAACTGGCTGCGGATCTCTCCTTTCGCCTTAATACCTAATGGCCAATGCACGACCGTGCCATTGCGCGTACCGCCCCAGTGTGACGCCACCTGCTTGGTCCATTGATAGGGAGTATCCATCGCATGCGCCCAACCCACGGCATAGTGGTTGAATGAGTCCGGGCCGCCAAAGTCGTCGATACGTGCAGTCAAAAATTCCGGCGTCTCCACACCGGTGATGCCGTTTAACATCAGCCCTTCGTTAAACGAGCCGTTGGGCGTACCTTCCGCCGAGGAACCGTTGTCGCCGACAATGACGTAGATCAGCGTATCGTCGAGAATTTCGAGATCCTTCAGCGTATCAATGAGTCGGCCCACGTGATGATCGGTGTGTTCGAGAAATCCAGCGTAGCACTCCATCTGCCGCGCCAGCACCGGTTTCATTTTCGGGTCAACCTCGTCCCACGCTTGAATCTCTTTGGGCCGCTGCGTTAACTCAGCATTCGCCGGAATGACGCCAAGCGCCTTCTGCCGCGCAAAAATCTCCTCGCGCAGCTTGTCCCAGCCTTGGTCGAATTGACCTTTGTACTTATCCGCCCACTCTTTCGGCACGTGATGGGGCGCATGACACGCACCCGGCGCGAAGTAGACAAAGAACGGTTTGTCCGCCATCAGTGCCTTCTGCTGACGCACGTAGGCAATTGCTTTGTCCGTCATATCTTCGGTGAAGTGGTAGCCTTCCTGAGCGGTCTTCGGTGGTTCGAGTGGCGTCGTGCCTTCGTAAATGGCCGGATCATACTGATTGGTCTCACCACCGATGAACCCGTAAAAATGTTCGAAGCCGCCGCCGCCGGTCGGCCACTGGTTGAACGGCCCTAACGGGCTGGTTTCCCAAACCGGCACTTCATGACACTTGCCAAACTGCGCGGTCGAATAGCCGTTTAACTTGAGCGTCATCGCCACAGGCGCTTTGTTCTTAGGCAGAACTGACGTGTAGCCGGGTGCCGAGGTTGCGATCTCACAGACCCCACCCATATTGACGGAATGGTGATTCCGCCCGGTGAGCAACGCCTGCCGTGTCGGTGAACACAGAGCTGTGGTGTGGAAGCGATTATACTTCAGCCCGTTCGCTGCCAGCTTCTCGAAGGTTGGCGTCTGGCATGGCCCACCAAAGGCGCTGGAGGAAGCAAAGCCAACATCGTCAAGCAACACGATCAGCACGTTCGGTGCGCCTTTGGGCGGACGTAACGCTTCAATTGGCGGGAATTTCGTGTCTGGGTCCTTGGCATCATATGTGACCAAGCCTGTGTGCTGCCGATCCGGAATCGGCAGAATCGCGCGTTGAATGTGGTCTTGATTACTCATGGCTATGTACTCCTCTCTGTAATTCGTCATTCACGCAATGCTGAGTATTCATGGAAAGCTGAGGCTCAATGGCGAAAGAGCACGACGATCAACACTAGTAAGCCGAGCAGTGAAATCAAACCCGCGAGTATCGACGCTATCGAACGGGGGAGAGGCGGGTAGAGTGACCGCAGATGCTGGAGACTCGTGACATGCTGTATCGTGCCGGCAAGTAACGACACTAAGCCGAAGGTGATCATCAGCAAGGCAAACCCGCGCGGCGTGACCAAGGGGTCAACGTGCTCAGCACCTCGCGTCTCGAATTGAAAAAACTTGTACACGCTGAAACCAAACGTAATCAGCGACGTCGCCGTCCGCACCCACGCCATCATTGTGTTTTCGTAGGCAAGGCGGGTGCGCTCATACGCGAGCCTCGTAGCGATGTCGATCTCTCGTGTTTCAGTGTCAGTCGAACTTGCCATGTTGCGGTATTCCTTTGAGCAGACGCCGCTTGGGACGGTCTTCGGAAACGGCCTCTACGATCTTTCGATCTCCACCCCGCTGACGTGTGCGAAGCGCGTCACAAGGCCGCGGAGCAAAAGGTAAGGGAGAAGAGCCAAGACCGTGGCGGTAATGAGCGTCTCTAGCGGGTAGAACCAGCGCACAGTGATGAACTGGTAGATGATGTCGAGGACGGTGGCCATGATGAACACCTTCCCAACATCCTTCCACCCTTGCTGGAGCAAGTCGCGTCGGTGTGCCGGATTGGTGAAGATAGTCCAGAGGTAAGGCGGACGTCCGGTTCGTGCATCTTTCAGTCCGGCGCGAATCGCGAGGAGCGTCGCCATCGTTGGCTGGAGGAACAGTCGCAGGGTGAGAGGTCCATCGGCACGACCAAGGAGGTTTTCCCAAATGCGTATCAGCGTTTCTTCCATTCCTTCCGCTCTCCGTTCCGTTTGTGTTCAACCATGGCGCACCTGAGTGTCTATTTGCCCGCATTATTGGCGCGGGCTTCTGCCTGTGCTTGCCACGGCCAGCAGCCTTCGAGTTCGACGACTAAGGACCAGCTCAGGAAGGTGCGGATGAGCACCAGGAGGCCGAGCACCGTAACATTATGCAGCATGGGTTCGAGCGCGACCGTTCTGACCAAATCAGCGGCCACGAGCAGATCAAGCCCCAGCAAAATGCCTTTGCTGAGTTGATGCTTGTAGCTCTCATAGGCACCGGCCTCATCGAGGTGAAAGAGATACCGGACCGTCCCGCGCGTGACCGCGAGAATGACCACCGCAGCCACGATGACCACCACAGCCAACACCTCAATGCCGAGGGCCATCCACTCGATGCCATAGCGAATCATTGCTACCAGTTCACCGCCAGCGTTTGCCTGCGTCATCTCCGCACCCTCCTCATTCCTGCGCCAGCGGCAAAAACGCCAGAGCCATCGTCGTGACCGTCAGCATGGCTGCCGCCAAGACGAGTAATACGATGCGCAGCCTCGGTTCCTCGAACACAGCGGCGATGCCACCCAGGAACAGCACGATGCCGTACAAAACCGTCAACAACAGGTAGGTATCCGAAATCTCGTCGGCATCTCGCGCCTCGGCGAAATTCTTCGTTTCGTCCATCTGCAACTGGCGTGCTTCCTTCCCCGCAGCCAGGACGTATGCGTCCATGCTAAAGGGTGTGAGCGGAGCCGAAGGGTTGTGCCAGGGTTTCGTGGCTAACCACGCTTCGACAGCGACGCGCATCTCCGGACGGAAGCGTTGAAAGAGAAATTCCGCCAGTTGATCGTTTTTTTCGATGATCGCGCTGACATAACGCTCAAAGAGGACGGCATCGAGGCTGCGCAGTTGGTTCGAGTACAAGTCCTTACCTGCGGCCTGCCGACCAGCAGCGTTGGCTTCGGCAATGCGGAAGGTCTGGATACCCTCCCACAGCGCGGCTTGATATGCACTCCAGGCGGAGGCCAACGTGGCCACCCCCAAAAGAACAGCGGCAAGGACATCGAACCAACCTGCCCAAGAATCGACCTCGTAGCGAAATGCATCCGCTCTGCTCTCGGTTTCCGTCATAACGTCATCTTTCTGAACATTCCGCCCGCGCCGGTTTGCCTCAGCAAAGGCAACCTCGTGTCTCAGTCAGTCCTCGTCCACTTGTTGTTCAGCCAGTACTTGAGCAATGAAGTTCAGCAGCTCCTCAAGTGACTGAAAATGCAGGACTTGGGCGGACAGCAAGTGTTCAACTCGCCCCTGCCACTGCCCTCGCTCGGGCTGAGCGGCGGCATGCAGCTGCAGAACAAACCCACGATTAGCTGGGAGAGAAGGCTTTTGTTTCGGTGACATTCCGTTTTTCGTTCTATCGACAGAAAAATTGAGCGACGCCCGTTTGACACTCACAACCGTTTAGGGGCGTTGTCGGTTCTGCGCCAAAACAGTAAGGTAGCCTGCGGTTCAGGTACAGAAGAGAAACGTAAATTACGGTTCAGATTCCGGTTCAGATACGTGGAGCAGGATAGTTGAATGGCACAAAAAATTGGCAACCCCGCTTACGAGACAACTCAGACGGAGCTGCGCTTTGGCCCGTTTCGTTTGGAAGGCAGCAAGCGGCTGTGGCGTGGAGATCACGCAGTGGAGATCCGACCGCGTCCCTTAGCCATGTTGCGCTATTTAGCCGAACGCCCAGGCCAACTCATCGCCAAGAACGAGTTGCTCAAGCAGTTGTGGCCAGGCATCTACGTGTCGGACACTGTCGTCAAAGTGTGTACACGTGAGATCCGCCAAGCGCTGCAGGATGACGTGGCGACACCGCAGTTTATCGAAACTGCCGGGACGCGGGGGTATCGGTTCATTGCCCCTCTCATCACAGCCACCCCGGTTGCAAGCCCACAGACTGAGCCACCCCCAAGCCCCCCTCAGTCTCTCATCCCCAATTTCACCGGACGAGAAGAGGAACTCGCGCAGCTCCAGGACTGGTACGACCAAATGCAACAGGGTGCGCAGCAGATCGTTTTCGTTTCTGGCGAGGCGGGCATCGGGAAAACCACGCTCGTGGAACGTTTTTTAGCGCAAGTGTCAGGGCAAGACGCTATTCGTATCGGGCGTGGTCATTGCCTCGAACAGCAAGAGCGAGGAGAAGCCTACTTGCCGGTCTTGCAAGCCTTGCAACAATTATGTCGGACGGCCGATGGGGAGGCGGTCATCGCAGTGCTGCGTCGCTATGCGCCGCTGTGGTTGCTCCAGCTCTCGGGCGTTATTGAGGCGGATGAGAGGGAAACGTTGCAGCGACAACTGCAAGGCAGCAACCCGCAACGCATGTTACGCGAGTTCGGAGAAGCCATCGCCCATTTAACGTCTGAGCAGGTATTGTTCCTTGTTTTCGAGGACTTGCACTGGAGTGATGTTGCGACCCTAGAACTCTTGTCATATCTAGGTCAGCGACGAGAGCAGACCCGACTCATGGTGCTCAGCACCTATCGGCCAGCAGAAACGGTAGCCAGCCAACATCCGCTCCGCAGAATCGAACAGGAAATGATTGGGCGGGGGCAGTGCCATGAACTGGCGCTCGAACTGTGGACTGAAGCAGAAGTCGAGCGCTACTTGACTTCCCGTTTGTCGGCAAGCCCAGTCGTGGCCGCCTTGTGGCCAGTGATTCATCGTTGTACCGATGGCAATGCGCTGTTTGTCGCACATTTTCTGGACTATCTGCTGCACCAGAAGCTGCTAGTCGCCACTCAAGACGGCTGGGAACTCCGCCTGGAGCCTACGGCCATCGAAGAACTCATCCCTGACCACGTGCAACGGCTCATTACCAAGCAGATTGAAGGGCTCAGCAAAGACGCGCAGCAGGCGCTGGAAGTGGCCAGTATGGTCGGGAGGACCTTCACCGCGTATGAGGCGGCAGCCGTACTCGGGAGCGACCCGGAAACACTCGAAGTGCTTTACGAGGAACTCGAAAATCAAGAGCGACTGATCAACATACAAGAAATTGCCGAATGGCCCAATGGAACGATGGCCGTGCGCTATCGCTTTCGCCATGCTTTGCATCGCCATGTTGTGTATCAGAGGATTGGACCGGCACGACGAATGCGCTGGCACCGGCAATTGGGCGAGCACTTGAGCAATGTTTATGGAGAACACGCCCCGGAGGTGGCCAGCGCAATCGCCTTCCACTTCGAACGGGGGCGAGATTATCCACACGCCATCCGCTATTACCAGCAGGCCGGGGAAAGTGCGTTACGCCGCAGTGCTCATGTCGAGGCGGCACAACACCTCACGCAAGGTTTGGCACTGTTGTCCACCTTGCCGGAGACCTCGGAACGGATGCGGCAAGAACTCGCCTTGCGGATTCCGCTTCATGTCGCCTTATTGGCCAGTCATGGGCTGTCGGCCCCTGAACTAGAAGAAAACCTGGAACGCGCACAGTCATTGTGCAACATCTTGGATGACCTCCCCCAATTTACCACAGTTTTGATCGGTCTAGCACGGCTGTATATCACTCGTTCAGATCGCCTCAAAGCCGAAGCAGCCATCGAGCAAGAACAGCACTTGCTCCTACGGCTCACTGATCCAGCGATCTTGGTAAAACTCCATACCCAGCTAGGCGTGCTGGAGCTGGTGCGTGGTGCGCACCGCCGGGTGCAAGAGCACCACGCGCAAGTCTTTGCGCTCTATGACGCCACGGCGCAGAGCACCCTACGGTTTTCCTTCGGCATAGATCCGCACGCGCTTGCGTTGGTGATGTCGGGCGTGAGTCTGTGGCTCCGAGGCTGGCCGGAGCAAGCCTGGAGTGCTGCTGAGCGGGGCATTGCCCGCGCCCAGGAGATTGCTCACCCGTTTTCTTTGGCGAATGTACTCTCCTTTGCTGTGTGGGTGCGGCAGTTCCGCAGCGAACTCGATCAAGCCTGGAGCCTAACGCAAACGCTGGTGACATTGGAGCGCGAGTACGGCTTTGCGACGAATGTCTCGCGAACAGCCATAGAACAAGGCTGTGTTTTGGTGCGACGCGGTGAACTGACCGAAGGCATTCAGTTGCTTGTCGAAGGCATCAATCAGCATCGAGCTACGGGCGCACAGATCATGCTGCCGTACTCCCTCTCTTTCCTCGCCGAAGCCTACGGACAGCAAGGACAGTTTGCCGAAGGGCTCGCCACGATTAATGAAGCCATCCATCTAACAGAAACGAGCTTCGACCGCCTGTGGGCGGCGGAGGTGCATCGCATCAAAGGCGAATTGACTCTGCAACAGGCCTGCTTTCAAGAAAGTCAAAAGGCAAAGGGCAAAAGTCAAAAACTGCCAACCGCCAATCTCCAGGCAGAAGCTGAGACGTGTTTTCATAAGGCCGTTGAGATTGCTCGGCAACAAGAAGCGAAATCGCTGGAATTGCGCGCGGCGATGAGCCTCGCACGGCTGTGGCGGACCCAGGGCAAAACCACCGACGCGAAGCAGGTGTTGGCGGACATCTACGGCTGGTTTACCGAGGGATTCGATACGGCGGATTTGCAACAGGCAAGGACGCTGCTCACTGAACTCTCCTAAGAAGCACAAGTCAGGGCTTCACCAGCAGCGCTTTCCCTTCCTCGGCACAGGTCAATCCGAACCGCAATCTGAACCACAGATCTCTATTCCTGAACCGAGGGTAGACATACGGTGTCGTTCAGGCACGGAAAATTGCCCTCAGAAAAGAAAGGAGATCCTATCATGCAAAAGCTTACATCACTGAGACTTGCAGGCGCACTCATCGCTTGCCTCAACTGCGGCAGTGCTCTTGCCGCCGATAAACCGGAGTATTCAGGGTTTCTCGCGGACTATTCGCAGTTACAGTCCCGTGCTGACTCCAACATGCTCTACAATTACATCTACGAAAAACCTGGGACCGATTTTGCCCAGTACAGTAAATTTCTCATTGAGTCCGTGACCGTTTTCCCGAGTAAAGAGGCTAACTTTAAGGGCATTAACGCCAACGACCTGACGCTCTTGCAGAAGTACTTCCACGATGCCGTGGCTAAAGCCCTGACCGAGAATAACGGCTACCAAGTCGTCGAGGAACCCGGCCCTGGCACGGTCCGTATTCGCGCAGCGTTTACCGATTTGGTGCCAGTGAATGCAGCGATGAATACCGCGACAACCATCGTACCACAGATGCGCATAGTGTCCGGAATCATCGGCGCGGCCACTAGTTCCAACCTCTTTGTCGGGCAAATCGGCATGGAGCTCGAGTTTCTTGACGCACAAAGCAACGAACGCATCGCGGCAGCGGTGACCAAGCAAGCGGGAAAGAAGTATATTCCGCTGACCGACAGAAAATTTGACCCGACCAGCACTTGGGGACAGGTCGAACAAGAAATGGACTATCTAGCAAAGAAATTGCGCACCCGGGTCGATCAGTTGCACGGGAAAGCCCCTGCTGCCGAGAAGGCCAACTAGGACAAGAACAACAAATCCGTATAGGCAAACGCACCGACGTCTTGGAGTGCGGAGCAGCAGCTCCGCTTTGTCTCCCGGTGGCCGATGAACACAAAAGCGCTGCTCATGCGGCGCACTCCACAGTAGAGCCGCCTTGCTCAGTCAAACCCGATTCGTTCATCAAGCAAATAGAGCGGACGCTGTTTCACCTCTTCGTACACGCGCCCGAGGTACTCACCAATAATGCCCAGCGCGACCAATTGCACGCCACCTAAAAAAAGCACGGCGACCATGAGCGAGGTCCACCCCGGCACTGTCTGCGTGGTAAAAAGCCGCAAGATGATCGCATACACGGCATAGAGAAAACTGAGTACGGAAATACTCACCCCCAGATACGTAGCAACTTGCAACGGCGCGAACGAGAACGCCGTCAAGCCGTCGAGTGCGAATTTGAGCATTTTGCGCAGCGGATATTTCGTCTCTCCAGCCATGCGTTCTTTGCGAGTGTAGGTCACGCCGGTCTGCCGGTACCCGACCCAGCTCACAAGCCCACGCACGAAGCGGCTGCGCTCACGCGCGGATTGCAGCGCATCTACCGCCCGCCGACTCATGAGGCGAAAGTCGCCAGTATCAAGAGGAATATCCACTTGCGTCATAGCTCGTAGCAGACGATAGAATACCGCTGCCGTCCCTAGCTTGAAGGCACTCTCACCTTCCCGTTTATCGCGCACAGCATAGACGACGTCGTAGCCTTCTCGCCATTTATCGAGCAGTTGTGGCAATACCTCTGGCGGGTCTTGCAAATCCGCATCCATCACTATGACGGCTGCGCCTGTAGCTTGATCAAGGCCACAGGTAATCGCTGTCTGATGGCCGAAATTACGCGAGAGGCTCACCACTTTCACGTGAGAATCATCAGTATGGAGACGCTTCAGCGAGGCAAGGCTCCCATCGCGACTGCCATCGTTCACGAACACGATCTCATACGCCTCGCCATACGCGCCCAGCACTTCGCTCAGACGCTGATATAAGATGGGCAGGATTTGCTCTTCATTGAAGACGGGAATAACAACAGAAACAGTCGGTGGCACTCAGGTTCTCCCTTTCGATTACAAACGTCTCAGGGCATCCCGTTAAGAGGAGGGTTCACGCGCAGGAGCAGAAGGAGCAATGGCACCGATGGCTGCGCGCGACCCACCTTCATCGAGCGTCACTTCCGCAGGCGCATTGGTAATGGCGAGACGAGTGCCGGAGTCACGAAAAAAAACGCCGACGCGCAGGGCAAGGCTTTCCTCAGAGAGATGTTTCGGCAGAAAGTAGAGATCCCGGTCTTTCAGCAGCGCACCTGGTAGCCACCACGAGGTCGGGTAGCGTCCCCGCGCCGGCGCATGATCCCAGTTCGTACGCGTCTGCGGCTCTGCATCCGCCGTAACGTGGACGAACATATGATAATCCTTCGTCAACGTCTTCAGCGCTCGCCAATAATACGTCACCACAAAGGCATGCCCTCGTGTCAGCGTCCCTTTGTCTTCCAGGTCGTAGCCAACTAACTCCAGCTCATCACCAAAACGCACCGGCGTGGAAAAGCGGAAAGACGGCTCGTCGGGAGCCGTTAGGTCGACTTGCCGCTCGTACAAGATCGCTTCCGAGCCATCCGGTAAAGGAAAACGCGGCGTTACTTCGGCAAAGCCGGATTCAGGAGAACGTAAAAAAGCGAGGATCTCGTCGTTGTAGGTCGTCAGCCAGCGCTCGCCCGGGCTGCCCGTCTTCACTACCGCAAAATCCACGCCTTGTAGGTGGATGCGATATTCCGGCCCTTCGGAAAAACGCGGATCGCCAGGATGTGTCACACCGACCGGAAGCTGCAGCAAGGTCGTGAAATAGGTAAAGGTGCTGGCATTCAACAACGGAGCATCGGGGATGATGCCGAGCACCGCCGGGCGGGCCATCGTCCGTCTATCGTCGAGTCCCAGCGACCCTCCTACGACACGTTGCAAAATCTCCGCTATCGGCCAGTGTTCTTGTTGGGGCAAGGCGAAATAGGGCGCAGATTCGGGAGACCCTTGCCGGAGGAGAGCAAGACGCGGTAACGCTTCATGGAGCGAGATCTCAATCAGACCGGGCAAAGCCCGCCACCCGTACGAGGCGAGCCAAAATTGCATGAGGAGTAACACCACGACTCCACCGCCAGCAAAGCTTCGCCATTTCGACTTGGGGACAAAAGCGCTGCCCCAGGCGGCAACCACTGCCATAGCCGGCAGAACAGGCGTGATGTTTTTCTGATCTTGCGAGGGCAAGGTCGAGAAAAAAAGATAGGCAACAGCAATCGAAACGAACAACAGGACAAAGCCGTGGAGTGCACTAGAGGGAGCGGCGATTTTCTGCCTAGCGAATGCCATTCGGTTATGCCACAGCAAGGCCACACCTGCGAGAAACAGCCCCAGCCCAACGAGCGTCAAATGCCCATTCACAAACCCAATGCCATACGACGCCAACGCCTGCCACGTGAATGGGTTCGAAGGACCATAGCCGACCGCTTCCTCACCGTAGGCAGCGCTGAGCGAACGCGCGATAAGCGGCTTGAGATTGAGCAAATACCATGGTGCTGCCACCAGCGCCGCAATGCCCAGGGAAGGCACGAGATAGCGTCCGAGTCGTGGCGGCCCAGACTTTGAGCGTCCGAGTATCAAACCTCCGCCCTTCCATATCGCCCATACACTCACGCTCAAAGGTCCGATTAAAAAAATCGGAAAGAACGCACGACACAACCACCCCAACCCCAAGGTCACGCCCAACGCGACTGAGGGCCATTTGTGAGCAAACCCTTCCGTCCGCACTAACCAGTACAGCGCAGCGGCAACCAACGCCGTGTTCCAAAAATCGAAGAGAAATATCCGTGAGAGCCCGAATGCCGCCGGATAGGTTGCGACGAAAAAAGCGGCAAGAACCCCAGTGGCCGGTGAACGCAGCCGTGCACCCAAACCATAAGTAGCCAATACCAGGATGACAAATGCAATCAGGTTGATCGACAAAGCCGCGCTTGCCGATTTGCCGAAGAGGAAATACGTCGGCACGGCTAGGAGCGGCAAGAATGGTGGTCGCGAGCGATCAACCGACAGCACGGAGGTGAAGAACCCGGAGAGTCCGTCCTCAAAAAGTGCCTCGTGATATTTGAAGCTGGAAGTGAGATACGCAGCGTCGTCCCAGCGTGGCGGACGAGTGTCAATATGGAGCCAGAGCAGATTAGCAATGAGGCTCCCGGCAATAATCATCCCCAACCACAAGCGGGGCGAACGTACATTCACGTGCGATACCCGCCAGTCCTCAGGATGCTTTGTCTCGCAAAAGCATGCGTTTCACCCGATCTTTCAAGGACAAGAGCCCCGGGAGCTTCCAATGAAGCGCGGCTTGGTAATAGGGCAGTGCTAGCCGACGCAAAGAGAAATAGGCCAAGGTGCGCCACGAGTCACTGTGTGGGTCAAGCAGATGCGGCGGCAGTAAGAAGCGCTCTTCACGTCCGGTGGAGCGCCAGAGTCCATCGGCGACTGTCCACAACCGCTGATACTCGATGGCTTGCGCCGCGCAGATTTGCCCAATTTCGCGACTTGGCGGGACGTGCGGGTGGGCCTCGTGCAGGCGGCGAAACTCGCGTAACAGCCCGTCCATGCGCTCGCCCATCTGTTCCAAACGGAACCCAGCTTCGATGCGCTGCCGTGCGGCGTGTCCCATGCGTCGCAAGCGCTCCGGGTCACGCAACAGCGCAGCAAGCGTCTGCGCATACGCCTCAGCTTCAGCCGCTTCCTCACTGCGCGGCAGCAACACGCCGCATTCCGGCGTCACCAGCTCGCGCTGTCCGCCAACATCTGCCCCGACCACCGGCACGGCGCAGGCCATAGCTTCATAGATCGACAGGGCAATGCCTTCCCACTGCGAAGGCAAGAAGAACACATCGACAGCAGTCATGAGATCACGCACCCGCTCGCTGGATACCGCACCGAGCATATGCACAGTCGCCTGCAAACCATGGCTTTTCACAAAAGCACGCAGCCAGTCGCCATCAGGACCATCACCAGCAACCAGTGCCTGCAACGGAATACCACTACGCACAAGATGGAGCATCGTTTGCGCGAAAACTCGCGGCTGCTTCTGCTCGCACAAGCGTCCGGCGTAGAACACCACTGGCGTTTCGTTGGACAAATGCAGTTCGTGTCGCACCTGCGCACGCCGTTCAGCATCAGGTCGCCAGCGTTCGGGATCGGCATTGGTGTAGCAAGAGTGAATGCGCTGGGGATCGGCACCACGCGCTCCCATCCACCGCTTCAAATGCTCTGACGTTACGACGTTGCCGTCCAGCAAACTTTGATACTCATATGCGAAGCGCGGATGCCCGCCGTTTTTCCATTCTTCCTCTTCCATATGGCAGAGATCGACAAAGGTCACATGCGGACAGTGCGCCCGCAAATACGGCAACAGCAAATAGCCCAACTCACTATTCGAGATCAACACCACGTCGACCTGGCGCGACTGAATCAGGTAGCGCAAGAAGCGCGGATAATCGACCAAGCGTAAAAAATGCTGGAGCACGAAGATGTCCGGCGTACGGCGGGCAAACGCTGGCAACCAGGAATGATCGCCCTCTAACGTCGTAGCAATGGAAACCTCCCAGCCACGGCGGGTCAGTTGCCCCAGGAGGTCCAGATTAAATTTGTCCGCTCCGCCTAAGGTCAGCCAGGGGACGATCATCAACAGGCGAGGCGCCTCTTTCTGCAAGAGATTGTCGTAAGGTAATGTCGCAGGGACCGTATCGCAGGGCATGTGCCACCGTGGCTGAATCTGCGGAAATCCACCATTCCAGAGAGACGAATAACGTTGCCGGAGACTGGTAGAAAATGCGCGTTGTCGATCACCGTTATCCCAATTCGTCCAACGGTCGCCATGGCGCGGGTGCCGCCGATACCAATCCAAGTACTCGGGTACGGTGCCACCCCAATATCCAGCATGAGCGCAACGCAACCAGAAATCCCAGTCTTCGAGTCCAGCCCGGTTTTCTTCTTCATAGCCCTGCACGGCGGCATGCACCGCCGTACGAATAGCACCGGTAGCAGCGATGAGGTTTTCTTCGAGAAAAGCGCCGCCATCGTGAAAACCACGCGTCCACAGATACTCTTGAGCGCCGAATCCCACAGTGAAACCTTTGACGAAAGAGAACTCCGGGTACGATTCGAGGAACCATACCCATTTCTCCACCGCCGTAGGCTCCAACAAATCGTCGCCATCGAGTTGCACCACATACGGGGCGCACGCCGCCCGAAACCCGGTATTGCGCGCTGCACTCAGTCCTTTGTTGACCTCGTGGTCGAGCACGCGAATACGGGGATCACAGTCACGATATACGTCCAGCAAGGCAAGTGACTCAGCATCGGTGGAGCCGTCGTTGACGATCAACCACTCCCATTGTTGCATCGACTGCTGGAGTACGGACTGTGCCGTTTCACGAAACACGGCTCCAGTATTATAGAAGGGCGTGACAATCGTGACCGCCGGTGGTGTGGTTGGATCTGCTGGCGCGTATAAAAACGACGGACGCTGCGGATCTATTGGAGTATTGGTGTAATCCGGCTGGACAGGGTCAATCATGTGATTTCTTTCGGTGGCTTTCAGTAGCTATACGGCACTGCTGGACCAGCCAGCAGTGCCGCCCAATAGCCAAATCGGCAAATTATTTCTCAACGAGGCCGAAGCGTTTTCCGAGCCGCCCCCAGAGGCTTTGCCGGTAGCGAGCTGCCTCAGCTTGCCAGTAATCTTGTTGCGCCTCCGCGCGTATCAGCGATTGTTCTAACTGGCGCATCATGAGTTGTTGCTCGTGGAGCGTACGTTCTCGTTCCTCCACAGCAGCACGCCAGCGCTGGACTTGTTCCTCCAACCACGCCTTGCCGCGTTCAAGTTCGCTCGCCCAGGTCTGTTGTTCATGGAGCAGGCACTCGCGTTCTACGGCTGCGGCTCGCCAGTTCTGCGCCTGCTCTTCCAGCCACGCCTTGCCCCGCTCTAACTCGTGCGTCCACGCTCGTTGCTCCCGTAGCAAACGCTCCCGTTCCTCAGCGGCAGCACGCCAGCTCTGCACCTGTTCTTCCCACCACACCTTGCTCTGCTCCAGCTCACCAACCCACTGCTGTTGCTCGTGCAAGAGTCGCTCGCGTTCCTCGGCGGCAGTGCGCCAATTCTGCACCTGTTCTTCCAGCCACGTCCGACCGTGTTCCAACTCGCCAATCCAGGCTTGTTGTTCCCGTAGCAAACCCTCCCGCACCTCGGCGGCAGTGCGCCAATTCTGCACCTGTTCTTCCAGCCACGTCCGACCGTGTTCCAACTCGCCAATCCAGGCATACAAGGTCTGCGAGAAGTCGTGGCGGTCCTGCGGACGAGCCTGTTGTTCCGGCAGCGCACGCTCTCGCTGGAGATGTTCGCTCCACAGTCCGTCTGCAGCTTCGGCAAGGCGAGTGTACTCGATGGCGCGCGCGGCACAGAGGAGCGCCACCCCGCGACTCGGCAGTGGACGCAAGGCTTCAGTTCGCAACCGCGTTGCTTCATGGAGCGCTTCCACCAAACGGTCTCCCATTTGCTCCAAACGAAAATGTTCCTCAATCCTCCGGCGGCTTGCCACCCCCATCGCTTGGCAGCGTGATTGATCTTGTACCAGATCGCTCAAAGCAGCCACGTACGCGAAGGCTTCAGTTTCTTCGTCGCTCTTGGCGATGAGTATCCCACACTCGGGAGTGACCAGCTCGCGTTGCCCACCAACGTCGGTACCGACAATTGGCACCCCGCAGGCCATGGCCTCATAAACAGCAAGGGCAATGCCTTCCCACTTCGAGGGTAAAAAGAAAATGTCGGCGGCCGCAAGGAGTTCACGCACTTGCGCATTGGGCAAGGCTCCCAATAGTCGCAGTCGGTCGCCGAGCCCTTCTTGCCGTATGAAGGCTTCTACCCCTTCCCGCTCCGCGCCATCGCCGACCACCAACGATAAGAAAGGCGTTTGCCGTTGAGCAAGTTGCCGCACGGTCTGCGCCAGCATGGCCGGCGCTTTCTCGGCATCAAGGCGGCTGACAGACAGGATGACGGGAGTTTCCTCATGCACTCCCAACCTCTGCCGCACGACGTAGCGTTGCTGCGGATCGGGACGCCAGTCGTTCGCATCAATGTTGATGTGACAGACACGAATGCGGCTCTGGTCAGCACCCCGCTGCACCATCCACTCACGCAAATGTGCGGAAGCAACAAGATTGAGGTCGAGCAACTCTTGATGTTCCACCGCCATGCGCGGATAGCCGCCATTTTTCCAGTTCTCGGCCTCGGCATGACAGAAATCGAGAAAGGCCACCTCCGGGCACGCTGCCCGGAGATAAGGAAGCAGTTGATATCCCAACTCGCTATGCGACACCATGACTACATCAATGCTGCGAGACACGATGAGGTAACGCAGGAAGCGGGGATAATCCGTCAGCCGCAGAAAGTGCGGTAGCACAAAAATATCCGGCGTCACGCGTGCGAATTGCGGAAGCCACGGTTGCTCGCCTCTCAAGGTCGTGGCGATTGTCACCTCCCAGCCGCGCTCGCTCAGTTGACTGATCGCATTCAAGTTAAACTTGTCGGCACCACCGATCGCCAACCACGGAGCGATGAGCAAGAGCCGAGGCCGGTCTTTACGCAGACGGTTGGCGCACGGCAAAACCTCCGACACTGAATCGTTCGGCATGTGCCAGCGCGGCTGAATACGTGGAAATTCTCCTTCCCACAAACTCGGGTAGCGCCGCCGTAGTTGTTCACGAAAGGCTTGCCATTGCCCAGTCTCGTCTAGGTTGGCCCAACGGTCGCTGTGTGTTTGCCGGCAGCGATACCAAACGAGATATTCGGGCACCGAGGCACCCCAATAACCCAAACTGGCACAGCGCAGCCAGAAGTCCCAGTCTTCTCCGCCAGCACTAATGGTCTCGTCATAACCGCCAACTTCTCGATGGACAGCAACACGCACCATGCACTTATTGTCGATGACGTTTTGCTGCAGAGCAGTGACGCCATCGTGGAAACCGCGTGGCCACAGATATTCCCTGCCTTCAAAACCAACGGAATAGGAACCAGCAAAAGCGAACTCGGGATAACTCTCAAGAAACCAAAACCACTTTTCTACGGTAGTGGGCTCGAGCAAGTCATCGCTGTCGAGCTGCACGACGTAGGGCGTGCGGGCAGCAGCGAACCCGGTGTTACGCGCAGCACTCAAGCCTTTATTGACGTTGTGGTCGATCACGCGAATGCGTGGATCGCCCGAGCGATAGGGTTCCAGCAGCGCTAACGCCTCCGGGTCGCTAGAGCCATCGTTGACAATCAGCCACTCCCACTGTTGGAAGGATTGCTGCAGAACGGAACGTGCCGTTTCCAGAAACACGGCTCCGGTGTTATAGAAAGGCGTGACGATCGTCACTGCTGGTGGCACATCGCTTGCCAGTGGGGCATGCAGAAACAACGGACGCTGCGCACTGGCTGGAGTATTCGTATAGTCTGGGCGTTCGGGGTCGATCATAGGTCGGTCTTCTGCTCCGGCTCGGAAGGCACGAAAGTTCCCAAGCGGTTTCCCAATTTGCCCCATGCGCTGGCACGGTAACGCTCGGCCTCAGCTTGCCACGCACGTCGGCGCTCATCGCTTCGAGCTAGGTTACGCTCCAAAGTTGCAACGCGTTCACGCTGATTGCTCAAGATCTCTTCTCGTTCGGCAACCGCATGCTGCTCATGTTCCAGTTGCTGCACTGCCCGGCGGTGTTCTTGCGTCAAGTGGTCATGCTCCTGTGTCAAGCGACGATGTTCCTGCGCTACACTCTCGGCACGCTCGCCGCGCTCTTCTGCCGTCGTCTGCCAGTGGCGCATTTGTTCCTCAATCCACGCTTTCCCCTGCTCCAGCGTCTCCGCCCAACGGCCTCGTTCTTCCGCTGAGCTGCGCCAATTTTCGACTTGTTGTTCGAGCCACAGCTTGTACTGTTCGAGCTCCTCAATCCGCGCCCTCGCCTTCTGGAGTGCAAAGGCAGCGTCCGTGATGATCCCACCTTCTTCCGACTGCGGCTGCTTGGCCCGATAGAAATCGAGTGCCCGCTGACGCGCAAGCGCACATTCTTCTTCTCCGCGCCCGAAGCGAAAGAGATGTGAGGCATTCTTCTCGTGCCATCGATAGCGCACCAAGGGTTGAGCCAGAAAACCCACACGGTTTCCCACACTCAACTTCATCCACATCTCGTAGTCGCACGCATACCCAAGGTCTTCATCGAATCCACCCAGTGCCAGCAAAGCCTCGCGTCGCGTCACCACCGTCGGGGCACAGATACAGTTCTCATCGAAGAGCAGCTTGCGGAAATAGCGCAGACCGGCAACGACAAAATCCTCCGACGCACTCTCCACCCACGTGCGCGGAGTCGTGGGGGCCGTACCATCGCGCACCAGATCAATGGCAGAATGCACGAATCCGATATCGCTCGCATGCGCTAGGAGTTGGACTTTGTGCGCCAGATTATCCGGCAGCATCACGTCGTCTTGATGAAAAATGGTGAGGAACTCTCCCTGCGCCAAGGCCACGCAGCGATTCCAATTTCCTGGGATGCCTAACCGGCGTTCGTTCTGATGGACATGGAGTCGGGGATCGGTGAACGAGTGAAGAATCTCCAGCGTGCCATCGCTCGACCCATCATCGACCACCACCAATTCGAAATCGGGAAACGACTGCGCCAACACGCTCGTGAGCGCCTCGGCGACAAAAGTCGCGCCGTTATAGGTCGGGATACACACGCTGACACGCGCTGGCCGAGTCACGCTGGTTTGTTCTCCGTCCCCGACAGCCATCGCATCAGCGGTCGGACAAATTTGTGCGTGAGCGTGCGCAGGCAGGTCTCATAGCCACGATACAACTTCCACGTCGTCGAAGCGTAAATCGCATTCAGGCGGGCCTCTCGTTCGCGCAACGTCTGCGAGGTGGCTCGTAACTCATCGTGCTGGCGCTCGTTCTGTCGCTGCAAAGCCAGGAGTTCATGGTGTTGCGCTACCAAGCGCTGGGGAAGCGTCGCGCCGACACCCGGAGTCGTACACAGTTCATTGTAGACGGTCTCGATATCGTCGGCATACTCGGCCACGGTTTTGACGGTAGGAGGTCGGCTTTGCAGTTGCACGTATAACTCCGGCTGTTCAAGCAATCGCGACAAACACCGGCGAAGCTCATCCGTGTTTTCTGGCTCGAATAGCAATCCATTCTCGCCGTCGACCACAGCTTCTGTCAGGGCACCGCGTCGTGCGGCCACCACCGGCACACCAGCGAGCAGAGCCTCACGGGTCATGAGTGAAAACGTTTCCTCACAGACGCCGGGCATGACCAACACGTCATGTTGCGCCAAGACTGTGCCAAGGTCTTCGTGGTCGTACACCCCGCGAAAATGGACCGGAAGCCCAGCCGCAAGTGTAGCGAGGCGGTCAGCATACCACTGCCATCCCGACAGGGCCATGCCGTAGAACGACGCCTCGAAGGCGTTGGTCGACAAACCACGCAACGCTTCTAACAAAACATGCGCTCCTTTATGGGGAATGAGGACGCCAACATATAGGATGCGCAAAGGACGACTGCCATCGTAGAGCACTCGACTTGGCACGACCGGGCGCGGCACCCCGAGCGGCACGGTGCGCAACCGTGGCCCGAGATCTGGCATGTACTCCAACATGCGCTGCTGCAAAAATCGCGAGGGCACAAGCACAACGTCCGGAGCGTGCAGAGCTTGCTCCATGAACGGGAAGCGATGACGCGCGGTCTCCGCCGGGACATGTTCTTGCAGGCAGGGCACGCAACGCTCGCCGCGTTCGGGTCCAGCACACAAGCGCTGTTGATCGTCGACCAAGTGGATACGATGACACACAAAATAGAAGTCGTGCAGGCTCAACACCGTCGGATAGCCCAGTGCTGTGGCCAGGGGGATCAAGTTCACGGACAGATGCGCGACGTGTTGGAAGTGTACAACATCCGGACGCAGCCGTTCCAACACTTGCACGAACACGTCGTCGAAAAACGGGTTATCGTAGGTCAATCGCGACGTCGTCGTTTTCGTATAATTGTTGACGACAGCGACGATGGGCAGACCGTAGCGTCGCTCTTCGCGTACCGACAATTCTTCGGCAGCCGGGTCGGCAACGCGCAACAGAATCGTCACCTCGTGGCCGCGCGCCTGTAGGGTCTGCGACAGATGCAAGGTGACAAGTTCTGTTCCGGCCCACGCTTCGGGGGGAAATTCATGCACGACTTGGAGAATGCGCATTGCTTCGTTCTCGGGCTTCGATCCTCTTTTTACTGCCGCTTGATGTGTTCTTGTAGCGATAGGAACCGACAGACACCATATGGCAGCCGATCCGCCCGTTCTCCAAGCCACACACCAAGATTCGCCGCCAAGTGCCAACTCACCGCTGCGACGCCCCATTCTGCCGCCACCCGCGCTCGGCCCGAGCCAGTCGCCCAACGCCAAAACGAGAGATCACGCCGTGCCGCACTCACAGCCAAAGGCAAGCAAGAGCGCAAGGTCCGTTGACGCGCTAACACCATCTTTTGAGAGAGCGCCCAGAAATGGTCGAAGTGACGGCGCAAATTGGGCCACGGTCCGTAGCTGTGCGAATGATACACCAGCGAATCTGCGCAATACGCGGTGCGATACCCAGCTTCGAGCACCTGCTGCGCCCACAGTTGGTCCTCGCCAAACTCGACCACCGGAAAAGGCCACTGCTCCCAAGTCGTGCGACGGAGGACGGAACTGACGTTGGCGAAAAAATAATACAGCCCAGGATTCTGGGCATACGCAGGGTTGTCGTGCATACGATTGATGCGCGACTCTGGCTGTCCGGACAATTCTTCCTGCACGATACGTCGCCACTCCATCGGATGGCAGTGCGAGCGCGGCAGGTGGCGGCTGAAAGCCCCGACGACGAGATCATCAACCAGCAGCGGAGCAACAAGATGATGCAGCCACTGCTCGTTGGCTGGCGTCGCATCTTGCGTCAAGAAGACCAGGACATCGCCTTGCGCTTGTGCCGCAGCCAAGTTGCGGGTTTTCCCGTGGCCGAACTCGTGCGGCGGAATGCGTATGATCTTCACTTCGTGGCGCTGCAGGATGTCCAACGTGCGATCACGCGAGCCTGAGTCAACCGCGATAATCTCCACGACCGCGACTGGCCCGGTTTGCGCTTTCACAGATACGAGCAATTCGTCGAGGTAGCGCTCGCCATTTTTCGTCACTAGAAGAATTGAGGCATGTACTTGGCCACTCACGAAACGAGGTCCCCGTTCTCTGCTAGTGGCTTCCGACACACGATCAGAGCGTTGTCGTGCCACGCCCACATGCGGTTCAGCGCAAAGTCCGCGCGAGCTGCCCAATCGAGGAATTCTTGCGGCAACGCCGTGTTCCTCTGATGGACATAGGCTTCCAACGCTGCCACGTCTCCACGCGAAGCCAGCCGTAGAGTGCGCAGCAGCTTGCGATACATCTGCCTCCCCAATTCCCGCAGGCCGGTTGCTGGCTCTTTTCGCCCTGGTTCAGCAGCAAGACTCAAACTCGGCGGCACAACAGGTGCCGACGGTGGTGGTATCGCAAACGGTGCCTCGCGCCAGTTGGAAGCGATAACCGAGAGGCCGTAATGGGTGCACACCGATTCAATCAACTCGGGATGATAAAAGCGCACGTGTTCAGGGTCGCGCCAGAAGCCGAACAGTTGCATACGAATGGATTCGGGGTTGGGAAACACCAGGACGAAAGTCCCGCCGGGTGCGAGCCGCTCGCCAATCGCTTCGATTAAACTCAGCACTTTCTCGAACGGCAAATGCTCGATGAAATGCGAACAAAAGACTCCGTCGTAGACATCAGACGACTCGGCGAGGAAGGTGAAGACATCCGCCTCGACAACGCTCCCGCCGTGTTCGCGCACGAGGCGCACCGCCTCCGGGTTGCGCTCGACTCCCAGCGCGGGAATGCCATTCTCGGCCAGCAATTCCAAGAACAGACCAGGACCACAGGCGAGGTCCAGCACCTGACGGCACCCGCGAAAATGCGCGACATACGGGAGCGACAACTCCCGGTTCCAGCGACGATCTCGACATTGCCGCTCGTAATCCGCGTAGTCGAAAGGAGTTCTTAGTTTCTTGCTTGGATCTTTGTCTGCCATGTCTGCTATTCGCATTCGCTTCGCCGTAAGCGGAGATGCCGAGCGAATATAAAAGGGCAATGGTCAGTGGTCAACCAGCAGCAGTCAGCAGGGCCAATCATTGAGAAAAGGTGCAAGCAAGAATAGAGTAAGCCGTCTGTTGATAGCAGTGCTCAATCGTGTGCAGCTTCAGCGAGTACCTCGGTCGCCCATTGATTGAGGCTCTTGCCAGCAGCCTGCGCAGCAACTAAGGCCGCACCATGCACCTCTGGCGGCACACGCAACATGAACTTGCCGGATGCAGGCTTCTCAGGACGAATTCCTTGTTCCTTTTCCACTTTCATAAAAATCTATTGCTTTACGCTTCATCCAATACCTTTTCAGCAGAAGATGCCCGATGGCGTCAGTCGGAGACGTCATCGGGAAGGTCTTCCTGATCAGCATCGACGAAATCACCGGTACGCTCAACTCGGAGCTTGTCATTGCCGACCTTGAACTCGACATGCCCGTCATCGCCTATCCGCACTGTCATCGGTGGCAACAGGTCAGAAGCATCGCTCAACAGTGCGGCAAGGGGTTGCCGAACGTATCGCTCCAGAAATACGCTCATCACTGGCCCGGCCTGAGCTTCGAGGTGCTGCCAAGCTGAGTCGCCAACGAATGTCTGGCCGCTGGCTTCGTCAAACGCCTTGACGAGTTCCGTGAGCTTAGGGTTGGGAGTCGGATCAAGGACGACCAACACCGGAGTGAAGCCCGACTCGACGCAGTCGATTGGAAATTGGAGTTCTTCCCCCCACCGACCCTGGCCCGACGCTGCGATGGTCACGCGCATCTTAAATTCGTAGGCCAACTTCTGCTTCACACAATCGACTTGGCGGCCCTTCCCTCGGTCGTGCTGCCGTTTCACTGGGCTTCTCTTCGCGCTCACCGGCGTGCCGCCGATGGCGTTCGCTAGGATTGGCTCGAACAGGTATCCCGTCTCCTGAGCCGCTCGATTGTCCAAGTCGTAGAGCCACTTTCGCCAGTACAGCATGCCCGCGAGCGCCGGAGATGGCATGCTACCGAATTGCAAGAGTCCGCGAGGGCCAACTTGATCGAAGGTGGGAAATGCCTGTCGCTGCAGGATCTGCTCATACTTCAGACGGCTCTTGTGCAGGGTTGCCAAGCACGAGAAGTATGTGTCCGAGTCAGGCTTGAGGGCGAACACCTTCGCGGCCAAGTCCTCGAAGGGGATCCCCGCCAATGCGAGAGAAGAGACCGGCCAAGTCTCAAAGAACGGAGGAACGTATTGAGGGATCTCGGGAATTTTGGAGACGAGGTTGAGGTCTTTGACGACGACACTGCAGAGATAAGCACAGACCTCAGAAGAGAGAGGTACGGCCATATCGCTGTTGCCCACGTTGCGTGCCTTCTCAATGAGCGTCTTCTGGGCGAGCGTTAGTTTGTACGTTGTCATTGGTCCTGTCCTGCTTGCGCAGTCTTGGCATCCGCAAACAGAAGAAGCTGTTGGGATCGAGTAAGGGTGCGATATCTGCTTTCGACGGCCTCAACGGCTTTCTGAAGCGCTGGACTCATGCCGGTTGAGTTCGTTGGTACGAAGCTCTTCAGGCCTGGGTCCGACCTCCGGTTTATCACCTCGCGGAACGCACGGGTCAGGTGAGCAGCGATTGCGTTTGCGAAACGAGGAGGCACGGCATTGCCGATGAGAAGCGCTCGTTGCGCCTGCGTACCAGCGAACTCAAAGTCGTCTGGAAAGGTTTGGAGCCGCGCACACTCGCGAAGAGTCAGGTTGCGATGTGCGGTCGGATGAACGAACTCGGAAGTCGCTCCGCTGGTGATCGCTTTCGAAGGCAGATTCGGTTCGAGCCGCCGAAGCCCGGAGGGTGCGCCACCTCTACGTTCTGTTGGGGTCCCGTCCATCACCCTCCTGAAGGCACGGCGTCGGTAGGTCTCATGCCAGAGTTCCTCCGGAATGTCCTTCATGATTTGGCCAACACCAAGTGCCTCGAAACGAAGGCGGTCCATCTCATTGGGCGGACGGGAGCAGTGATCCGAAACGGCGGCGGTTTCTGGATCGTCAGCCGCAGGTGGCAGGCCCGCGAGTGCCTGCATAACGCTGTCGCACCATGGGAGGTTGCCCGCAACGAGGTCTGCCCCAGGAGCACCAGTGGCACGATGTGTCGCTTCAGGAAATCCGGGGTCCCAACCAAGACCGCCAATCGCCAACACCCGCTTGCGGTGTTGCGGAACACCGTAGTTGGCAGCATTCACTTTGCGAAGGTGAATGCAGTAGCCAGCTTTTACAAGCGGAGCAAGCAGGTCGGTCACCCATCGACCACCCTCGCCAGTCAGGAAGCCTTCGACGTTCTCGAAAACGAAGGCCCTGGGTCGATGTCGCTCTACAAGGTAAGCGAAGACCGCCACAAGCGTGTTGCGAGCATCACCCGGCTTCCGCAAACCGGCCGACGAGAAGCCCTGACATGGAGGGCCGCCAATGATGATATCGGACGAAGGCAGCACGGTGTTCCAGTCGAGCTTTATCTCTTCGATGTGGCCTCCCATGTTCTTCTTGTACGTTTCCACCGCAGCCGGAAACGCATCGGCTGCCCAGACGAGATTGAAGCCCTGAGCGCGGAATCCCAATCCCATCCCGCCAGCACCACAGAAAAGGTCCACCACTGTCCGGCCTCGTCTTGCATCCATGTCCAATCGCTGCTCCTTCTCGTCTCCGCTTCACATCGCACGGGGTTTCCCACCCCAACCACGAAGTCGAGGCTATTGAATTGCGGACCTGCGATGGTCAACCCTACGAGTCGGTAGGGCTTGATGTCAAGAGAGAAGTTTTACCACGGGCAAACGCGGAGAACTCGGGCATTCCAAGGCCAGGAGCAACAAAAGACAGACGAGGTGGGCTATATTTAGGAACAACGTCTGAGTGGGAAGCTATGGAAACTCGCTCGAAATGGGCAAGGTTCAAGCCACTTCCAGCGACAGCCTTTCAAGTCTAGGAGATGAGACCAGAGAGGTCTTCAGCGTGGCCCGAGCAGAAGCGGCAGATCCTAGTTACGCAGCCTGTACCTCCACCACTAACCGATGCCCAAGGGCCTGCAACCCAGCTTCGATCTGACCAATGTGGGAGCGATGATCCAAATCCAACAGTCGCTGGACTGCTCCCTCGCTGACCCCGAGGCGTCGCCCTAGCTCGATAGTGTTGAGGCCAGCCTCACGCATCGCCTCATACAGCGATAGCTTAGCGGTGACGAGAGTCGGTAAGGGGATCATCACCTGCCCTGGTTTCGCTTTCGAGGGCTTGGGGATTGGCCAGTGCGCGTGTACGTATCCGCCTAGCGCTGCGATCAGCGCATCGACAGCCTCGCGCAACGCTTCCTCCCGAGTGGTGGCGTCAGTCCCAGCTTCGGGGACATCCGGAAACGTCACCAAATAAAAGCCGGCAGGATCAACTTTCACCGTGGCTGGATAGCGAAAGGGACTCATGTGCTACTCCTCGATATCGTTTCGACTTAAGCCCAGGTCGGCCAGCATCTTCTGCAATAGCCCGGGACCAATCTCTTTCTTCCGATCCTTCACAGTCGTAAAGCGACCACCATAATACAACCTTCCATGGCTGCCTTTCCCGTGACGCGCCTCAAATCGGATCGTGACATTCCGGGCTCCAGCTACGCTCCTCACCCGCCGAATGAATTCTGCTCCTGTCACTCAGGTACGGTCACACACAAGGGTACGATTGGCAAGACCAGGTTAGAGCCGTCCATCAGGATTTTCTCACGACAGGCTCTGCTACTGCTGCGGCGGAATCAAATTACAGATAATCCGCGAAAAATCCCCGGCAACGGCGAAACACTCGGTCGCCTGCCCACAGGAAAATGCCGGTCACCACGATAGAGTACCCCAGTTCCAGCGATACGGCAAAATTATGCGAAAGAATCAGAGATCGGTAGAGCGCCAGAATCGGTGATATCGGGTTCCAGCGCAGAATCGGCTGGAGCGTCTCCGGTAGCAACGAGAGAGGATACATCACTGGCGAGAGGAAAAGCCAGATGCTGAAACCCGCCGCCGTCAACTGACCAACGTCGCGAAAGAACACGTTGCAACACGCCAGCATCATGCCAATGCCAACAGCCAGGGCAATATGCAGCGTGATGGGTACGATCAACAGCGCGATACTCAGGATCGAGATCGACCCCTTCCAGAGCATCAACCCCACGAGAAACAAAAAGAACCCGGCCCCGTGTATGACGAAGCTCGACAGGATGACGGAGAACACCAGCAGCTCTGAAGGAAATTGCAGCTTCTTGACCATATTAGCGTTTTCGACGATGGCACTAACCGCCCGCTGGCACGCCTCCTGAAACGCCATCCACGGCCATAGTCCGCAGAACACAAACTCGGTAAACCCAAATCCACTTTCCACCTTTTGCACGCGATAAATGTAGGTGAACACTAATGTGTACAGGCTCAACGTAATGGCCGGGTTAATCAGCGTCCACAATCCACCCAGGCTCGATCCGGCAAAACGTGCGCCGATCTCCCGGCGCACCATTGTGCCCAGCAAATGACGCTGCGACAGAAGTAGTGCGGCTCGTCCCATATACGGCATTGGCAGGGGCACACTGCTCAGCGGCGCACCACAAAGTCGCCGAGAATCAACTCGTCCATCTCGGTCGTACAAAACATGGTGATCGCATCCAGAGGAGTATGCACAATCGGCTGACCTTTGAGATTGAAGGACGTATTCAACACGCCGTAGACTCCGGTGCGTTTGCCGAACTCGGAGATCAGCGCGTGATACAAGGCGTTCGCCTCTGCCGTCACCGTCTGCGCTCGTGCCGTACCATCGACATGCACCGACGCTGCAAGCGCCCGCTGTCCTTCTGGCGTCGTGCGCAACGCTTTGGTCATGAAGGGTGCGTCAGGAGCATCGACAAAATATCGCGCCCGCTGCTCTGCCAAGACTGAAGGGCCGAACGGACGCCACGGCTCTCGATGTTTCACTTTGTTATTCACCAAGTCTTTCATGTCCAGCAATGAAGGATGGGAAGGATGGGCAAGAATGGAACGGTTCCCCAGCGCACGCGGACCCATCTCCATGCGTCCTTGGAACCAGCCGAGGATTTTCCCCTCTGCCAACCGCTCTGCCCCGTAGCTCGCGACATCCGCGCACGGTGCGTAGCGCACTCCAGCCTGCTCCAAGGCTGCACGAATCGCGTCGTTGCTATATTGCGGCCCCCAATAGGCGTGCGCGAGCGGACGCGGGCGCTTGCCGGTGAGTCGGGCATAGAGCAAATACGCAGCACCGATGGCGCAGCCAGGATCATTCGAGACTGGCGGGACGTAGAGACGATCCACATCTGGATGCGTGAGCAACTCGCCATTCATCTTGGCGTTGAGCGCGACGCCACCAGCCAGACAGAAGTCACGCCAACCGGTTTCCTGAGCTAACAAGGTAAACAGGTGAGCGCCAATCCGTTCGGTCTGAGCCTGCAACGAAGCAGCGATATGCTCGTCGATGTCGTTGAAAGGATGCGCACGATACGGTCGCGGCTCGCCGAAGAAGCGCGTCAGTCCGTTAGGAATATGCGACAGCCACCCGACGGTCGCCCGCGACCAGTAACATTCAGGCCGCGTCACAAAGCCCTCTGCCGTAGGTGTCACCATCTCGGCAAACGCCTCAGCAAAGCGATCCTCACCATAGGAGGCAAAACCCATAACCGAGCCTTCACCATCAAGAGGCGCGAAGCCGAGGAACTGAGTCACCGCCGAGTAGAGCATGCCTAATGAATGCGGCATAGGAATCTCGCGTAGGCGAGTGAGCGACGCACCTTCACCTTTAGCCAGCACGGCGGTCACGGTCTCGCCGCGTGCGTCCAGCGACACGACATTGGCTTGTGCAAACGGCGAGAGAAAAAATGCCGCTGCCAGATGGCAATCGTGATGGTCTATGACTGCGAGCTTTACGCCGACGGCTGCCGCGTAGGCTTCGACGTAGGTTTTGATGAGCTGCAAGTTCTGCATGTACCCAAAGAGGTCACGCGGTTGCTGGCGGAAACCAGAATAAAACGGTTCCACGCGCCAATCGTAGAGCAAACTGCGATCAACGTCGTAGTAAAATGCCAAGTAATCGACATCACGAAAATCGAGGTCAGCCTGGTCCAGACACCAACGAATGGCATGATGGGGAAACTGACCGTGGGCATGCTTCTGCCGCAGCAAGCGTTCTTCTTCAACAAACGCGACCAGCTCCCCGTCGCGTACAAGCGCTGCCGCCGCATCATGAAACAAACCAGCGATGCCGAGAATAATCATGCCAGTCGTCCGGTGGCTTCAGGAGGAAACGCTTGCGCTCGCGCCAATTCTTCTTGCATACGAGCGACGATCTTCCCCTGCTCGACAAATGCCCCGTCGCGCAGCAAGGCAAAAAACAGGGTGGCGGCCTGAAACACTTCTTCTTCCGTGATGGTCATATGAAATTGGTGCGCCAAAGTATCGAGCGTGGCTTGCCGCTGCGTCTCGCTCCATGTTGCGGGTACGGCAGGCATGCGTGTCTCTTGCGTATCTCCAGGCACTGACATGGTTGTTCTTCCCCTATTCTACGATCCAGCGATGTGGCATGCGACAGATGCCAAGCTCCCGCGAGTCTCCCCGCACGAGAAAATCTTTCTCAATGGTGTCAAACATGCGCAATCCCGGTGGATCAAGGACGTGAATGCGAAAGGTGTAGCTGCCAGGAAGCAAACTCAAATCGAGCATTTCGTAGGTGATCGCAAACAAGCGATTGCCAACATGGCGGGGCGTGACGCGATCAATGTCGCTGAAGATACCATAGATGGCGGTCTTGTCGTTTCTAATCATGCCAATGGCAATGACTGGTGCGAGTCCGTCACCGGTCTCGGCCTCCACGTGAATGCGAATCGTGTCGCCCATATGGAACACCGAGGCTTCGTCACCCGTGCTCGCGCACACCCGCACGGTTCGCAAACGACTGGAGGCCGCAGACTCTTCCCCACCGTCAGCCGCCAAGGGCGCGGACCGGGCCGCAGCACGCTCGGCCTCAGTGAGTTGCTGAGCGCGAGCTTCGCGTTCACGAATGAAATCTTCATACGAGTTAGCAATCTCTGCAGCTTCGCCAGCCGCACGGACACGGCCATGTTCCAGCCAAACCGCCTTCTGACAGAGCTTGCGGACATGATACATGCTGTGGGAACAGAACAGCATGCTCTTACCTTGCTCCAGAAAGCCTTCCATGCGACGAATACATTTCTTCTGAAAGGCTTCGTCGCCAACGGCCAACACCTCGTCGGTGATGAGCACCTCAGGGTTGATCGAGGTCGCAACGGAAAATCCCAGGCGCGTGAACATCCCTGACGAATATGTTTTGACAGGGCGATCAATGAACTCGCCTAGCCCGGAGAAGTTGAGGATCTCCGGCAGTAAGGCGTCGACTTCGGGCTTGGCCAAGCCCATCATCGCCGCAGAGAAATAGATATTCTCGCGCCCGGTGTATTCGGGATGAAACCCCATGCCTAATTCGAGCAACGCGCCAACCCGGCCCTGCACCTCGACTTGTCCTTGGCTCGGGCGTGTCACCCCGGTAATGAGTTTCAGCAACGTAGACTTCCCTGCTCCGTTCTCACCGATGATGCCCCACGATTCTCCTGGCTCGACCGAGAAGCTCACACCTTGCAAAGCCCAGAAGTCACGATGCCGACTTCTTTGCGAGAACGAGCACCACTCCCACAGTCGGTCCAACGGATGACTATAGAGTTTGTAGCATTTGCCAAGGTCGCGAACTTGGATAACCGATGTCATAGGCCAACTATGCAGAGCCGCCCGAGCTAGGCGTCTCTGCCAAAATCCAGAAGAATTGCACACATTTCAGGCGGGACGCTCCAGAGCCTTGGGCTAGCGTTTCTCGTCGGCTGGCGGCGGTGACTGCGCACTTTGCACGCGCTCGATCATCCCTTTCAAGCTGCGGATGCGATTCTCGAATTGCGTAGTGATGGTATGCGCCTCCTGGCGATCACGGATGACATACGGCGTAATGAGAATAATCAGCTCAGTACGGTCGAGCTGCTCGCTCTCAGAACGGAAGAGACGCCCAAGCACAGGGATATCCATCAGAAAAGGTACCCCCGAGCGAGAACGCAGCATCTGGTCGTCGATAATACCGCCAATCAGCACCGACTCGCCATTTTGCACGACCACTGTCGTTTCTGCCTCGCGTGAAGTGAAACTCGGCGAGTTAGTGTCGCCAAAAGAGGCCGCTCCGACAGCGCTGACCTCTTGCCGGATCTCCATATTGACGAGTCCAGCGGAGTTCACTTGCGGAATGATGGTCAAGATCTTCCCCGTATCACGATATTGAATGCTGTTGTAACTACGCGCCGTGTCCGTCAACAAGCTCGTCGAGGTCGAAGACAAGATCGGCACCTCTTCGCCGATTAAGATGTGCGCTTCACGATTGTCGGCAGCGATGATATGCGGCGTCGCCAAGCTCTTCACCATGGAACGAGAAGCCAGCGCTTTGAGCAAGACAAGGAAATGCCTCTTGTCAGTAATAAAACCGAAGAGACCTTGCCCACCCATGTTGACCGCGCGTTTCGAGTTTTGCAGGAGGGTATTGTCATCAATTGTCAGGGTACCATCGCCCGTCACCCCGGCACCTGGGGTTGTCCCATCGTTACCACCCGTGCCGCCGGTGCTGCCGATGACCGTACCAATGACTTTATCAATGCCATTGTTGGCGATCGCATACTCGACCCCGAATTCCAATTCACCTTTGAGGCCGATTTCCGCGATCATCGTTTCGATGAGTACCTGCCGCGGCACCACATCGAGTCGCCGCAAGACATCGCGAATCATTTCAAAGTCGCGTCCAGTCGCAAGGATGACGAGGGAGTTGGTGATTTCATCGGCAACGATGCGAACTTCTTCTTTAAAAATCGGTTTCTCACCCTCTTTCGGGGCAATGAGAATGGTCTGCATTCCACCACCACCGCCGCCATCAAATCCCCCACCAAATCCGCCGCCGCCACTGCTCCCGCCATAGCCGCCGCTGGAGCCACCACGGCGGCTGCCACGACTGCCGCCGCCACTGCCACTGCTCAACCCACTACTCGATCCCGAGCCGCTGCCAAACCCACTGCGACTCGAAGAACCGCTACGCCCCATCCCACCGCTAGAGCCACCGCTTGATCCTCCGGAACCAAATCCTCCCTCACTGTTACTGCTACCAAATCCACCACCACCGCCACCACCGAATCCGCCACCACCACCGCCACTCGCAAACCCACCGCCGGAGCGACCACCACGGCCTCCACTGCCACCGCTTCGGCTACTGCCTCCACCGCCACTCCCGTCGCCACCATATAAGCCGCTCAGGACACTCGCCAAGTCCGCAGCTTTAGCGTTCTCCACATGATAGACATGCACAGTGCGACCACCGCCACGCTCTGGCGGCACATCGAGAATCTGTAACCAGCGTTCGACTTGTACGAAAATCTCGGGACTGAATCCCACCACCACAATCGAGTTGAGCCGGGGCAGCGGAATGACGAACACCCCGCGATCCGCAGCATTTTTGGGCGTGACACCAAAAGGCTCGAGCACCCCTTTGAGTTCATCGCCGAGGTCCTCAACGTTAGCGTTTTCAATGTGATACACCTGCGAGCGCAATTCCCGGAAGGTATTGGTATCAAATGCCGTCACCAACTCTTTGAGCCGCGCCACGCTTTCCGCAAGGTCGGTCAAGACAATGAGATTGCCGCGTGGATACGCGATCACGTCACCCCCGGGCGAGACGAACGGCTGGAGCACTTTGGCAATTTCTTCCGACGACACATGCTCCACTTTCACCAACTCGACAATGAAACGATCTTCAGCCCGTGCCGAACGTTGATCGGCAACGCTGCTCGACAGAAAAGTGCGTGTCTTGCCCTCCCCTACCGGCGCGATCTGGTAGAGGTCTCCCATCTTGGTCGCGACAAAGCCATTACTACGCAGAATTTGGTGAAAAATAGGGAACAGGTCGCGACGTGCGATCTTCCCAGTGGTGCGAATCGTCACCTGCCCCTGCACTCGCGGGTCGATGCTGTAGTTGAGGCCCAACGCGGTCGCAAGGCTGTGAATGACTTCACGGATGTCCGCACCTTCAAAATTGAGCACGATGGCTTCATCCGTGTCCGCCCCTCCTGTAGACGGAGCAGCCGGCGCGGGCGGCGCTTGTGCGACACTCCAGGCCACGGGCGTGAGGAGGAAAGCCACGAGGCTAACGATGCATATATATTGAGTTCGCGTCACACTTTTCTCCCAATTCATTCCTCATCCTCCTCATCGTCGCTATCGTCCTCATCCTCATTGTCGTCCTCGTCGTCGCTGTCGTCCTCGTCAGCATCCTCGTCGGCAGCGTGCTTACGAATCTGGCGCAAGCGCTGTTGCAACTGCTGAATGTTCTGACGAATCGCCCGAGCTTCGGCGGGAGGCTGAGATTCGGTCCCCGGAGGAGTCGCGCCGACGCGGGCTCCCCCCTGAGGAGGTGGTTGTGCGCCTTGGCGCATCTGTTGCGCGAGGCGACCAGGGCTTTGTCGCATCTGCGCCGGCATCAGCCGTTGAGCTTGCACGGCGGTGTTACTATCGAGCACAAGTAGGGGCATGCTGACTTCGTCGCCATCCTGCCCCAAGGCAAGCGTGGCTTGCACAGGGCTGACGCCAACCAATTTATACGCACCGAGCGCTTCGCCTTTTCTGGCGCGGACGACCTTACCTCCTTGCGAGGAATCGGCAAAGAAGGCTTCTTCCTTCCCCTGCGCCAGGATGACCCCGACTAATTTCAAATGCGAAGGCGGGGGAACCGCCGCTACGGCCTGCGCCGCCACCAGGGCACGGGTTCGACTCGGCACGAAGAGATCTTTATCAGCAATCACATCGGCGTAGCGTTTGCCTACCTGTGGAGAGAAGACATGTGTAGCCGGCAGTGGAGTTTCTTCTTCTACGCCGGACTGCCCGGCTGGTCGTGGCTCCTCCAATGGCCGCCACCACGTCTCGGCAATCCGCCACGACAACAGTGCCACCACAAAGAACAAGAAAAAGTGCAAAAATTTCCGAACGCGCACTATTCCTCCTGGAGGCCATCCGTACCAGAGGTCTCAGCCTCAGGTGCTGATTCGTCAGTTGGCGATGCATCATCAGTTGCAGCGGCGGCGTCATCAGCCTCTGAAGGGTCAGCCTCAGGATTGTCCGCTACTACTGGGGCTTCGGCTCCCTGCATTACACCGCTCACTTCAAGCGTAATGGTCAAAGGTCCACGGTTTCCCGTCTGAGCGAGGCGCGGGGTGTAGGCACTGCGTACCTCCAAGGTAGCAACTGCGAGTCGCCAATCACCGTACTCAACCCCAGCCAGAAAATTAGCAGCCGCTGGCAGATCGCCACGCAGCGTCACCTGCACCGTCGCCTTACGAAATTCGCCAATCGCTTCGTCGCGCATCACCTGCGTCGTCACCAGATCAAGACCATTCTGCGACGCCAAGGTGCGCACCCGTTCTTGGAGGTTGGCTGCTGCAACCGAAGGCGTCGCTCCAGGAATGAGTTTCAGCCACGTCGTATTAAACTGTTGGCGTAGGAGATTGAGCCGCTCGCCAACTTGTTGGACGCGGGTACTTTGGCGCTCCATTTTGAATACGCGTTGCCAGTCTTGTTCCATTTCTTCCTCCAGAGCGGAGGTGTAATCCAAGTACGGACCGACAACGCCGTAGCGCACAACGACGAGAAACAAGGCCACGCCCGCAAGGCCAGCCAGCAATTGTTCGCGCGGAGAGAGCCGCTGCCACCACTGCGCTAGGCGCATGGCTCCACCTGCGCTCCGAGGGTAAAGGTTTCCCCTTGGGCAGTTTTGGTGAACGGGGCCTTGGGAGCCACGTTGCGTAAGCACGGCGAACTTTCGAGCAGTCCTACCAGTTCGGAGGCTGGACGCGTGGCCGCAGCCACACCACTCACTTCAACGTCACCCTCTTTGTAGCGAAAATTCGTGACATACACGTCGGTGGGAATCACTTCGGATAAGTTCTTGAGCAGAGGAACCACGCGCTTCTGCGTCGAGTCTTCAACCAGTTTCAAGCGCTCGATCAAGCGCGTGGCTTCGCTTTCCTGCGCTTGGACTTTCTTGACGCTAGGCTCTAAGTCCGCCGTACGCTGTGCCACCGCACTGAGACTACGGTGCTGGTACACGATCACGCTGATCGGCCACACAAGTGCCAAGAGGCAGAGTAGCCCAGCCAAACCTACCGTGAGTGGAGAAAGCGTTTTCTCACGGTGGGCACGTTTCTCAGGCGGCAGGAGGTTGATGCCTACCACGTCCTCCCCGACGGCTTGGAGCGCAGCCCCTAAGGCCGCAAGCCCATCAGGAGGGAGAACGTCGGCACCGGCACCAGTAAACCGTGCGATGGCCAACGCCAGTAAATCATGCTCAGGGCTCGCAGAAAGAAGCGGAGCATCGGTAGTAGGGCAGACGAAGATCGGCACTTCGTCCACGGCGTGCCCAGGCAAGTTCCGGGAGATGCCTTGGGCAATAAGGTCCGTCAGGATGTCTTCATTCCGTGCCTGGGCTTGCGAGAACGTGTGGCTCGCCACCAAATGTTTTTTCTCAACGAAACTCAGCTCCACGGCACCGTGGGTGCGCCCGACCAGTACACACGGCCCGTCCGACAACGGGATGCAATACGCTGCCGTGCTGATAAACGCCGCACTGCTGAAAGTGACGGTCTGTGGAGGCAACTGCGCGGACTCGAGCACTGCGAGGTAGTCGTCCACCACACGCCGAGGCATGGCCAATATCACAATTCCGAGACGCCGCTCTTCACCGCCGGTCTCATACACTAAAGAATCATAGTAGATTTCCTCTTTGGGCAGCGGCACGAGCCGCTCGATTTCATACTCGACCACTTGCGAGAGCGAACCACGGGCCGTTTCAGGAATCACAAGCCGACTGACAAACGCCAATTGGCGAGGAAGGCACACGACGACTTGTTCCGGCCTCACCTGGAGTTCTTGCAGAAACAGCGCCAGGGCGTTTTCTAAAGCTGCTGTGCGTTCAGTACCAGCTTCGGGCAGAGAAAATGAGCGCGCATGCAGGAGCGTAACGCGCAGAAACCGTTTAGAGATGTGGGCGAAGCTGACCTCATGGGCACCTATAGCAATGCCGAGTCCATTGACGTAATCGATCTTGGTCAGCCCCTGTACTGTAGTAGCGACATCCACCCGTCACGCCTCCCCTCGCCTTACCCTTCCCAACTTTTGATATCTCCAGCGATCCCCGTCCCGCCAGCTACACCATCGGCACCATACGACAACAATTCGTAGGGTTCACTATCACCAGGGCTCCGGTAGAGGAAGGGATTTCCCCAGCCATCTCCTGGCACCGCTTTTTTCAAGTACGGCCCATCCCAGCGGTCGGCCCCTGAAGGCCGCTCGCGCAAGGCGTCTAATCCTTCCTGCGTCGTCGGATACCGTCCGATATCGAGGCGAAACGTGTCCAGTGCAGTCCCCAGCATTTCGATCTGCGCTCGGGTCGTCTTCACACGAGCGTTATCACCTTGTTTCATATAGTTGGGAACCACGAGCGCCGCCAGTAGCCCCAAGATGACCATCACGACAAGCAATTCGATCAGTGTGAATCCTGCTTGCCTCGCCCCTTGTCTCACAAGCCTCTCCATCGAGGAAATTTTTTCTTGTCCCAACATTGCTTTCTCCACTTTCAGCCTCGTTAGATCGACACATTATTGATGCTGAACACCGCCGACAGCATGGAAATCACCACAAACCCTACCGCCAGACCCATGACGAGAATCAAGACTGGCTCTAACAGCGAGGTCAGCCGTTTCACCTGCATGAAGGTATCACGCTCGTAATACTCGGCCACGCGCATGAGCATTTCGTCGAGCCTCCCGGTTTCTTCGCCGACACTCACCATTTGCAAGGCTAAGGTGGGAAAGACGCCGCTCCGTCCCAACGGCCCAGAAATCCCTTGCCCTTCGCGCACTCCCACCCGGACATCCTTGAGTGCTCGGCTGACCATCTCATTGCCGACGATATCTTGCACAACTTCGAGCGCTTGGAGAAGTGGCACCCCACTTTTGAGCAACGTACCTAACGTGCGGGCGAATCGCCCGACTTCCATTTTCGTGATCAATTGCCCCATCAACCACATGCGCAACCGCCAGCGGTCCCAGAGCAAGCGTCCTTGGGGGGTTGCTAGGTATTGGCGGATACCTAACCAGACGCCTACGCCGATCATCAGCAACAACCACCAGTAGGACTGCAAGCCTTCACTAATCCCCAATAAGATGCGCGTCGAGGTCGGCAGCGCTTGCCCGAGGTCGCCAAAGATGGAAGAAAACTTCGGCAAGACGTAGGTGAGTAAGATGAGGATCGACGCGCCGCCGGTGAAGGAGAGCAGCACCGGATAGGTGAGTGCAGATTTGATTTCATCCTGCACTTGCTGAGACCGATCCATATACTCGGCCAATCGCTGCAAGGCAGTTTCCAAGAACCCCCCAACCTCACCAGCTTTCACCATATTGATGTAGAGGGGCGGAAAAATCTTCGGATACTCGGCGAGCGCTTCGGCAAGAGATTTCCCTTGTTGCACGGCACGTAAGATCTGGCTCACGGCTTTCTTCAATTCCTCTTTCGCCGTGAGTCCGTTCAGTACGGACAAGGCGCGGTCGAGAGGCAAGCCTGAAGAAATCAACGTGGCTAATTCTTGTGTCAGCACGAGCAAGTCGCGTTGGCGTATTTTGCCACGGAACGAGAGTTCTGGGAGTGCCAGTCGCGAGAACGTCGCCTTGGCCTTTACTTGGCCAGGCAAGCCAATGCGCAGCGGAAGATAGCCCTGATCGTGGAGCCGAGCCACCACGGTTCGCTCTTCGCCAGCCTCCATGACGCCTTCAATAATTTGCCCTTGTGGCGTGGTCGCTTGGTAGTGAAACTGCGGCATGATGCTATCCTCGCTGGGTCATTATATGCGGCCACGACTGGTTTCATCGTGCATCCGCCGGTAGCGCGGGAGGATGTGCGTGCCAAAGGTTTCGAGCTGCCGCTTGAGTTCAGCTCGCGGCAGCAAGCCTTGATCAAACAGCCAAGCAAACCATTCGGGATTTGCGGTTTCCACCATTTCGTCCATTCCTTCGGTAACTGCGCTAACTGAACCAGCAAACAAGTACTGCGAACGCAACATGCGTTCAACCGTCCACTCCCGAGGAGGCAGAGGCTGCTGTGGATAATTGAACTCATCTTCGGGAAAGCGAAACGCCTCCCAAAAGCCAAAATGCCCCCAGAACCGTTGGTAGCCAACACCGACCAGACCTTGAGCAGCGAGGCGCTCGACTGCACGCGGCGAATCGGCAAAGTAGATCTGTCGCAACACACCCACACCTTCTCCGAGAGCCAGCCAGCGACCAGCGCGGCCAGCCTCTTCCATGTAGATACGAGCCAAGTGCCGTAATTGTTCAGACCGCGACAAAAGAATCATCGGAGTAATGTTCTCGCGGGCGCACCAGCGGATGGTCGATTCGCTGGTCGAGAACGCCTGAAAGAGCGGTGGATGCGGCTTTTGGTAGGGTTTAGGAACCACGGCAATCTTCTGAATGCGCCCTTGGGCGTCAACTTCGCCGGGCGCACCATATTTGCGCGTCCAGATATGCGGCGGCCACGGCGTGCCCGTCTCGTAGGGATAGGGATACTCGTAGAACTCGCCGCGAAAGCGAAAGGGTTCGTCACCCCAGGCGAGTTTGAGGAGTTGATAGGCCTCTTCGAATGCCCGCCGGTTGGTTTCGTCAGGTTCGGAGCGGTCGCCGGTCGCTGCAGAGATATGAATTTTCTGCGCCATTTGGTCGAGCCAACGTTGCTGATAGCCGCGCGCCAAGCCGACAAACGAGCGCCCTGCCGTCAACTGATCCAACCAAGCGGTGGTAATCGCCAAGCGCAACGGGTCCCAGCTTGGCAGCACATAGCCAATGGGGCCAACTTTGATGCGTTTGGTCTGCATGGCGACATACAGCAAAAACTCGGGCGGACCGCCGATCTCGAACCCTTCGCTGTGTAGATGATGCTCGGGAAACGCCACGGCATCGAAGCCGACCTGCTCAGCCAGTTGCGCGATTTCCGTGACTTCCTCGATCATGGCTTGCCAACGATCTGTCCGGCTGGCAATGGGACGCAGGCGCTTTCTTTCCGCTAAAGTGGCGGGAATCGTCGGCAGGAGGAAGAGGATAAATTTCATAGGCGCGTCGAAGTTTCGTCAGTGACCGTGTACTGTAGCTGAATTTTCCCCAACATTCAGGATGGCGAGGACGCTAATGCTTCAAGCACGGCCGCGCACAGGAGCGGGAACATAATTTCATGATGTCCGGTCAACTGGAAGCCGCGCCCACCTTGCAGCGTCGGGCGCGTGACGACATTGACGGCGGGACGATAGTGACGCACGAAGTCGAGGTCCGCCGTGGTGAAATTCTCCACACGATGCCCGAGATTACGCGCCAAATTCAGCGCTTTCAGAAACACTTCGGGGATAACGACAGCAGAACCGAGGTTGAGAAAGACGCCGCCTTCCAGATGGGCAACGACTCCGGCCAACGCATAAAAATCGCGCAGACTCCCCTCGCCGATGGCAGCACCATCGGTCTGCGGATGCATGTGGATGATGTCCGCCCCGATGGTGACATGGACAGAGACCGGCAGGCCGAGACGCGCCCCTGCCGCTACAATACTCAAGTGTTGATGCGGAAGTTGCGCGGCCAAGACCTGCTCGCCGACGGCTTGCCCAATGCCCAGCCCCTGCTCCTTCACGCCGATCCGCATGGCCGTATTCAGAAACTCACCGGTCTCGCGCACCATACCAAAGCTTCCGTCAGCCAAAGTCGCGGTCACATCTTCGGAAGTTTGCCCTTGATAGGCCAACTCAAAATCGTGAACGATGCCGGCACCGTTCATGGCCACAGCGGAAAAGATGCCTCGGTCAAGGAAATCGATGATCAATGGAGAAAGGCCGACTTTAATAGGATGCGCCCCCATGCCGAGAATGACTGGGCGTTGGGTCTGCACTGCCGTGGCGATGCGTCGGGCAAGCTCACGCAGATCGGCTGCGGCTAACGTCTGCGGCAAAGAACGCAAAAACTCGTGGAGCTGCCCTCCCAACGTCCAAGGCGATCCCAAAATTGCAGTGTCAACCTTGCTGGCTCGTTGAGCGAGGGGATACGTCGCAGCCAGGGAGGGGTCCAAAGGAGGAAATTTCACACGCGGCCGCTTTCTGAACCGAACAGAATCTGATCCACCATCTCACAGATCACATGCCCAACGAGAATGTGCGTCTCTTGGATGCGCGGTGTACTTGATGTTGCCGACACACACAACAACGCATCGACAAGCGCGGCCATCTTGCCACCAGATCCGCCAGTCAACCCCACGGTATAAATGCCTAATGCACGACAAACTTCGAGCGCACGCAAGACATTCGCTGAATTGCCACTGGTAGAAAGCGCCAGAGCGACATCGCCGCGCCGGCCTAGCGCCTGTATTTGTTTCGCGAACACCTCAGCCACAGAATAATCGTTGGCAATAGCGGTCAACGTCGAAGTATCCGTGGTCAGTGCCAGAGCCGGCAGAGGCGGGCGTTCGATCACATAACGATTCACAAATTCCGCTGCGAGATGTTGGGCATCGGCAGCGCTGCCGCCATTGCCGAACAAGAGGAGCTTCCCGCCAGCCCGAAAAGTGCGAACAATGGTGTTAATCACCTGCTCAAGGGTAGCAGCATTATCGGAGAGGAATTGCTGTTTCGCGGCAATGCTTGCGGCGAAGATCGTGCCGATTGACGTTTTCATAAAGATTCTCGGATCTTAGGGACCGCTAGAAAACCAGTCAACCCACAGGGCTTCGTGCCCGCTTGACACCGCACGGAATTTCGTGAATAACATCCCCACAACAAAATTACCCCGGTCTCAATGGCGGAGGGGCCACACCCGTTCCCATCCCGAACACGGAAGTTAAGCCCTCCAGCGCCGATGGTACTACGGACTCGATGCCGTGGGAGAGTAGGACGAGGCCGGGGTTTTTCATTTCTGACGCCAGCCTCCAAGCTGGACGAGGAAACGACCTGAGCGGGCGTAATTCAGCTGGCAGAATGCCAGCTTCCCAAGCTGGACGTCGCCGGTTCGAATCCGGTCGCCCGCTCCACCTCAACCCTAGCTCCTGACTGCCCTATGCGCTCCGTGAAGTGCCCAACCTGCCGAACGCCAGTGCTCTGGCAAGGTAATCCCTATCGCCCATTCTGTTCAGACCGTTGCCGCCTCCTCGACCTCGGAGCCTGGGCGGACGAATCTTATCGACTGCCAGGGGAACACATCTCGGAGGACGAAGATGCTCTAGACCCCTCAGCCGCTACGGCAAAGCAAAAGCCCTCCTCTAAACGAGCATAACCTTCACTTTCCACCCCTTATTTTCGACAGGCCCTCCATGCCTATCCACCCTACCGCGTTGATTGACCCCCGAGCCGACATTCACTCAGAGGCAGACATTGGCCCGTATGTCGTTATTGATGGGCCGGTGCGCATCGGTCGCAAGACCAAAATTCTGGCGCACGCGGTACTGACCGGGAACACAGACATCGGAACGGAGAATGAGATTCACATGGGCGCGGTCATCGGCCATGTTCCGCAAGATCTTGCGTACAATGGTGCCCCGACTGCGCTCATCATCGGTCATCGCAACATCATCCGTGAGCACAGCCAAATTCATCGTGGCACCAAGGAAGGCAGCGCGACCATCATCGGCGACGATAACTTCCTGATGCATCACTCGCACGTGGCGCACAACTGCCAGATCGGTAATCACACGATCATCGCCGGTGGCGCGTTATTGGCCGGGTACGTGCAGGTCGAAGATCGCGCTTTTGTGTCTGGTAACTGCGTCGTCCATCAGTTCGTGCGCATCGGCACGCTCGCCATTTTGCGCGGGCTGTCGCGTACCAGCCGCGACGTACCGCCGTTCTGCATTATGGACGGTACCCACACGGTGCGGGGCATTAACATCGTTGGGCTGCGGCGAGCGGGCTTTGACCGCGAGCGCATCCGTGCACTCCGGCACGCATTCATGCGGCTGTTCCATCAGCGCGTCAACCTCCGGCGCGTGGTCGAAGAATTACGCCAAGAATCCTGCACGGCGGATGTAACCTACCTGCTTGATTTCATCCAGCAATCCACGCGCGGGGTGTGTTTTGGCCCGAAGAGCGGACAGGCAGAAGAAGAGCTTGGGGAATGAGAAGGCAGCGACCATGCTGAAGAGGGCACGACAATCCGGATGGCTTTGTTGCAGACATCAGCAGTGACCACGCCCGGCTCCTGTTTCCGGTCCGAGCTACGCTCGATAGCTATCGAACAGGCCCGCATCTCCTCTGTGCCGTCGTGCTACAAACGTGGTCAGCGCTCGCCGTGCGTAATAGGAATGTGTCGCGGTTGTAATCGCACCCGCTCCAGCCATGCACGGATGTAGGGATAACGACTCAAGTCAAACTCGCCTTCATGCGCAACATGAGTGTAGGCATACAGGGCAATGTCAGCGATGGAGTAGCGGCCGCCGACAAAGAAGGTGCACTCAGTGAGATGTTTCTCCATCACGTCCAACGCGGCATAGCCGAGCGCCTGTTTCTGTGGCAACTGCGCACGTCGCTCCGGGGTCAGGAGCTGATGCGAGATCCAGAAGCGCGAGGTCGCGATATTCGGCTCGTGACTATACTGCTCAAAACCCATCCACTGGAGGACCTGCGCTCGCTGCCAACGATCCGACGGCAGCAGCGGCGTCCCCTCGGCCAGATAGAAAAGGATCGCATTCGACTCCGCTAAAAATTCCCCTGGCGCAACCTCCAAGACGGGAATGCGTCCATTAGGATTCTTTGCCAGAAAATCCGGGGTGCGCGTTTCACCCTTGACGATGTCTAGCTCGACTCTGTCAAAAGGGATACCGAGCTGCGTCAACAGCAAGCGCACTTTGTAGCCATTGCCAGATTCCAAGTAGTCGTACAAACGGAACATCACCGATTCCTCCAATCTCCTCAGCAAAGACATTTCCAAGAGATGATAGCGACGAACGAAGGGGCTCGCAGCGAGATTCCTCGCTGCGCTCGGAATGACATTCCTGAAAAGCTCCATCGTACAGCGTACGAAGGTCATGCACTCTGGCTTAGCTCTCGCGTAGCTTATTACGTTCGACCTTGCCCATAGCATTGCGCGGGACAGCGTCGAGAAAGCGGTAGACGCGCGGACGTTTGTACGGTGCCAAATCCTTCTCCGCTTTGGCGCGTAACCGTTGCTCTAACGCTTCCGGTGCTTCTCCGCTACGTGCCACGATGAACGCGGCGATGCGCTCGCCTAGGTCCGGGTCCGGTATACCGACGACTGCACACTCGGCCACTCCTTCGTCGGTTTCCAACACGGCTTCAACTTCGCCTGGGGTCACGTTGGTGCCACCAACGATGATGAGTTCTTTCATGCGGCCAAGAATAGCAACGTAGCCATCAGTCGAGAACGCGCCGAGGTCGCCGGTGCGAAACCATTTGCCAGAGAAGGCTGCCGCTGTCGCTTCTGGGTTATGCCAGTACCCACCAAACACGTTTGGTCCGCGCACCCAAATCTCGCCAGTTTCCCCGAGCTGCAACTGCTGTTGCGTTTGTGGGTCGAAGATACCAACCTCCACTCCCGGCAATGGGAGACCAACGCTGCCAGGTTTTTGCTGACCACGCGGCGGCAACGGATTGGACGTGTTGATGGCAGTTTCCGTGAGACCGTAGCGTTCCACCAGCGTAAACCCGAAGCGTTCCTGAAAACGACGAAAGGTTTCCGGCGAGAGTGGGGCCGAGCCGCAGGTGAGCAAACGTATAGACGAAAGATCGACAACCCCATCTACGTCAAGCATGCGGTGATACATGGTTGGCACCCCCATAAACACCGTCACGCGCTGGGGTCCGAACGCCTGTACAACCACCGCAGGGTCGAAGCGCTCTAATAGCACGACCGAGTTACCGACATAGAGCGAGCCGTAGATTCCCAAGCCCAAGCCATGCAAATGATGCGGAGGCAAGGTATGGAGGAGACGATCCTGCTCGGTCATTGCCCACGTATCGACCAACAGGGCTTGAAGATTAGAGCGCAAGTTCGCATGCGTAAGCCCCACACCTTTGGGCACGCCAGTCGTGCCGCTGGTAAACAACAATAAGGCGAGATCATCGTCATTGCGCTTAACCGGCTCTGCTCCAGGCTGATGAGCAGCGAGAACTTCGCCCATAGCAATCGTACCGGGTGGTAACACTTCGTCTTGGCCGACGATCCACCACGGGCCGTGTACAGCAGACACGATCTGCGGGGAGCGCGTCACAGTATCAGCATGAGAGATCGCTAACCGCACCTCAGCCTTCTCCAGCACAGCCTCGGTTTCGCGCGCGGTCAGCGCCGGGTTGAGCGGGACCACGCCAGCACCGATGCCTAAGACCGCGAGATGCGCCGTGACCAGTCCAGAGGCTTTGCCGAGAGACAATGCCACGCGGTCACCGGGGCCGACCCCTGCGGCCTGGAGCGCCGCCATCCAGCGCGAGGCCTCGGCCTGTAACCCGCTCCGAGTTTGTCGCCACGTGATAGTGCCATTGGCTTCGAGTCGTTCGAGGATGACTCGCTCGCCCTGCTGCTGCAAATGTTGCCAGAAATGTTGTGCCAAATTCATGACCAGATTCTGTACCATACTGAGGCTGACCGTCACAAGGCACATCTCGCCTGCTGCAAAAACTGTTGACAATTTCTCGCCAATAAGGCAATACCCGGCTCAGGGCCGCATCTTTCCCCTGGATCCCTCGAAGGAGGAGAAATAACGATGTTGCGAGAGAACCGTCCCAAAACTCGCCTGGAATCGCTCCAAGCGCAAGTCGCGTATGGCGAGCGCGTGCGGCGTGTCATCAACCGCATCCACGCCGCCAAAGATTTGGACCAACTCTTCATTGAGCTGCACGACGAGATTCTCGGTTTGTTCGATGCCGAACGGTTGGCACTGTACGCCGTCGATTACGACCAGAAGGAAGTGTACTCGCGCTTCTCCGACCTTAATACCGTGCGTGAGGTGCGGGTCGCACTCAACGACCAGAGCCTCGTTGGCTTCGTGGCGCGTAATGGCTTGACCGTCAATGTCGCCAACGCCTACGACAAAACCGAACTTGCCACAATTAGCCCAACACTCGCTTTCGATAACTCGTGGGACCAACGCAGCGGTATGCGGACCACACAAGTGCTGACCGTACCGGTGCGCGTCTCCGGTCAAGCCTTGATTGGCGTCATCCAAATCATTAACAAGAAATCTACTGAACGCTTCACCCGTGACGACGAAGAGCGGGTCCAAGAGATTGCCGCCACCCTCGGCATTGCTTTGCAACGACAGTATCAACTGGCGCAGCGGAAACCGTCGCGCTTCGATGGTCTTCTGTCTTCCAGTCTGCTGACGCAGGCTGAATTAGACGCGGCCATCGCCACCGCCCGCGACACGCAGCGCCCGCTCGAAATTGTCCTGCTAGAGACCTACAAAATCGCGCGTGCCGACTTAGGGCGTTCGTTGAGCGCGTTTTATAAATGTCCGTTCTTTACTGCCAACGAGCGAGTGCGCATCCCATCAGCGCTGCTGAAAAACCTGAATCTCAACTACCTCAAAGCCAATATCTGGGTGCCGCTCCGGGCCACGGAACGAATTGTCGAAGTGGTGATCGACGACCCACACGCGATGAAAGTGCAGGATATCAAACGCCGCTTTCCGTTGCAGGAAGTCCAATTTCAGGTCGGCTTGCGCGATGATATTGAACGCCTCATTGTCACGGCCAGCGGGGAAGCCATTGCCGACGGGCGGAGTGATGTGTCGGCACGTTCTGGCTTGATGGGCGGGGAGCGAGCCGCTCGCAAAGAGTCAATGACCGGACTTTCATTAGATGAAAATGCCAACGACGTTGTGCGCCTTGTGAATAAAATGGTGCTCGATGCCCACACGAGAGGCGCATCGGATATTCACATCGAGCCGTATGGAGACAAAGCCGAAACCGTGATCCGCTTTCGCATCGACGGCCATTGCCACGAGTATCAAAAGGTGGCGGCAGACTACCGCCGTCCGCTCGCTTCGCGACTCAAAATCTTGGCGCAGCTCGACATCGCCGAGCGTCGCAAACCGCAAGACGGCAAGATCAAATTCGCGTTACCGGATCGCGAGATCGAACTCCGTGTCGCTACGATTCCCACGGCCGGCGAGGAAAACGAAGATGTCATTCTCCGGCTGTTGACCACAGGCGAACCACGCCCACTCGAACAACTGGCCATGTCAGAGCGGAACCTGCGCGAGTTCCTCAAACTGCTGAGCAAGCCCTATGGGATTATTCTATGTGTCGGGCCGA
>SYOC01000312.1 GCA_005804965.1 Pseudomonadota bacterium
CCAAGGCCGAAGGCCGCGACCCCGGCCTCCCCAAACCTCTCGCCGACCTCTTCCCTGCCCGCCTCGTCACCACCGAAATCGGCGCGATTCCGGAGGGGTGGGAGGTGAAGGTCCTCGACGACCTAGCCGGAGTCGTGCTCGGCGGAGACTGGGGCGTTGATGAGCCATCGCTAGACCACACCGAGCGAGCACGGTGCATTCGGGGTGCTGACATTCCGGATCTCCAGGCAGGTGGGGTGGGCAAGATGCCTGTCCGCTATTTGAAGCTGTCGAGCCTAAAGAAACGTCGATTGTCGGAAGGCGATCTGGTTGTAGAGATCTCAGGCGGAAGCCCAACGCAGTCGACCGGGCGACCCGTCCTCGTTTCGGACGGATTGCTTCAGCGCTTAGATGCACCCCTCGTGTGCTCCAACTTCTGCCGATTGCTGAGACCGAAAAAGCGCGTGTACTCGAAGCCCATCTACCTCTGGCTCCGAGCTCTGTACTCGGCTGACGAGTTCCTTCAGTTTGAGAACGGCACGACAGGCATCAAGAACCTCGCATTTACGCTCTTCAGCTCGCGGTACAAACTGTGCATGCCGTCAGACGATGTCTTGGCGGCGTTCGGGGAGAAAGTTGCGCCGGCCTTTGCGCGGCAGCAGTCGACAGCAGCCGAGGCAAACAGTCTCGCCACGCTGCGCGATGTCTTGTTGCCGAAGCTCATCTCCGGCCAGATACGTCTGGAAGGCATGATTTCGGTTGATGGCCGCCACAGCAATGGCAATGCTGAGGTGCTCTGATGAGCGCACGTTACACGACCAAATTACTGCTTGCGTTTCGCAGTGGCGACCGCTGCGCCTTTCCGAACTGCGAGCGAACCCTTTCAGTTGACGGAGACCATTCGAACCCGGTGGTGTTGGGTGAAGCAGCGCATATTGCGGGCGAAAAGCTTGGCGCTGCGCGCTACGACGAATCGATGAGTGATGAGCAGAGAAACCACTACAGCAATCTTATTTACCTTTGCGGCGACCACCATACCCAGATCGACAAGCAGGCGGGCGCCTTCCCCGCCGACCGACTGCACAGTTTGAAATCGCAGCATGAGACCAAGGTGCGTGAGGCAATGGCCGAGGCGTTTGCCGGCGTAGGGTTTCCGGAGCTTGAGGAAGCGACTAGATGGATCACACAGGTTGAGCCGCCGGTTCAGGCCGACCAAGACTTCTCCCTCATCCCCCCAGACGACAAACTCAAGAAGAATGAGCTTGGAAGCAGTTCACGCTTCATCGTGACCATGGGGCTCAGCTTGGCGCGCGAAGTCGGAACCTATGTTGAGAGCGTGGCGCAGACTGACCTCGATTTCCCGGAGAGACTCAAAGTGGGATTCCTCAACGAATACTATCGATTGAGGAAGGACGGACACGTTGGAGACGACCTCTTTGATTTGATGTGTCGCTTTTCCCAGCGAGGGCTCACGGAGCAGGCGCGCCGGTACGCAGGGATAGCCGTCTTGGTCTACCTGTTTGAAGCGTGCGAGGTATTCGACAAGTGATTCTGCCGTCTAAACACATCACGGAGGAGCAAGCGCTTCTCGGAGTCGGGGCCGTCATTCTTGCGCACCTGGAGCGCCCGCAGACGGTCACGAGTCTTTGGGAAAGGGTGCGCAATGAGCGGGCCGTGGGTACCTTCGAGCGTTTCGTGTCGGCCCTCGACCTGCTCCATATCACCGGAGTAGTCGATATCTCTCAAGGCATGATCCGAAGGCAAGGGACATGATTCACAACATAACCGCCAATCAACGGTCCTTTCATGTTGTGGAGTTCACCACGGGTCTTAACGTCATCCTCGCTGAGCGCTCACAAACATCGACGGTGAAGGACACGAGAAACGGGCTCGGTAAATCTACCCTCATTGAAATTATCGATTTTTGTTTGGGCAGTCGCGCGACTCAAGGAAGTGGGCTGTTGATTGAGCCTTTGAAGGATTGGGCGTTTACCATTGAACTCACCCTTGCTGGCAACCGGGTGAGGGTCACCCGGGCTGTGGCGGACCAGAATCGAATCGTCATCGACGGCCTTACGACAGGATGGATTGAGCAACCTGACATCGATGAAGACTCCCGCGACCGTGTCTTCAGGGCCGACCGTTGGCGAACCCTGCTGGGTTGGGCGCTCTTCGACGTCTCCCGTTCTGTTGATCAACTGCCTTACAACCTGAGTTACCGCAGCCTAATTTCCTATTTTGTCCGGCGCGGCCCGGACGCCTATTCGACTCCGTTCCGCTACTTCAGGCAGCAGAAGACATGGGACATTCAGCTCCACACCGCCTACCTGCTCGGAATGAACTGGGAGTACGCGGGTAGGTGGCAGAGCCTGAAGGACCAGGCAGATGGAGTGAAGGCGATAGAGAAGGCCATCAAGACGGGCGCAATGACGGGAGCTGTCGGCAGCGTTGGCGAATTGGAAACACAGCGGATTCAGCTCGAACAACAAGCCAGCGCAGCAAAGCAGGCATTGGACAGCTCCAAGGTTCATCCGCAGTACGAATCAATTCAACAGGATGCTGATCGGTTGACTAGCGAGGTCCATGAGTTGGCGAACCGCAACGTCACGGATCGGCGGCGGCTGACGCGGTATCAGGAATCGATCAAGAATGAGAAGCCGCCCAGGGCTTCTTCCTTGGAGCGGCTCTACGAGCAATCTGGCCTCGTGTTTCCCGACGCTGTGAGGCGGTCTGACCTTGCCCCCGAAAAACGTATCCCCTGCTGAGGAACTACACTTTGAGCAAGGAGAGCGAAAATGTCGAGAGGCAAGAGAGCGCAGTACACGCTGGAGTTCAAGATCGAGGCGGTACGGCTGGTGCGAGCCGGTCAGAGCGTAGGGGCGGTGGCGCAGGTGCTGGGG
>SYOC01000313.1 GCA_005804965.1 Pseudomonadota bacterium
AGATGGAACTCGCCGATTTTCGCGCATTAGTCGATGTCCACCTGATGGGCGCGGTGTATTGCACCCACGCCGCGTGGCCGACGATGCACGAGAAGAATTTCGGGCGCATCGTGATGACCACCTCTGGCGCAGGTCTCTACGGCAACCACGGACATACGAACTATGGTGCGGCCAAAATGGCAGTGGTCGGCTTCATGCATGCCCTGAAAGAGGAAGGACGCCGACATAACATCACCGTCCACGCCATTGCACCCATCGCTCTCACCCGTATGACCGAGAACGTGACTTCCCCGAAAACCGCCCACCTCATGAAACCAGAATTCGTGACGGCGGCAGTGGCATGGATGTGCGCACCGGAAAACGAAGAGACCGGGCATATCATCGAAGCCGGAGCCGGATATTACGCCAAGGTGGAAGTCCGAGAAGCGCACGGGGCGGTCTTTGGCACGGACACAATTCCCACCCCCGAACAGATTCGCGACCGCTACAGCGAGATCTCGGACATGAGCCAGTCAGCCCCGTATCTAAATGCTTCGAATGTGCTGCGTAAGATTTTTCGTTTGGTGACGCCGAAAGGATAAACCACTCGCCACTCAGCCTTCTCCGTTAGCTCCCTGCGCCTGGACGCGAATCGCCTGGGCGCGGGTTTCATACTCTCCGGCTTGGGCTACGCGTTCTGTCTGACGGAGCAGCCCCGCATACTTCTCTAACACAACCGCTACGCCAGGGTGGTGTGCGCCAAGTTCGGTTTCTCGTATCGCGAGTGCGCGTTGGAAGAGCGGCTCGGCCTCGGCGTGTTTTCCTTGCGCCATCGCCAGCTCGGCCAATCCGCACAGAGTGGTCGCTACGGTAGGGTCGCCATCGCCAAAGAAACGCCGTCGAATAGCTAGCGTGCGCTGGAAGCACACTTCAGATTCGCCGTAACGCGCTTGCGCCATGTACACGGCGGCTAGATTGTTGAGACAGTTGGTGATGCGCCAATGGTCTGGCCCCATCAACGCCTCAGCAATCGCCACCGCTTGCAGCGAGAACGCTTCGGCTTCTTGCAGCCGCCCAAGTTCGCGATAGAGCGAGGAGAGGTTGTTGAGGCTTTGTGCGACCCACGGGTGCTGCGGACCGTAGGCTTCCTGGCGAATCGCCAAGGCCCGCAGATAAAACGCTTCGGCCTCGGTCAATTTGCGTTGGTTGTGACAGAGGTTGGCAAGATTGTTCAGCACGATGGCCACGCGGGTATCGGTCGCACCGAACTTCTCGGCCTCGTGCAGCGCCGAGCGAAACATGAGTTCCGCTGCTCCATATTGGCCGCGTTGATAGAGACGGGCTGCTTGGTCGTTCTCTACTTCCCAGGTGTTTTCGGCATCCATACGCTCCCCCTTTGTTGCCGTGCCTGCACCGAGCAGTTCATTCACGTCGGCAAGGCCGACGCTCCTTTACTCGCCGCCAATGGCCGCGATCCCGGCCTTGGCGCATTCGATGTCTTGATCTTCCGTACCACCGCTGGCACCGACGCCACCGATGAGTTCGCCACCAACAATCAGGGGCAATCCACCGCCAGCTAAGAGCAATGGTCGTCCGACAATATCGCTGATGCTTCCAATCAACGCCGGACGGCTCTGCGCCAGCTCCGCTACGTCGCGCGACGAACGACGGAACGACGCGGCGGTGAAGGCTTTGCTCTGCGCCACTCCAGCCGTCATCCAACGGGCACCGTCCATTCGCGCCAAGGCGACAGCATTCCCTGCCGTGTCGACGACCGCTAGACTCATCGCCCAGCCTTCTTTTTGCGCCTTGGCTTTGGCCGCAGCTAAGAAACGTTCCGCCAATTCGAGAGTTAATGCCATGATACAGTCCTCCTTTGTATTCGAGAAAGCTATCTGCTTCGTAGCAATACGGTTTATTTACCGTTGAGCATCAACGCCATGATGCTAAACCAGCGATTCTCATTCAAATGTTCGTTGTAGACAACTTTATGGGTCTGAAAGATCGAGGCGCGGTCGCGTTCGTAATCCAGCGACAACTGCGCCGAGATCTGTGGCAACCAGACCTTGTTGTTCCAAGGATTAAATTGCGGATGAAAATAGACCTGGAGAAACGTGCGGCGATGCTTGCCCTCGAGGTCATAGGCGAAAGTGTACAGGTTCGCGTAGGTTTGCGCGTCGAGGTACAACAGCCGCCGACTATAGAGAGGATGTGAATCGCGTGACTTGGCTTCAAGGACAATCGCCTTGCGTAGTTCCCACGGGTCAGTTGGATACCAGTTGCCTCTTCCCCCCAGCGTCGGCTCAGCAGAGCGAATGGGACTAGGAGCGAGCACCACCTTCTCTCCGACGTAGGTCCAGTCGTAAACGTGCAGGTAGCCATTGAATCCAGAGGTGTCTTCTGAGAGCAGTTGTCCGTTACCCGGAGCTTCGTAAGGATTATAGACCACCTTGCGCGTGCGACGGGTACGCGGGTCGTAGAGCCACTGGTCGTCCAACTGTAGGTCGTTCTCATAGGTCAGGCTCATCACCTGTCGGCCTTCGGCATCTGACGGTGCCACGAAGCGCATATAGCGCTTGGCATAGATACCACGCCGCTCCCAGGCTTGGCGATCGCCGGCCGCAGCTCCGCCAGCGCTGTGCGGACCGAACATTTGGGCGATATAGAACGTCTCCGAGCGTTCGACCGCCCCGGTTCCCGTGCGGTGTTCGTTGGTTGGCCAATACTGCACGCTATCGCCACGGTCGCGATAACGGTAATTCCACGCGCCTTTGATCCCAGCCTGTGGGTCGTGCAGGTCGAGCAAGGGAAACGGCAACCCAGCCACGTAGTTTTGCAGTTTCTCGCTACCCAGTGCCGCTTTTCCGGAGTGTTGGATGGTCGCGTCGATGTATTCCTGGCGCAGCGGGGTATCGGTGGTGTCTTGAAGGATAAAAGAAAACTCGCCAGCGGCGACATGGTCGAGCAGCTCGGGGGGCAGCACCTCTTGGAGTAGATGGGCATTGGTGCTGTCGATCTTGAGGCCTGGAGTCACACCAGCGGCTTTGGGCGTCCCTTGCCGATAGGGGAAAAAGAGTTCGCCGAGTTTATCGGCTGTCCCGTCGGCTGCCGCCTCTGGTCGCGCAGAGACGAGGGCAACAACGAGAACAATGAGCACTTGCACCACCCGCAGCACTTGACTGGTAAAGCCGCGTGGTCGTTTATTGTCCACATTCATGTTCATGCTTTCGTCCTCGTCGCCACTTATCTCTTTGCCCCTCAGCACGGCTCGCACAGACCTCGTACTACCAGAAGCATGATTCACTTCGCATAACAGGTCAGGCTCGTCAACCCAGAACGCTGCTGGAGGGCGGGCGGATGCGTAACCATCATTTTCATTGTGACGGTATTCTCAGGTTTTTTCCTTCCTACGACCTGTTGACATCTGCGGCGAGTGCGAGTTTACTAGGCACGAAGAATCACCCAATCAATCCCAATAAGGAGGGACCTATGCCACAGTTCGATACCATCATCAAAGGCGGTACGGTCGTCGACGGCACGCGCGTGCCCCGTTACAAAGCCGATATCGGCATTAAAAACGGGAAGATCGCCCAGATTGGCCGTCTGAACAGCAGCGATGCCGCCAAAGTCATCGACGCGAGCGGCCAGATCGTTGCCCCAGGCTTCATTGACCTGCACACCCACTACGACGCCCAATTGCATTGGGACCCCTACTGCACAATCGGCAGTTGGCACGGCGTGACCTCGGTCACGATCGGGAACTGCGGCTTCGGGTTTGCCCCGTTGCGCCCGCAAGATGCCGACCGCGCCATGCTCGCGCTCTCCCGCACGGAAGCGATTCCGTTGGAACCGATGCGTGTGTCGATGAAAGTCGATTGGGAAACCTTCCCGCAGTATATGGACCGGCTTTCGAGCATGCCGCTCGGCATTAACGTGTCGCACCTCTTCCCCATCGCCCCGGCAGTGGCGTACGTCATGGGTGGCTTCGACGATGCCAAGAAGCGGTTCCCCAATGAAAAAGAGATGGCAACCATCGTCCGGCTTTACCACGAAGCTGTAGATGCTGGTGCAGCCGGATGGTCGGCACAGCGCCTCGTACCGGAAGGCCGCGTGTCGGTCCAGCGCGACTATGACGGGACGCCGATGATCACCGATATTCTGCCGGATGAGTTCTACCACAGCATGGCCGAAGCGATGGCCCAAAAAGGTGACGGCTGCATTCAATTCACGCAGTCCGGTGCCAGCGAAGCCAAGTTCGGTGTGGAAGACGACTTCCGCTTCCTGGAAAAGATGTGTGAAACCTCGGGTCGCCCCTTGCTGTACAACGCGATTCTCATCAGTGACCGGCATCCGGAATCTCACAAGGCGCAGCTCAACTGGGTCGAGGCCGCCAACGCACGCGGCGTGCGCGTGTTCGGCCAAGCGGTCACGGCGCGGGCTCCTGTGCGTATGACCCTGGAAGACTGGAACCTGTTCGACAGCATCCCGGCGTGGAAAGATGCCACACTCGGTACCGTCGAAGAGCGCAAAGCCAAGATGTCGCGCCCGGAACTGCGCGCCGAAATGCGTGCGGACTACGATGCCGGCGGCATGGAAACCCTCAACATCGTCTTCGGCGAATTCCACAAGTTCATCGCGCGCAAGGTGCGCAACACCGAGCTGAAGCTGAAATACGAAGGCATGTCGGTCTCGCAGATTGCCGAAAAAGAAGGCAAGCATGTGATTGATGCTATGCTCGACCTCTCCGTCGCTGATGACCTCCGCACGGAATGGGCTGGCCCAGTCGAGAACGCCAACATTGCCGGTTACAAAGAGCTGATGAGTTCACCCTACATCATGCCAGGCGTATCGGATGGTGGCGCTCATGTGAAGTTCATCACCCCTGCCATCTACCCGACTGAAGTGTTGTCGTGGCTTGTGCGCGAGACCAACACGTTGACCCTTGAAGAGGCGCATTTCCGGCTCAGCGGCTTGATGGCTTGGGCAGCAGGCTTCAAGGATCGTGGCACGCTGCGCGAAGGTATGGCGGCAGATATCGTCATCTACGATATCAACACCGTGCGTTCGATGCCGAGTGAAATCCTGTACGATCTCCCCGCTAACGAATGGCGGCGCGTGCAGAAGGCCGAAGGCTATCACCACATCCTGGTGAACGGCGTTGAAACCTTCCAAGACGGACAGTGTACTGGCGCGACCCCTGGCACGTTACTGCGTAACGGAGCGGCCAGATAAGGAGCGCCTGCGCTGCAATCTGCGGCGACTGACGCACATCACCAAGAGGATGAGGAGGGGGAACCTTTCTCATCCTCTTTCTTTTTCAGCTTCACATTTTCTCTGGAGATTCTATGGAATTTGAAACCCTGGCCACCGGCTACGGCCTCCTCGAAGGGCCGCGCACTGACGAGCAGAATCGACTCTATTACAGCGATATTCGCGGCGGCGGCGTGTATCGACGCAATCCTGACGGTCGCATCGAAACCCTTATTCCCAACCGCAAAGCCGTCGGCGGTATCGCCCTCAACGAAGGCGGCGGCTTGATCGTCACCGGCACAACTCTCGTCCAGTGGAACGAACAAACCAGCCAGTTGCGCGACCTCTTCTCGGAATGGGACGGCAAGCCGCTCTTTGGCCTCAATGATCTGACCATTGATGACTATGGCAGCATCTGGGCCGGGACGTTCGGCTGCGATATCAGTCAGTTCGACTTCAAGAGCACCCCACCACCGGGTTCCCTCTTCCGCATCGACCCCTCGGGTGCAGTCACCAAACTGTGGGAAGGCGTCGAAGTGACCAATGGCTTAGGCTTCAGTGCGGACCGCAAGTTGCTGTATCACTGCGACTCGACCACCTGCGCGGTCTGGGCCTATGACGTACGCGCCGACCGCACCGTGAGCCCGCGCCAGCTCTTCGCCAAACTGCCTGAAGGTATGCCCGACGGGATGACCGTAGACATTGAAGGCGGCGTGTGGGTTGCGGTAGTTGCAGGGGTTGGGGAAGTCGTGCGTTTCAAGAAAGACGGCACCTTGGATCGTCGCATCAAAGTCCCAGGCAAGACGATCACTAGTGTCGCGTTCGGTGGTCCGGACATGAGCGACCTCTACATCGTCACCGCCAACAACGACCAGCGCGAACTCAAAGGGACGGTGTTCCGCACCCGTTCAGATATTCCCGGTCTGCCGGTACCCAAAGCACGGTTCTAGGGCGCTACTCGCAAGTTCGTGAGCAGGGTGTAAGGAGCAGTCGCTGCTCCTTATGATTCAGCTCTAGCGCAATTGTCGCCACGAAAAGCTTTCAGGGTGCTGCACCCACTGAGGTAAGCGAACATGATCAATACAATTTGGGCGGTCATCCGTGACGGTAAAATAGTCCCGCTCGAAGAGGTGACAGTTCCAGAAGGAACACGGGCTTTAGTAACTCTGTTGCCCGAAGAGGACACGGGTTTCTGGTTAGCTGCCAGTGAATCCTCGTTGAGCGAAGTGTGGGACAACGCCGAGGACGATGTCTATGCCGAGCTACTCAAAAAATGAGATTGTGCTCGTGCGGTATCCTTTCTCGGATCTGACCAACGCTAAAGTGCGCCCCGCCGTTATTGTCAATGCACCCCATACATCTCAGGATGTCCTGATCGTTCCGCTCACCAGCAAAACGACAGAGCTACTGGCGGGTGAGTTCGTGCTCACCAATTGGAAGGGAGCAGGGTTGAACGTCGAGACAGCTACCAAGCGCGGTATCTTTACCCTCCATGAGAAGCTGGTACTCAAAAGTGTCGGGAGATTGGTAACAAAGGATGCTGAAAAGTTAGCAACTTCATTGCAAGAGTGGTTGGGTTTGCAGTAAGGCGAGAGACGATGGCGAGCCACCCCGCCCGTTATTTGCCGTCGAGTCCAAACACATAGAGTTTGTTGTTACCAGCACCGCCAAACAATTTAAAGCCAGAGCCCCAATACACACGTCCGTCGGCTACGGCGGGATGGCTGCCAACCGACCCGCTGGCAGCAAAGCGCCACAGGATCTTACCTGTCGCCGCATCAAGGGCGTACATCTGGTCGCCCGCCGCCGCCATAGACCCAACATACACCACCCCATTCGCAACCACCGGGGCGGCGTAGGCCGCAGCGTTTTGCGGGTCGCCGGTTTGCCAGAGGAGCTTCCCCGTGGCCGGATCGAGCGCCGCCCATGAACCTCCCGTAACCACCGTCCCCGACAGGAGGCGATGCGGCACATGCTCCAGATTCGTCAGCGCCACGTAGAGGCGTTGCCCATCGTAGGCTGCGCCCCAAGTGAGTCCGCCCGGCTCTGACCACGGCCCAACGAGCGTATGCCACAGGACTTCGCCGGTCTCAGCGTCAAACGCCCAATACACCCCGCTCTTCTGCGCGATGCCAACGATCTCGCGCTGGCGACCACCAACGGTAGCGCGATAGACTTGCGGCGACCCAGCCGCAAACGCCCAGTTGAGAAAGTCCCCTGGCGGAGGACAGATCCGCACTGCCGCAGCATGGCCAATTCCATGCAATGGGAACGGATAGGTCACACGCGGCAGTTCACCACAGACCCTTTCCCACACTCGTGTACCCGCCCCAAAGAATGTCCAACGCGGCGCACCCGTCTTCACATCCACAGCAGCGATCGCGTTGAAACGCGCATCGACAGGATAGCAGTCGGGGTTCCAGTCGTCGGGCGCAGCCTGGAGACAAACCGTCACCGACTCCGGCTGCGAGTAGTGATGATCGGTGCCGAAGTAGATCAATCCTTTCTGCTCATTCACCCCCGGCACGCTGATAATCGCTCCGCCACTCCAACTGTCGAGCTTTCCACCATTGTCTGGCATCGTCCACGTTTTCCACGCGATCTGACCAGACTGTACATCAAGGGCAACGAGACTGCCTCGGAAGTTGGACTTGGCGTTCCGGTCCTTGAGGAACTTCATCCCCTCATTCGACGAGACCCCAACGTAGACCCGGTCGCCCACGACGATCGGCGAACCCGTCACCTGCGCCGCAGGATGCTCGTCGAGCCGCGTGAGCCATCGCCGCTCTCCGGTCTGCGCGTCAATGGCGATCATATTGGCACCGCTGCGGTCTCCGAAGATGACCAATCCCTGGGTGACAACGACGCTCGTGCGCACGGCGGAACTGGCCACGCCGTTGTACTCGGACACGGAATGGGACCAGATGACCTTGCCGGACGTGCGGTCAAACTTCCACAGTTTGCCCCCGGCATCCGGGACATAGACCGCTTCTCCAACAACTACTGGAGTGGCCCAGTTATCGCCATTCGTGGTCACCGTGTACACAGGTGCGAGTCGGCTGACGTTAGCCGGACTGATCGTCGTCTCCGCCGGCTGATGACGGCTGTTGCCGGGATCATGATTACTCAGAGGCCAGTCGGCGGCATCGACGAAAGCCCGTGTCGTACACAAGAGCAGGAGGCAGGTCAGCGTGCTCAGCACGCCGGACACGGCCATTCCCCTCAACAGCGGACATGGATATCGGGTTTTCATAGGTACACGTCTCCCTCGGATTGGCAGATGAGAGCTGGAGTAGTGTGTGAGTGGGGTAGAGGAGAGACGCCCGGCTGGAGCGTCTCTCCAAAGACTAATGCGCCGCGTGTCCGTGCTCGGCCTGGGCTTGTTTGGCCTCTTGCACGATCTTCTCGACGAGATGATGCGGCACTTCTTCGTAGTGCGAGAACTCCATCTGAAACGTCCCGCGTCCGCTCGTCATCGAGCGCAGGTCAGGGGCATAGGTCAGGATTTCCGACATCGGCACAGCAGCCTTGATGATTTCGGTATGTCCTTTAGCCTCGACACTGAGGAGCCGTCCGCGTCGCCGGTTCAGGTCGCCGGTAATATCGCCGATGTTCTCCTCTGGTACAGCAACTTCGATCACCATCACTGGCTCCAGCAACACCGGGCGGGCTTTCTCGATGGCGTTCTGCACGCCATACGAACCGGCAATCTGGAACGCGAGATCCGACGAGTCTACGTCATGATACGAGCCGTCGTAGAGTGCCACGCGGACATCGACCATCGGGTAGCCAGCCAAAAATCCTCGAGCGAGGGCTTGAATTACTCCCTTCTCGACCGAAGGGATGTATTGGCGCGGAATCGCCCCACCTTTGATCTCGTCGACGAACTCGAACCCCTTCCCGCGTGGCAATGGTTCGATGCGAATCCACGTGTCGCCGAACTGTCCACGCCCACCGGTTTGTTTCTTGAGGCGTCCCTGAGCATCGGCCTTCGCCGTGATTGTCTCCCGGTAGGGCACTTTGGGGGCTTTCAGCTCAACGTCCACGCCGTAGCGGCGCTTCAGCTTTTCGACGATCACTTCGACATGAAGCTGACCGGCACCAGAGAGCAGGATGTCGTTATTCTGTGTATCGCGCCCAACTTTCAAGGCCGCATCCTCCTCGCCCAGGCGGTGCAGCGAGGACATAATTTTCTCTTCGTCACCGCGCGATTTCAGCCCCAGCGCGAACGAAATCACTGGAGCGAACTCCATCAACGGAGGCAATACGAAGAGGGCTTTCTCATCGCACAGCGTGTCGCCGGTATGAGTGTCTTTCAGCTTAGTGACGGCAATGACTTCTCCGGCCATCGCCGAAGTGACCGGCACCTGCTTCTTCCCGTCCATGTGGAAGAGTTGCCCAAGCCGCTCTTTGGTGTCGCGCGTGGCGTTATGCACCACGGTGTCGCTATCCACTTTCCCCGACGTGACGACAAAAACGCTGAGCTTGCCAGTGGGCGACTCCAACGTCTTAAAGATACGTGCCGAAAAAGGTGCGGCGGGATCAGGTTTCCGTTCCGCAGCTTCGTGTGTTTTCGGATTGGTCCCGGCCACAGCTGGCCGATCCACTGGCGACGGCAAGTACTCGACGATGGCATCGAGGAGCGGCTGAATCCCGGCACCACGCAGGCCCGAGACATACACCACAGGGAATAAGCTGCTGGCGACGACGGCTTCACGAAGCCCTTGTCGCAGTTCTTGCGTAGAGATCTCTCCGCCTTCCAAATAACGCGCGAGCAGATCGTCGTTCGTTTCCGCTACGGCTTCGACAAGCTTCTCGCGATATTCGTCGGCATCGCCTTGCACTTCGGCGGGAATGTCTTGTTCTTGAACGGCTCCGTTGTCGCCCTGGAAGAGCAGGGCTTTCATCGTCAAGAGATCGACGACGCCACGGAAGTTCGCTTGGCTGCCGATGGGCACCTGAATAGGAACGAGCTTCGCTTCGAGGACTCGAGTCATTTCGGCGAGTGCCTGTGCTAACGTCCCTTCTTCCCGGTCTGCACGGGAGATACACACGAGGCGTGGGAGATTGAGATCGTTCGCCCAGCCCCAGATGCGTTCGCTTTCGACTTTGAGGTGCCCGTTGGGGCTCGCTACGAACACCGCGCTGCCCAATGCTTCCATGGCATAGCGGGTATCGGCAAGAAAGTTGGCATAACCCGGGGGATCAACCACAAACACGTGATGGCGTTTCCAGGTCAACGAGTGGAACCCAGTAGACAGGGTAATCTTGCGGCGGATTTCTTCCGGCTCGAAATCGAACACCGAACTCCCATCTTCGACACGACCCTGACGAGTCGTAGCACCAGCAGCATACAACATCGCCTCACCCAGCGATGTCTTTCCTGCGCCACCTTCGGCAAGCAATCCCACCGTCCTGATGCGGCGGATGTCGTCAACAGCCATATAGCCCTCCCTATTTTAGTTGGTAGTTCGTAGTTGGTAGTTCATAGTTCAGACCTCTTTACTGAAGCTAAAAACTAATAACTATTCACTAACAACTGCTTCTCATTGATTCCGTTCGTACAAAATGCGTAACCCTTCCAAGGTAAGAAACTCATCGACCTCTTCGATACACGTCGATTCTGACGCGATCAGTTTCGCGAAGCCGCCAGTCGCAATGACGCGAGCTTTCACCTTATTTTCCTTCTGAATGCGATCAATCATGCCGTCGACCAACGCGGTGTAGCCAAAAAAGATCCCCGACTGAATGGCATGCACGGTGTTGCGGCCAATAGCTTTCGGTGGTTTGACCAGCTCGACACGGTAGAGTTTAGCCGTCTTATGGAACAAGGCATCGAGCGAAATCCCCACGCCCGGCACGATGGCCCCGCCCAGATATTCCCCCGCCGCAGTGACATAGTCGAAAGTTGTCGCCGTGCCGAAATCGACGACGATAGTGACATCGTGATAGCGCTCGTACGCCGCCACCGCGTTGACGATGCGGTCGGCACCAACTTCCCGGGGGTTATCATAGAGAATCGGCATCCCCGTCTTGATGCCCGGCCCGACAAGCAAGGGCTGCATACGAAAATACTTCTGTGCCAGTTCCGTCATGACATTGGTCATAGGGGGAACGACACACGACACAGCCAACCCTTCCACTGTAGAAAAATTGAGATCGGAAGCAGCAAATAAACTCCGCAACAGCACGCCATACTCATCCGCCGTCCGTTCAGCTTCCGTTAACAGACGCCAGTGCCGGGTCAGCTTCTTGCCTTGATAGAGCCCGATCACTGTATGAGTGTTACCGACATCGACCGCGAGAATCATGACTGTTCTCCGTGCGCATAACCACCAACGACGGTAACATCCCCAGCCAGCACCCGACGCTGGGCACCGGTCTGTTCCTCGTGCAACAGCAGCGCACCATCAATATCCAAGCCCAACACGATGCCGGAGACGGTTCCCTCGGGGGCAGCTACGGAGATTTTTTTTCCGAGCAGTCCAGAGGCATGATGCTCCCATGCGGATCGCAGGGCCGGGAAGCCCTGTTCTATCCATAGAACGTACAATTTCTCAAGGTGGGTCAGCAAAGCCGCAGCAAATGCCGCACGATCTACCGTTTTTCCGCCAGCCAACAGGAGCGAGGAAGCCTTGTCGTGCAACTCGGGAGGGAACGCGGACAGCGGCGCATTAATGTTGACGCCGATGCCCAAAATGACAGCCCGCAACGTAGTCCCTTCGGTCTGCATCTCAGCGAGGATGCCGCACACTTTCTTCCCAGCAATCAGCACATCATTGGGCCATTTGATTGCTGGCGTCAGCTGGCAGACTTCGATAATCGCTTCAGCCACAGCGACTGCTGCGAGCAGGCTCAATTGCGGCACCACAGCAGTAGACACTGCCGGTCGCAGGAGAAGAGAGAGATACAGATTGACGCCGGGAGGCGAGACCCAACTTCGGCCCAAACGCCCTTTGCCGCCGGTTTGCTCGTCGGCAATGACGGCAGTGCCTGTGCTCGCACCTTCGCGGGCGAGGCGAGCAGCGTAGATGTTGGTGGAGTCGATGGAAGGGAAAAAATGGAGTGGCTCGCCGAAAGATGGCGTGGTTAGGAGAGCAGAGAGCGTGGTGGCAAAGTCTTGGCTAGGAGGGTCAGCAGTGTCGTTCATTGTAGCGGACTCCAAACTTTCCACTTTCGACTTTGAGCTTTCTACGTTCAGCTTTCCACTTCCGTAGTAATGGCCATGCTCAGATCTACCGCCGGGGCCGAATGCGTGAGTGCGCCCACCGAAATAAAATCAACGCCGGTCTCTGCCACTTCACGGACTCGCTCTACACTCATATTGCCTGAAGCTTCGAGCAGCGCTCGACCGTTGACCAATTGCACCGCGTCGCGCATCAGTGCCGTCGTCATGTTATCAAGCAAAATGATATCGGCTTGCGTATCAACAGCTTGCTGCACGTCGTCTAGCGTGGAGCATTCGACCTCAATACGCAAGAGCGCAGAGGCGCGGCTACGTGCCCGGCGGACAGCGGCTCCGACGCCACCACACACCGCGATGTGATTGTCTTTGATCAGCACGCCGTCATCGAGCCCCATGCGGTGATTGGCACCACCGCCCTGCACGACGGCATATTTGTCGAGCACGCGCAGACCGGGCAAGGTCTTACGAGTATCGAGAATCGTGCAGCGTGTCCCGGCGACAGCATCGACGAACTTGCGTGTCAGCGTGGCCACGCCGGACACATGCTGAAGCAAATTGAGCAGGGTGCGCTCAGCAATAAGCAGACTCGCCGCCTTGCCCCATAGTTCGAGGACAACCTCTCCTTTCACAATGACCTTGCCTTCGGGACAGAGAGCCCGCGCCCCAGCAGTCGCATCGACGGAATGAAGCACCATTGCTGCCAAGGGTAACCCGGCCACGACGAGATCGGCCTTAGCCGTCACTTTGCCGCGTGCAGTCACATCGGGGGGAATCGTGGCAAGGGTCGTCACATCGCCCCGGCCCAAGTCTTCTTCGAGAGCCATAGCGATGAGACGAGCAACCGAGGGATGGGTGAAAGGAAACATGAGCTTTACAGGAATCGGAGAATCGGGGAATCGGAGAACCGGAGAGAAAAACAGAGCTGCCCTCTTGTCTCCGTTTCTCCCCGTCTCCGTTTCTCCGATTCTCTCCACATAAGGTTACATACCTATGAGGTCGAGATTACGCTTCAATCTGCCGCAGCCGTTCCAAACTCTTTTCCAGACTTTGCCGTTTCTCTTCAAGCTGAGCGGCGCGGTCGCGATCTTTTTCGATAATCTCTTCCGGCGCACGTTCGATAAACTTGGGGTCGCTGAGCTTGCGTTGCACGCCAGCCAAGTCGTTGGTCGCCTTGCCGATTTCTTTTTCCAGGCGTTTAGCCTCTTCTTGCAGATTGACTAGCCCGGCAAGCGGCACATACACTTCTCCGCTTTCAAGGATGGCCAAGGCAGCACCACGCGGACGCTCACCATCGTATTGAAACCGCAGGTCGCCTAAACGTGCTAAGCGTCGCAGCACACTCTCTTGTTCGCGTAATTGCACTTCCACGGCGGGTTCTTTGGGAATGATGATCGCCGACAATTCTTGCGACGGCGGGAGACTCATTTCCGAGCGGATGTTGCGCACCGCGCGAATCACATCCATCGCCAGCTCCATGCGCTGTTCTGCTTCAGCATCGGTGAAGGCGGCATCCATTTGCGGGAACGGCTGCACCATAATGCTGTCGTTGGTTCGCTCGGGATGCAGGGCATGCCAAATCTCTTCGGAGATAAACGGCATCAGCGGATGCAAGAGCTTGAGCACGGCATCAAGCACAGTCACCAGCACAGATTTCGTGCGCTCGCGTGCCTCCTCGTCTGGACCATCCAGCGTGATCTTACTGAGTTCCAGATACCAGTCACAGAACTCATGCCACGTGAATTGATAAATCGCCGCCGCGACTTCGTTGAAGCGATACTCATCCAACGCCTGCCGCACTTCCTGAATCGCCCGTTGCAACCGCGACAGAATCCAACGGTCAGCTAACCCTAGATCCTCGTGCTTGAGCCCCGTTGCCTGTTGCCCGTTGCCCGTTGCCTGATTCATCAGAACAAACCGCGCGGCATTCCACACCTTGTTGGCGAAGTTGCGGTAGCCGGTGATGCGATCTCCGGACAGGCGAATATCGCGCCCCATCGCCGACATGGCCGTCAGCGTAAACCGCAAGGCATCTGTGCCGTAGGTCGCCATCACATCAAGAGGATCAATGACATTCCCCTTGGTCTTCGACATTTTCTGCCCTTGCTCGTCGCGCACCAGG
>SYOC01000314.1 GCA_005804965.1 Pseudomonadota bacterium
CGGAATTTCAATTGGCAGAGAGGGGCTTTTCGGTTTCGCTTCCATTTCCCCCTCCGACCTGTTGCCATCAGGAATAGTAATTGGCAGAGAGGCGATTTTCGGTTGCGTTTCCATTCCCTCTTCCGATCTATTTGCCAGAAAGCAGACAGCAGTGGTTTACTCTCGACTTCGCTTTCTCTCTTTTTGTGAGTGGCTGTTTTGGTGGCTGTTGGCTATCAAAATTGAGCGTATTGTAGCGTAATTCAGCGCAAGAGGGAAAGCCGCTAAATAGGCGGCGGGCCACGCAAATCTACGTAAAACAAGAATTTTCGAGAACAATTGACTTTAGAATCGCACTCTAGAGGTCGAGGGTTCAATTCCCTTCGGCTCCACCACAAATTCAAGGACTTAGCTGACTGAATAGATTTTGCTGCGAGCAGTGTCGCAGGGGATCGCTTTCTCAAGGGTTAGCGTCCTTCTCTCTCAGCCATGGCAAGACAATGAACGATGGATGCTCCTGGCTATGATAGACAACATTGGTGGCGATGCAGATGTCCGCTGCGGTGTCATTGGCCAGGATAGGGTTGCCGCTGTTGGTATTGCGAGCGCGACGGGGAAAGTTGCTACTGGTAACATCTACTTGCAGGCGACTGCCAGCCGGAAAGGTATGATGGATATCGCCTAGATGAATCCCTACTTGATAGACTTGCTCTGCCGCTAACGGCTGTGGCCCAGCGTCAGCCTCGCGATACATTGCGCGCACTACTCCATCCATCAACAGCAGGGCGCAGCCATCTGGTTGCAGCTCGATCAACTTCGCGACAAAATCTGTGTCCCGGCAATTCGATTGTACATGGAGCGTGATGTCCACCGCACCTGCGATGGTAAGATCCTCCGCGAGAACCTCGCTCCGATAGCTGAGTCCGTAGTTTGGCAACGTCTGCGCCGGACGTTGATCTCGCGGCCCGCTGTCGATCAACATATTACGACCGCCGAGCGTTGGTATCGGGTGGTGAGGATCGTACAGATAACTTCTCGTGCCGCCACCGGGGCCGTCCGCGCTGAGGCGACCGTCGCCAGTCAAGTACAAGCGTCGCTGGACGACGCCACGCGGCGGCCAATGCTCTGCCTGGCACCAGTCATTGGCCACGTAATTTCTAGCGTCCGCGACCCACGAGCGAGGCGAATAGAAGACCGCTGGCTCTTCCATAATTTTCGTAGGTTCGTCTTTCAGCCAGTGGTCAAACCACTCGAAATAAGGATCTCGTGGCCAGAAATTGCGTTCATAGACAAAGTAGTGAGCGTTAGGTCCGATCCACAGCCGTTGGTTGCCAACCCGAGCTTGGATATCGGTAAAGGCAGCTAAGACGCTGGTCAAGAAAATATCGAACCAAGTGGTGACGTGAAATCCCGGCACGTTGATCGTCGTGCGAAAGTTATGCCGAGCGCGAAACGCATCAGGCGCAGGATGGGTAATGATTTCATCCAGATACGGCTGCCACAGCGAGCAATCGGGATACCCAGTCAGCGGCAAGTGCATCCAGTCGGGTGAATCGATGAAGGGCGGGTTGGCCTGCCGCGCGGCGTCCAGGGCGAGGTAGCGCGCATTGGCAGAAGCGGCGACGGCGGCGAGATCCTCCGCACTCAGGCCATGGCGGCGCATGACCGCCTCGCGGTGAGAAGCTGAAAGACCCGGAATATTTCTTGCCACCCACAACCATAACCGCTCCATCTCGATTGATTGGCCCTCGTAGACGACATCGTCGTAAATACTCGAGCCGCCAACTTGCGCAAAAAACGCGCGGACGCTGGGATGACACTGCGAGGCGGCGGCCAGCGCCGTCGTCGCGCCAGCCGATGAACCCGAGAGGCCGACACGCTGATTCGACCAAGGCTCACTAGCGATCCATGCAAGCGTATCGTAACCGTCCGCAGCATCATCGCCATAGACATGGTCTTCGCCTTCGGAGCCGTAGCGTCCGCGCGTATCTTGATAGATTGCGGCATAACCGCGACGGACGATCTCGCGCCAGCCGCGCAAAATAGAGCCACGCAGAGGAGTTTTGGGGTCCGGCAACCAGCCCTTGGTACAGTCCGTTATGTCTTGCCCTTCAGGTGAAGTGATGCCATAGGGCGTCCGGTGCAGAATGATTGGAAAGCGCGATTCGCCGCTTTCCGGCAAGAAAACGAACGTATTCAGTCGCACACCGTCCCGCATGGGAACCATCGCCTGAAAGCAGCATGCACCGTCAATTGTCTGCATGACAACTCTCCCCTCCCGTGGCTGTCTAGGTCTTCGCTGCTGACCGTAAACTTGGCATGGACGCTCAGTCAAGGGCAAGCGTTTGACATCCACACGCCCATGCACTAGACGAAAAGCAGACTGTTCTCATGAAAGATCCAATAAGGAGGTAGGCAATGACGATGAGGCATCGGCTCGACCCAGAATTAGCAGGCCCCCTTGAAGCTTGGCATCAGGCAACCAAGGGTGGGATCAACCTGCATGATATTCCAGCAGCGCGGCGAACGATGGATGAACTCGCCGCTGCGCAAATGGCCAAGGCGCAACCCATCGACGGTATCAGTAGTGTGGACAAAAAGGTTCCTGGTCCTGCTGGTGCTCCAGATGTGTTTGTACGGATCTATCAGCCAACCGACCGACCGGCCACGTTGCCTGCCCTGCTATGGATTCACGGCGGCGGCTACGTCTTAGGCAGTGTCGAACGTGACGACCTGTTGGCCAAGCATTTAGCGAAAGTTGGGCAGTGCGTGGTGGCGTCGGTCGAGTACCGGCTTGCTCCTGAACATCCTTTTCCCGCGCCGGTTGAGGATTGCTATGCCGCTTTGAAATGGCTCGCCGCTCATAGCGCGGAGCTAGGAGTTAACAAGTCGCGGATCGCGATTGGCGGCGCGAGCGCTGGTGGCGGACTCGCGGCGGGCTTAGCCTTGTTGACCCGAGATCGTGGTGAGATCGAGCTGGCTTTTCAACTGCTCATCTATCCCATGATCGACGACCGCAATATCACGCCAGCCAGTGCCACCGCCCCGGACACCTTCGTATGGACCCGAGAAAACAACCTGATGGGCTGGAGAGCTTTGCTGGGCCGTGAACCTGGCGGAGCGGACGTGTCGCCGTATGCTGCGGCCTCGCGGGCGACGGACCTCAAAGGCTTAGCCCCTGCCTATATTCCGGTGGGTGATCTCGACTTGTTCTTGGACGAGAACATTACCTATGCGCAGCGGTTGTTGGCCGCCGGAGTGCCAACTGAGCTACATGTTTACGCTGGTGCCTTTCACGGCTTCAATGGCTTCGTACCGGGGGCAGAGGTCTCGCGGCGGTTTAACAGTGATCGCGACAACGCGCTCAAGCGCATGCTTCATCGTTAGAGGAATCTATTATGCAAAATGGAATTCTTTCAGGGCTGCGAGTGATTGACTGCGGCACCTACGTTGCCGGTCCAGCCTCGACCACGATCATGTCGGATTTTGGGGCGGAGGTCATCAAGATCGAGCGACCCCAAGGCGGAGATTTGTACCGTTTCATGGTCGATCTGCCGGGGTTCGCCAAGGCTGACGTTAACTGGGCGTGGATTCTGACGAGCCGTAATAAGAAAAGTCTGGCGCTCGACCTCAGTTCACCTCAAGGACGGGACGTCCTCATCCGCCTAGTCAAGACAGCGGATGTCTTTGTCACTAACTATCAGCACCCTTTGCTCGACAAATTCCAGTTGACTTGGGAGCACTTGCAGCCAGAAAACGAGCGTCTCATCTATGCGCATCTGACCGGCTACGGCGACGCCGGTGAGGATGCCGACGCTCCAGCCTTTGATGCCCTGGCGTATTGGGCACGTTCGGGACTGATGATGAGCGTCGTGGGCCTCGATGGCACGCCGGCAGGACCGCGTCCAGGGATGGGCGATCATCCCACATCGGTCTCCCTCTTCGGTGCGATCATGCTTGGGCTCTATCATCGTGAACGCACCGGACGCGGCGTAAAAGTCGGCACGTCACTGATGGCCAGCGGCGCGTGGGCGAATGCGTGCGATATCCAAGCCAAATTCTGCCAAGCAGAGTTTCCTCAGCGGGGTGCCGATGGCACCCCACCGAATCCGCTGGCCGCAGGGTACCTGAGTCGTGACCGCAAAGCCTTTCTGGTCGTGCTGCTCGATCCTGACAAAGAATTCCCCAATCTCTGTCGCGCACTCGGCTACGAAGAATTAGCCACCAATCCCTTGTTTGCGACGACAAAAGATAGAGCAGCAAACGGCGCCGCACTATTCGCGATTCTTCAGGGGCAGTTCGAGGCACGTGATCTCGCCGAATGGCGGGTCCTCTTCAAGCAAGCCGATATCAAATGGGCACCATTACCGAAATTGGAAGAAGTCGTGGATGACCCGCAGATGCACGCCTCGGGCGCTTTCGTCGATCTGAATCATCCCGGCGGCAAGCTGCGGACGGTCAATAGTCCTATTTTTGCTTCAGCCGGTGAAAAACGCGCACCGACAGCAGCGCCGCAGCTGGGTGAACATACGAGCGAAGTGTTGCATGATCTTGGGTATGACGAAGCGGCAATTGCGGCTCTTGTCCGTGACGGAGTGGCAGCAGTGGGAGTTTAGACGCAACCAGAGCAGGAGGTTGGACCTCCTGCTCCTATCAGCAGCCCCTCTGGAACTGCACGCACCATAAGCCCGCAGGAAAAGAAAACCTGAAGCTCAGCGCTCTCGTTACTGCAACACAAACCCTTCGTAGCCCTTTTCTGCGACCTCTGTACATTTGGCTCGATAGGCTGGGGCGGTGTTGGCATAGAGGAGGAGTGCGCGTTTCTTACCAGGGATATTGGCTCCCATGAACCACGAATCCCCGCCGCTGAGGAGGGTCTGCGAAGCCAGATCGTTCGCGTGCTCTACCCAAGCCTCTTCCGCCTCTGGGGTCGGGGCAATGCGGTTGTAACCCTTCGCACGGATGTGGTGAATACAATCGGTAATCCATTCCACAATCGACTCGGCGCACACGGTATAGTTGCAGAACGCAGCGTTCGTCGCGATGAAGAGATTAGGGAACCCAGCAGTTTGCAGCCCTAGGTAGGTGCTGAGTCCATTCTTGTCCCACTTATCCTTGAGCGTCTGCCCGCCTTCGCCGCGAATATCCATCGAGGTCAATGCCCCAGTGATGGCGTCAAACCCCGTGGCGTAGATGATAACGTCGAACTCGTACTCTTTGGCACTTGTTTTGACGCCTTTGGGTGTGATGGCTTCGATCGGGGCCTCACGTACATCCACCAGCAAGACGTTGTCCTGATTGTAGGCTTCGTAGTAGTTGGTTTCCAACGGAATGCGCTTGGCACCAAACGGATGGTTCTTCGGACAGAGCAGCTCCGCCACCTTGGGATCTTTGACACGTGAACGGATCTTATTGCGGACAAACTCGGCGAAGTCCTCGTTGGCCTCGCGGCTCGTCATGATGTCGTGAAAATTGGCCAACCACTTCGAGAATCCAGGTTGCGACCACAATTCCTCATACCGCGCCATCCGCTCTTCCTTGGGAACGTCAAAGGTGTTGCGCGGGTCGAAGTCGTGCATAAAAGCAGCAGGAGTTTCGCGAATGCGTTTGTGAATGTTGTCGTAGTTATTCTTCCACGCCTGCTGAGTTTCTGGATTCACCAATCCATTACGCAACGGCGCACAGTAATTGGGCGTGCGTTGGAAAACAGTGAGATGGCCGACTTCTTTGGCAATGATGGGGATGAGCTGCACTGCCGTCGCGCCCGTACCGATGACCGCCACGCGCTTGCCAGTGAAGTCCACTTTTTCCTTCGGCCACCGAGAAGTGTGAAACGACTGGCCCTTAAAGCTGTCAATCCCTTGAAATGGGGGCGTATACCGGGCGGACAAGATGCCCACCGCCGAGACGACAAACTGCGCCCGAGCACGCTGACCATTCTCTAACTGGACGTCCCAGCGATTTTCCTTCTCGTCGTAGACGGCTGACTTGACCCGAGCATTGAATTGGATGTGAGGGCGGAGATTAAACCTGTCTGTCACATAATTCAGGTAGCTTTCATTCTCTGGCTGACCGGAATAATGCTCCTTCCAGTTCCACTCCTGCAAGAGTTCCTTCGACCA
>SYOC01000315.1 GCA_005804965.1 Pseudomonadota bacterium
CATTGATCCTGCTGGTCGCCGCCCGGCGTACCAAAGACCATGCACGGCGCACCATTGCGCAGCACTAACGTTGGAGTCAGCGTTGTGCGCGGACGTTTGCCGGGTACGAGCGCGTTCGGATGTCGGGGATCGAGGTAGAACGTCTGCACCCGGGTACCCAGAGGAAATCCGAGACCGTCGATCACTGGAGAAGAGGGAATCCATGCCCCGCTCGGGGTAAACGACGCCATGTTGCGGTCTTTATCGACGACAGTCACATAGACCGTCCCCGGTCCCCAGTTGCGAGCAGCGAAGATGTCTTCGCTAGTGAGAAGCGCCTCACCAGTACGCGGGTTGCCAGGACGTTGCTCTAGCGAGGCACGCCGCGAGTCGATCAATGCGCGTCGTTTGGCGGCATAGTCCTTCGACAAAAGCCCAGTCATCGGTACGTCAACGAAACGCGGATCGCCGTAATACTGCTCGCGGTCGGCAAACGCCAACTTGGCAGCTTCGGTAATAGTGTGGATGTAATCCGGGCTGTTGTGTCCCATCGCTTGCAGATCATAGCCCTCAAGTAGCGCAAGTTGTTGGAGGAAGACGGGCCCTTGGCTCCACGGACCGCATTTATGGACGTCGTACCCTCGGTAGTTGAGCGAGACTGGCTCTTCGATGTGGACACGGAACGCGGCCAAGTCTTCGACTGTCAGCAGCCCGCCATGAGCTTTGGCGTGAGCGGCAATGGTGTGCGCGATCTCGCCGGTATAAAACGCGGCGCGAGCAGCTGCGAAGCCGTGTGTTCGTCCGTGGCCTTGCGCTTTTTGCTCGGCATCCATCAGACGGCGGAACGTGCGTCCGAGGTCGGGATTGCGAAAGATCTCGCCAACGTCAGGGAGACGCCCGCCAGGAAGATAAACTTTTGCCGAAGAGGGCCAGGATTTGCGAAAATGATTGGCATTTCCGGCGATGGAAAAGTCCGACAACAAATAGGCGGGAGCCGGACCGCGTAAGGCTTTGTGCAGAGGAAAGCCACCCTCAGCCAGCTCCAGCGCTGGTTCGACCACTTGCGCGAAACTGCACGAGCCAAATCGCTCTAGCGTGGTGAGCAAGGCATCGGGCGCGGCACACGGGCCAGCGGCGAGGACGCCGTTGAAAGGAATAAGCGGAATCTCGTTCCGGTGGAACCAGTCGATGGTTGCGGCTTGCGGCGCGACGGTATCGCCATTCAAAGAAAAGACCTTTTTCTCTGTAGCGCTGTACAGCAAAGCAGAAATCTCTCCGCCGAACGTGTGCATGTGGGGGTTGAGCACGCCTTCAGCTAACGTGGCTGCGCACGCTGCATCGAAGGCATTGCCACCGGCACGCAAGATGCGCATCCCCGCTTCGGCGGACAGATAATGTTCAGTGGCGACCATGCCGCGAACGCCCATGAGTGTGGGACGATAAGCCATTGCTTCCTCCTTACTACGCTCCTTTTTCCTCTCTGCTCCTGTACCATGTCGGGCGGACAAAAGGAAATACGATACCTGCGATCGACTCCTTTGCTGCGGCAACGAGAGAGCCTACCCCTTTTCTTCTTCCCTAGCCTCGGCTATCTAATGTTCCGCATAAGTATTTTTCCCCAGAACGCGGCCTATCTTGTGCTGCGTTGGGGGCAATGGGAATAGCCGATTCCTCGGAGGGATTGCAGGGATACGGAGGATGCACATCGTGCAAAACGGTACGAACCAAGAGAGGGGTCCGCCCTGTCGCCATAATTCAGGATATTTACTGGCGACCGAAAGAAAACGTCTTTTGAGGATGTAAGGAGAGAATCAATCATGCAATGGTCACGTTTAACCCGATGGAGCGTGGCGCTGCTGGCTACTGCTAGCATGGCGATTTCCACTGCTCCTGTGTCTGCCGAGCTGAAGCCGGGCGACAAGCTCGATAAATCCAACTGCAACGAAGCCAAAGACCTCTTGCCGGAAAACGTCGCGGAGAAGTTCTGCAAAGGCATGTACACAGCAGAAATTATCGAAGTGAAAGACGACGCGTTCCAGTACAGCAAGAAATTCAAATCTGGCTCCGAAGCCAACGCCGGGAAGTATTATGTAACCGATGATGGCTACATGTACGAAACCGCCAGCAAGACGTGGCCGCACTTCTGGTACGGCTTTCCCTTCCCGAACGTCGACGAAAAAGATCCCAAAGCCGGCAGCATGGTAATGTACAACCACCAAGTCGCGCGCTTCCAAATCGACGACGTGTACTGGTTCCTCGCCGTTAAATGGGCGACCCCGACCGGGTTCGACCGCTCGGTGGAATTTGGTGCCTACGCAACGTGGTACATTGGGCGGCATTCTGGCCCCACGGACAATCCTGACGATACGTACCTGAAAAACATCATCTTCGGCGTGGCCCCGTACGACGTGGTCGGCGTGTCAACGCTAGAGTGGTGGCATACTGACCCGGCGACGTGGCAGTCGATTTGGGCGTTCGTGCCGACGATCCGCCGCGTGCGTCGTCTGACGGCGTCGAACTCCTCAGAAGGGATGTTCGGCTCGATCATCGCCCGTGATGATGCGTATGGCTGGGCAGGCAAGATCCAGTACATGAACTGGAAGCTGATTGGTCTGAAGGACATTCTAGTGCCGATTGCTCCGACCGGAATCGAGAAAGCGATGGTTGCCGGGGAGCCTGCGCCGAAAAAGCTGGCCACAACCCCGTCGATGATCACAGCAAAAGGCGAAATTCCCGCCAATCAAGTTGCACGTATTACCTGGGATCCCTCTGAACGCGTGGTCGCTGGCTACGAGGTCGAAGGCTGGCAGGGTGCTGCTTGGGCCCCGACCAACCTGAAGCTCGCGAAGCGGAAATGCTGGATTGTCGAAGCGATTCCGAAAGATCCTTACTATTCCTATGGCCGCCGCATTGTGTACATCGACCAGACTGCCTACTGGGCCTATTGGGCAACCTTGTATGATCGTGCCGGCGAATACTGGAAGACCTTGCTGTGGGAAGACAAGATGGCCTACACCCCTGGCCGTGACATGACCGTGCGTCATCCTTTCTGGGGCATGTCTGAAGACGTGCGCCAGAACCGTGCTAGCTTCTTCGACGTGCAGTCGAAGGGCTATTACACCGAGTACGAGCTCGGCTTTCCGGATTCGACCTACACCACTGGTAACCTCTCGGCGATGGGCAAGTAAGCCTTTCACCAGGGTCCTCTAAAAAGGGCAGGGCAACCTGCCCTTTTTTTTGCGCACTTCATATTCGCACTTGTCCCTGTGTCTTTCTTTTTTCTTCGCTACGATGCTGCACCAACCATTATGCGAGTCTTAGTCATTGAAGACGAGAACAAAGTTGCGAGCTTCATCCAGCGCGGGTTAGAAGCCGAGCATTACAGCGTTGCCGTGGCGCATGACGGCGAACAGGGGCTCACGCTCTTATTCGACGACGAATACGACCTCGTCATCCTTGATGTCATGCTGCCAAAGCGTGATGGTTTTTCTGTGTTGCGGGAAGTCCGCAAGCAGAAGGTGCGAACACCAGTGCTCTTGTTGACTGCCCGAGATACGTTGGCAGATAAGGTCGCCGGTTTAGATCTTGGCGCCGACGATTATTTGACCAAACCGTTCGCCTTCGAAGAGCTGCTTGCTCGGGTACGAGCACTCTTGCGACGCGGAACGCCTCTCCAAGCCACGACGCTTGCGCTGGCAGACTTGAGCCTTGACCCAGCGACCCGTCAGGTACTGCGTGCCGGGAAAAAGATCGACCTGACCGCGAAAGAAGTCGCCCTGTTGGAATTTTTTCTCCGCAATTCTGGCCGGGTTCTCAGCCGGGCGCTCATCGCGCAGCATGTGTGGGGCATCGATTTCGATACCTTCACCAACGTCATTGACGTCTATGTCAAATATCTTCGCAAGAAGATAGATGCGGACTTCGAGCCGAAACTTATCCACACCGTGCGCGGTGCTGGCTATGTTTTGCGGGAATCGGAGCCCTGACCGCATGGCCGCAGAGCAGGCCAACAACAGCGAACGGAGTTTCCTATGAACAAAACTGACTTCTACCGTGACGCGCGGCGAGACTTACCTGGACCGCTTGCCGGTTTGCGCGTCCTCGAAGCCTGTACGACCTGGGCAGGGCCGATGTGTACGAGTCTGCTCGCCGATATGGGCGCGGATGTGATTAAGACCGAACTGCCTGAGGGCGAAGTGATCCGCAGTCTGCCGCCGTTCCTTCCTCACTCCGAGCCACCGTTGCCGATCCCCCATGCCACGCTTAATCGTAACAAACGCAGCCTGAGCCTTGATCTACGCACGCCAGACGGGCGCGATATTTTCTTACAGCTCGCCGCTCAGGTCGATATCGTCGTGCAGAATTTTCGCCCTGGCACGATGGACAAATGGGGCGTGGGCTACGAAGCCGTGCGCAGCGTGAAGCCGGATATCATCTACGTGTCGATTTCCGGCTTCGGTCAATTTGGCCCCGACCATGACCGGGCGGGGTACGATACTCTGGCGCAAGCGTTGAGCGGTTTCATGGCATTGAACGGCGAGCCAGACGGTGGGCCAGTGCGTGCGGCCACGGCCTTTGGCGACGATCTGGCAGGATTGCATGGTGCGCTGTCAGCCTTGGCGGCAGTGTACCATCATCGCCAAACTGGCGAGGGACAACATATTGATGTCTCGTTGCTTGACTCCGTCTTGTTCCAGTCGAACGGATTTCTCACGCTTGGCGCACTCGGGATTCCTAATCCGCGCCTGGGCAATGAGTCACCCTTCGCTTTTCCTGCCAATGTCTACGCGTGCAACGATGGATACATTCGCGTCGCTATCGTCCTCGACTCGCATTGGAAAGTGCTGGTGCGTTTGCTGAATCGCCCCGAGTTGGCCGATGATCCCGAGTACGCCACTTTGTCTAAGCGCATGAATCATCGGGAAGAGGTGAACGCGATGATCGCTGCGTGGTGCGCGGCGCGTTCGTCCGCAGAAGCGATTGCTCAGTGTCTCAACGCCGGGCTGGCGACCGCGCCCATTCGGACCTATGAACAAGCCGCGCACGATCCACACGTGCTTGCTCGCGATATGTTGCAAGACACGCCGCAGGCCAATGGTGTGACTATTCCCATCACCGGCCCGGCAGCCAAATTCTCCCGAACCCCGACGCGAGTGCGGTCTGGCGCACCGGCTGTCGGGGCGCACGACGAAGAGATTCTGGACACCCTCGGCCTTACTGCGACGGATATCGACCAGCTCCGACACAAAGGCGTGATCGTGCGGAAGCGGTAGTGAGTACCGGGCGACCCAGGTGCCATCGCTCCCAGGGCACCCAGACCGACCACTCACGCATCCTCGTAGTGCGGCTCGCGCTTCTCCAGAAACGCGGCGATGCCTTCTTTCACGTCATTAGTGCGGGTAGTGAGAATCTGATTGCGGTCTTCCATGGCGATGGCGGCTTCAAGTGTCGGCGCATCAACCGAGTAGCGCAGACATTCTTTGGTGAGACGGACACCGAGCGGAGAGTTGCGCAGAATCTTGCGGGCCATTTCTTCCGCAGCTTGGTCGAGCTGGGCGTCAGGGACAATGCGGGACACAAGCCCTGTCGCCAGCGCACGCGGCGCGTCGATGAAGTCGCCGGTCAGTAATAATTCAGAAGCCACAGAAGATCCGACAATCCGTGGCAGAAAATAGCTCACGCCGACATCGCACGCCGATAAGCCGATGCGGATAAAAGCCGCGTTCATGCGTGCGGACTCACCAGCGATGCGAATATCGCTGGCTAGCGCCAGGGCAAAGCCGCCACCTGAAGCCGGACCATGAACCGCAGCAATGAACGGCTGCGGGACGCGGTGCATCTTCATGGCCAGTTCTGCGATGCGACGCTGGCCGCGCAATCCCTCGGCAACAGAGACCCGCTCGCTGGCCACATTCGCCTCCTTCAAATCGAGCCCGGCGCAAAATGCCCGCCCGGCACCGCGCAGAATCACCACGCGGATGCTCTGATCGTCGTGGAGCATAGTGAGCACGTCATGCAGTTCGTCTACGAGTTGACGGCTCAACGCGTTCAGGGCATGCGGTCGATTGAGGACAAGCCATAGCAAGCCGCCATTGCGGCGCAGATCGAGAGTGTCGTAGTGGTTCATGTTGTTTCCTATATGTTTGGAGTCAGTCTGTGGCAAGGGAATTATCTGGCTTCCAACTGGAGAATCGGGACCGTGAGTTTTTCTTCTGTTTCCTGGTTTTCTTGAATCTGACGCGCGATCTGGCGCAGCACTAGACCTGGCCAGTAACGCTCACCGCACGAGCGGCAGATGATAGCTGGAACTCTACGAAAAAATAATAGCGACCTTTATATTTGTGCATTTTTTCCACAGTTTTCTCGACGAAATCGCTCTCGCCCCAATATTCACACAGTAGTGAAGACATTTCGCTTATCACCTTGCCTGCGCCAGCAGCAGTTCGCCTTTGAGGCGATAGATCTCAGCTTCGTAAAAGTGCTCGCCTCTTTTTTCCGCGAATTCGAGTGCCTTGGCGAGTATCCTCAACTCTTCTTCATTTCGTCCGGTGTGGCCATAGGCCTCGACTAACAGCGCCAAACGATAGGAACGTGGAAGGGCTGACGACGATGGAACCTGGCACTGTCAAGTTTTCTAATCGAGCAGCGATGTTGATCGAATGGCCAATCGGGACATAAAAGGAAGGAGGATTCTCCAGGCTTTTGCCATTCCAGCAGAAAATGTACACTTCTCGCAAAGACAGGTTGGCCGCGTAAGGAAAACTTCATGAGCGAACAAATCACCCTCCAAGTGTCTCACCGGGTTGTCAGTCAAGCAACTCACATAGCGGCCCGGACACAACAGCCAGTTGAAGCTGTCTTAGCAAACTGGTTGGAGCGCATTGTCACAGAGTTGCCAGTGGAAACCTTGTCGGACGAAGAGGTTGTAATGCTTACCGAGCTACAGTTGTCAGTTGATCAGCAGGCAAGTCTCGGCGACTTACTGGAAAAAAATCAGGACGGAATGCTGAACATCGAGGAACGGCGTCAACTCGATGAATTGACACGTCTCTACGAGTCTGGACTTTTGCGTAAAGCACAGGCCTTGCGGGTAGCCGTGCAACGCGGCCTGCGTGAGCCGCTCCAACCATGAGTGCACTTAGTCTTTCAGACTCTCTCCGCCAGCGAGTGCGAGAATCTGCCGGGGATCGCTGCGGGTATTGTCTCAGTTCTCAGCGCTACGTGATGAGCAAATTGGAAATTGAACACCTCATCCCACACGCACAGGGTGGTAGTCATGACGAGTCGAATCTCTGGCTCTCTTGCAGTTTGTGTAACCGCTATAAAGGATCACAGACAACGGGAATTGATCCTCTCAATAATGGACGAGTGTCACTGTTTAATCCACGTACGCAGGTCTGGAGTGAGCATTTTTACTGGAGTCCGGATGGAACGCGCATCTTAGGGCAGACTCCCACAGGGCGAGCAACGGTTGAAGCCTTGCATTTCAATAACGAGCTGGCGGTCGAGGTCCGCCGTAATTGGGTCGTGGCAGGTTGGCATCCGCCGGCAAAATAAAACCCCTGGTTAATATCGGTTCCCCGTCTTTCTCTTCCCCTTTCATCGCGGTACAGTGCTGCTCTTCATGAATCGGGTCACACGCTTCGCCCCGGCTTTTCTCAGTGGGCTTATGCTTGCCTTGGCGTTTCCTAAGGCAGATATCAGCCTCCTGGCTTGGGTCGCCTTTGCCCCATTGTTGTGGAGCATTCGCAACGTCACCCCCAAGCAAGCCTTCGTCCATGGCTGGATCTCCGGCATGGGGTTTTATCTATGCACGATGTACTGGGTGGTACAAACGATCGGACTCTACAGCAACATTCCCACCGTAGTCGCCATTCTCCCTTTGCTCGCACTGTGTGCCATTCTTGCTTCTTACACTGGCGCTTTTGCCGCCGGGCTGCGTTGGTATCAACTGCGTGGTGGCTCACTCTTCGTTCTCGGTCCGCCGCTGTGGGTGGCGCTCGAATGGCTACGGTCGTTCTTCTTTATCGGCTGTCCTTGGGTTGACTTGGGATACTCGCAGTACCCGTTCCTGAATCTCGTGCAGTTCGTCGAGTTCACCGGCGTGTATGGGGTGTCCGCTCTCGTCATCTTCGGCAACCTCGTCGTCTTCACGTTGCTGACTTCTCGGGAAGCTGCGCGGTGGCGGCTGCTCGGTACTGCCGTTGTGCTGGTGCTCGTACTCTCTGGTTGGGGTGCGTGGCGGCGCACGCAACTGGCAGCGCTGCCACCTTCGCAACATCTGCGCATCGCGTTACTTCAGGGCAACATCGAGCAGGACCAAAAGTGGGACAAGGCTTTTGAAGAGGAAATCCTTAGCCGTTATGAACGCCTGTCCCGCGAGGCCGCCGCCAAAGGGGCACAGTTGATCGTGTGGCCGGAGACCGCGTTTCCGTTCTATTTCCAATCTGACTTTCTCTACCGACAGCGGCTTCTCAACCTCGTACGCGAGTTGCGCACGCCACTGCTCTTCGGTGCGGTAGGCTGGCAGCAAAAGCGTAAGAACGAAGTGACGCTGTTCAACCGCGCCTATCTTCTCTCCGCCAGTGGCGAGGAATTAGGCTCTTACGACAAGATCAAACTCGCACCGTTTGGCGAGTACATTCCCTTTCACAACAGCTTACTTTTCTTCCTCGATAAGCTGGTCGTTGGCATTGGCGACTTCGGCATTGGAACCGAAGCGAAGGTGTTCGAGCTGCCGCAAACCCGCTTCGGCGTGCTGATTTGCTACGAAGGGATTTTTCCTGACTTCGCCCGTCAGTTCGTCGCCAACGGTGCGCAACTCCTGATCAACATCACCAACGATGCCTGGTTCGGCCGCTCGTCGGCCCCCTACCAGCACTTGGTCATGGAAGCGATGCGAGCCATCGAGAATCGCGTGCCGTTGGTGCGGGCAGCAAACACTGGATTCTCGGCAGTGATCGCCAACGACGGTCACATCCACGCCCAGACGGCGCTGTACGAAACTACGACTCTGATCGCAGACCTTGCCTGGCCGCAGGTGAGCAGCTTTTACGCTCGCTACGGCGATGTGTTTGTCTACCTCTGTGTGCTGATGACACTCGGCATGCTAGGGTACAGCCACTATCGGCAATCTCGATAACTCACCACCTCGGAGGTCATACATGTTGGCAGAAAGCAAAGAAAAACTGATGGATTTGAACGCTCGTGTCGAAACGCTCGGGAGGCGTCTTTGACATCGCTGGTAAAGAAGCACGCGCAGCCGAACTCGACACTCTCACCTCAGCCAACGAATTCTGGCAAGACCAAGACAAGGCGCAGGCCACGCTTAAAGAGCGCGCGACCCTGACCAGCGTCATTTCGCAGTGGAAAAAACATCTCAAAGGATTGGAAGACGCCCACGTCTTTCTCGAAATGGCAGAAGCCGGGGATGACGAGGCCGCTCACGAATTCGATCAGCAAGTCGATCTCCTCGAACAACAAGTCCGCGCTGCAGAAATGCAGCGGATGCTCGGCGAAGAACACGATCCCGGCAACGCCATCGTCAGTCTCCACCCTGGTGCCGGGGGCTTAGAAGCACAAGACTGGGCGGAAATGCTGCTGCGCATGTATCTGCGCTGGGCGGAGCGCAAAGGCTACAAGGCGGAACTAGCAGATTACCAGCCTGGAGACGGCGGTGGCGTGAAAAGTGCCACGTTTACCGTCGAAGGATCCTATGCCTACGGCTACTTGAAAGCAGAGGCGGGGATTCATCGACTGGTGCGGATCTCGCCGTTCGACGCCAACGCACGACGACATACCTCCTTCGCCTCTATCTTTGTGTATCCCGAGTTAGACGATACGGTCGAGATCGACATCCGCCCGGAAGATCTCCGCGTTGATACCTATCGTGCCGGCGGGGCTGGTGGTCAGCACGTCAATAAGACCGACTCCGCCGTGCGACTGACACATTTGCCCAGCGGCATTGTCGTCACCTGTCAAAACGAGCGCTCACAACATAAAAACCGCTCCACGGCGATGAAAATCTTGCGAGCACGCTTGTACGAATTGGAGCTAGAAAAGCAAAAAGAAAAGATGGAGGATCTGCATAAAACCAAGAAGGATATTGCGTGGGGGAGCCAGATCCGTTCCTATGTTCTTCATCCCTATCGCATGGTAAAAGATCATCGCACCAGCGTGGAAGTCGGCAACACCGACGCCGTCTTGGATGGGGATCTCGACGGCTTTATCGAGGCCTATTTGCTCCAGCGCATTGCTGCGTAAGGACGAGGTGGGGAACAGGGAGGGAAGCTATGGAAGACGTCACGAGCATGCTCAAACGCACCCGCGAGGAAAAAGGGATTGCACTCAAGGATGCTGCCACGGCAACGCATGTGTCTGCCCGCTATCTGCAAATTCTCGAAGGAGAAGGGGACCCACGTTTGCTTGCCGATGCCCTGTATCTCATCCCGTTCCTCCGTACCTATGCGACCTTTCTCGGCCTTGATCCTGCCGTCACTGTCTCGCAATTTCTTCTCGCCGTGCAAAAGGGCCACCCCCTGGGTTCCATCGCCCCCGTCCGTCGCGGGGGAATGTTCTCTCGCACGGCGCTCATTGCTCTGATCGTCGTGGGGATTGCCGCTTTGTCCTGGTTTTGGATGAGCGGCCAAAACGGATAACTTTCTCACTTTCTCTCTTGGCAATAGAAACGGAAGCAGCTAGACTCCTTCGGCGCTCGGCCATCCGGGCGACGCACGTCGAAGCATGTCCGCAGGAGGGACACATATGAGCGCTTTGATCATTGATGAACTCCCGACGCTGACTAACCCAGCGCTCATTGTAGCGTTCGCCGGCTGGAATGACGCTGGCGGAGCAGCAACGCACGCAACGCAATTCTTGGCGGCACGCTTGCAAGCCCGGCGCTTTGCCAGTCTCGAACCCGAAGAATTTTACAACTTCTCAGAATTGCGCCCGCAGGTGCGTTTGCGCGATGGTCTCTATCGCGAAGTTATTTGGCCGGCCAACGAATTTCACTACAGTCGCTCTGCGACCGCGCAACGCAGTCTAGTCATCGGCTCTGGCATCGAACCTCACCTCAAATGGAAGACCTATGCTGACGCGATTCTCGACCTCTCACGCCAATGCGGGGTGAACTTGGTCATTACCCTCGGTGCGTTGCTGGCCGATGTTGCCTACTCGCGGCCCGTACGCGTGGCAGGGTTTTCGAGTGATCCGGCCATAGCCGCACAGTTTCAACTCACGCCCTCACGCTACGAAGGGCCGACGGGCATCGTCGGTGTCTTAAATGACTCGTGCCGACGCGCCGGGATTGCTTCACTGAGTTTTTGGGCCAACGTACCGCATTACATCTCAGCGACTCCTAATCCCAAAGCCGCCTTGGCCCTCGTCAATCATCTGCAATCGTTCCTGGATTTCACCATGGACACCACAGAGCTACGAGCTGCGACCACAGATTTCGACTCTAAGATCGCGCGGGCGATAGCAGAAAATCCAGAAATGGCGTCCTACGTCCGTCAGCTCGAAGCCCGCGACCTGCAAGAAGACTTCGCCATCGAACCCGCCCCTAAGAGCCAAGAAGGCGGTGGTAATGGTCACGCCAATGGCAAAGACATGGAAGAGGCGCTGCAACAGTTTCTGCGCCAACGCAAAAAGAAGGACGAGGAGTAGGGGCTAGGTTTTACATGAATAAATCAGTCTATATGGTGAATCTCGGCTGTCCCAAAAACCTCGTGGACGGCGAGGTGATGCTCGGTATGATGGCCCAAGAAGGGTACACGATCACGCTGGACCCGGAACGTGCAGCGGTCCTGATGGTCAACTCGTGTAGCTTCATCAACGAAGCCAAAGAAGAATCCATCGACACCATCTTGGAGTTGGCCCGCTACAAAGAACAGGCCCCAGCCAAACAATTGATCGTCACCGGCTGCCTCGCCCAGCGCTACGGTCAGGACCTGCGCACCTCGCTCCCGGAAGTCGATGTCTTCGTCGGCACCGGCGAGTTTGTACGCGTGACTGAAATTCTGCGACAAAAACGCTCGCTGCTCGATGGGCCGACAACGTATATCGGTGCAGCCCACGTCCTTCCCGACCACACGGCACCGCGCCTGACCACGACGCCGTTCTACACCTCCTACTTGAAACTTGCCGAAGGCTGCAACCATAAATGTGCGTTCTGCATCATTCCGAAAATCCGTGGGTTGCAAGAAAGCCGGCCCATCGACTCCCTTGTTGCCGAAGCCACCATGCTGGCGAGGCAAGGCGTGCGCGAGCTGAATCTCATTGCCCAAGACCTCACGGCCTACGGCCGCGAACGCCGTGATGGCACGACCTTGCTCGGACTCTTACGCGCACTGGCAAAGGTTGAGGGGCTGGATTGGCTACGTTTGCTCTATTGCTATCCCAACTATCTCGACGAACCACTCCTGCGCTACATCGCCGAAGAAGAGAAAATTTGCTCGTACATCGACATGCCACTGCAACACATCAGCGACCGCATGCTGCGTACGATGAAGCGAGAAAAGAGCGGTGACGGCATCCGCCGTTTGTTGGAGCGGATACGCTCCTACGTGCCGGGGATTGTGTTGCGCACCTCCTTCATCGTCGGCTTTCCCGGCGAACAAGAGGAGGATTTCCGCCAATTGCTAGATTTTATTTCCGAGGCGGAGATCGATCACGTCGGCGTCTTCACGTATTCCCAAGAGGAAGGTACTGCCGCCGGCGTCATGACCGAGCAAATTCCCGAAGAGGTCAAACAAGAGCGCCGACGCCAGTTGATGGAGCGTCAGGCGCGGATCGTACGCAAGAAACATCTCTCCCAGGTCGGGACTGTGCATCAAGTATTGGTGGGCGGGCAAGACGATCAACAACGGATGTGGGGCCGCACCCAAGGCCAAGCACCGGACATTGATGGCGTGGTTTTGCTGGAGCACACGCAGGCCGACGTTGGGGACATGCTCCCGGTGCAGATTACCGGCGTTGCTGGTTACGACCTGCGTGCCACGCCCTGGAACGCCGTCTCCCAGAGAAAAATTCTCCCGGTTGACAGCGTCCATCTTCCTCTCTAGATTAAGGTCCTTTTTATTTCCGACCCACGAGGAACAACCATGAGAAAGGCGTTTCTAAAAAAGGCACGCGACGCCCTCCTGGCGCAGAAGAAACAGGTCCACCGGCAATTGGACGAAGAGTTCCGAGAAGGCAAGGAAGGCAACATCGACGAAGGTATGGATACCTACGATCTTGCCAGCGAGGAACGCACACGAGAAATCAGCCTGATTCTCAGTGATCGTGATCGCGACAAGCTCCATGCCATCGAAGACGCCCTTGAGCGCATCGACTCAGGAAGCTACGGCATCTGTGAGATGTGTGAAGAAGAAATCGCACCCGAACGTCTCGAAGCCCTGCCGTTCACACGCTTGTGCGTGTCCTGTCAAGGCGAACTCGAGAAAGAAGCCAAGATGCATCGCCGGGGCGACGAAGATCGCGGGCACCGGCGTGCGAGTCTCGTTGATCTCGACGACGAAAATTTTTAACCCCGCCTTGGTAGCTTATCCCCTTGTCCTCTCCGTGTTCGGGAGCAACTCCTTCGTACCTTCACTCCCGAGCACGGGCAGCGTCACCTGGCAAAAACTGAGTCGGCCCCATGCTCCCTGAAGAGGTCCGCTCTCATTTACGTGCCCTGTTTTCGGCAGCAGTTGACGCGGTCGATCCACGTAATCTCATCGAACGAACCATTCGCCTTGACCGCGATCAGCTCGTGGTTCGTCTTCCTACTGACACCCTCTCTTCAAGAAGTGAGGAAACGCAGGCTACTCACGAACAGATTATTCCCGTACCTGAGCACGTTCTCGTGCTCGGTGCGGGAAAAGGCGCAGGCTTTTTAGCCCAAGGACTGGAAGCCGTACTGGGTGATCGTATTGCCAGCGGCGTCGTGGTGCTGCCACGCGGACAAGACGTACAACTCCAACGTATCGACCTCGTCCCAGGCGAACATCCCTTGCCAGGACCAGGAAGCCTCGCTGCCGCGCAGCGTATGAGAGCCGTGCTCGACCAGAAGAACGAGCATGATCTGGTGTGCTTTTGCTTGACTGGTGGAGCATCGAGCCTGCTCGTCAGCCCCCCTCCTGGCATTTCCCTAGCTAACAAACTTGCGACCAATCAACTGCTGATCGAGTGCGGAGCCGACATTCATGCCATCAACACCGTGCGCAAGCATCTGTCCACTGTTAAAGGCGGTGGCTTAGCCCGTTGGGTGTTCCCCTCGCCGCTGGTGAGCTTCGTACTCTCCGACGTAATTGGTGACGATTTGAGCACGATTGGTTCTGGTCCCACGGTTCCCGACCCTACCACCTTTACCGAGGCCTGGAACGTCGTCGAAGGATTCGGTTTGGTCGAGCGGCTACCGGCCTCGGTTCGCGAGCACCTCGCAGGTGGCAAGGCAGGACAAGCGGAAGAAACACCCAAGCCGGGAGACACGATTTTTTCCCGCGTCTCTAATATTTTGATTGGCTCCAATCGCCTCGCGTTGGAAGCCGCTGCCACAGCGGCACGCGCTCTGGGCTACTCGCCATCCATTGTTGAAGAACCACTGTCTGGCGACACCACCCAAGCGGCGCACACGTTTGCCGAACAGCTGCGTGCCCAGCTCACCACACTTGACGCTCCAACCTGCGTGCTCGCTGGTGGAGAAACCACCGTCCATGTCACCGGAACCGGCACAGGCGGGCGCAACCAAGAATTCGCTTTGGTGGTCGCGCAAACCCTCCAAGACCAACCGCGCTGGACACTCTTAAGTGCTGGCACCGACGGCATCGACGGCCCCACCGACGCTGCCGGCGCATTCGTTGACGGCGACAGTATCGCACGCGCTCGCGCTGCCGGACTCGATCCGCAAACGGCACTAGCGAACAACGATTCCTACCCTTTCTTCGCCGCGCGCGGCGATCTCTTCCGTCCTGGCCAGACCGGCACTAACGTGATGGATATAAAAATTGCGCTGTTGTGGCCATGAGCGTCGCTCTTGCCAAAACTCAGGGAACCCATTAAGAGGACAGCCATGGCAAAAAACCGTGCGGCAAACGTTTCTGGGCGTGTTCCCCCTGGGCAATATCTCGTCGAAAAATGGCCGGTGCTGAGTTACGGCCCGACTCCCCGCGTCAAGCTGGAGACGTGGGATTTCCGTCTCTTCGGTTTGGTGGAAGAGCCGGTGCGACTGAATTACCAGCAGTTCCGCGCTCTGCCGCAGAACCAATTCACCGCCGACTTCCACTGCGTTACCACTTGGTCTCGCCTCGATAACCGCTGGGAAGGCGTTATGGCTAAGACCGTCGCCGCTCTTGTTCGCCTCAAGCCTAATGCTCGTGCTGTCACCCTGCACTGCGAAGGTGGTTACACCACTAACCTGACGCTCGACGAATTTCTCGATGACAATGTGGTGTTTGCTCATCGTCATGACGGTCAAGACCTCGACCCGGACCACGGCTGGCCGCTGCGTCTGGTCGTGCCCAAACTTTACGCCTGGAAAAGCGCCAAATGGGTGCGCGGCGTCGAGTTCACTGCCGAGAACCGGCGGGGATTTTGGGAAGTACGCGGCTACCACAATCGCGGCAACCCCTGGCAAGAAGAGCGCTACAGCGATCAGGAAGACGACGAAGCCTGAAACGAACTTCTCAAGAGAAGCACCCCAGAACTGTCACCCTGAACCCTTCGACCTTGCTCAGAATAAACTCCGTGAAGGGTCTTGCAGCGAGATTCTTCGCTACGCTCAGAATGACAATATCCCTCACATCGACCGACTCTTAGCGCACCCTTTGCCTTCCCCTTCGATAAGCTAACGAAACCCTGTCCTTTCCTTTCTCGCCGTTTTCTGCAACAGAAAAGGAGGAGGTAAGGAACCGATGATCCGTCTGAATGAGAACTATCTGAAACTGCAAGCTTCGTACCTGTTTTCCGAAATCGCCAAGCGCGTGAATACCTATCAAGCAGAGCACCCTGACCAGAAAATCATCAGGCTGGGCATCGGCGACGTCACCCGGGCGTTACCAAATGCCTGTATCGAGGCGTTTCACAAGGCGGTCGATGAAATGGCCAATGACACGACGTTTCGTGGCTATGGCCCCGAACAGGGCTACGCCTTCTTGCGTGAGAAGGTGGCGGAACACGACTATCGCGCACGCAACGCCGAGATCTCGCCCGACGAAATTTTCATCAGTGATGGTGCCAAGTGCGATACAGGCAATTTTCAGGAGCTATTCGCCCTCGATGTCCGCATCGCTGTACCCGACCCGGTGTACCCGGTGTATGTGGACACAAACGTCATGGCCGGGCGCACTGCCGCCTGGAAAGACGGTCGCTACGAAGGACTCGTGTACCTCGAATCCACCGCTGCCAACGATTACGTTCCGGAGTTGCCCAAGGAAAAGGTCGATCTCATCTATCTCTGCTTCCCCAATAACCCGACCGGGCGCACGATCACCAAAGCTCAACTGCGTCCGTGGGTGGAATACGCCCGCGAAAATAAGGCGCTCATCCTCTACGATGCTGCCTATGTGGAGTTCATCCGCGATGATTCTTTGCCGCAGAGCATCTACGAAATCGACGGTGCTCAAGAAGTGGCAGTCGAGTTCCGCAGCTTCTCGAAGACCGCCGGTTTTACCGGCACCCGCTGCGCCTATACCGTGGTGCCGAAGCGCTGCAAGATTTACGACTCGCAAGGCAACGCCCATGCGCTGCATCCGTTCTGGGATCGTCGCCATTCGACCAAGTTCAACGGCGTGTCCTATCCCGTCCAGCGTGCGGCAGAAGCTGCCTACTCGCCCGAGGGCAAGCAGCAGGTACGTGAATTGAGCGATTATTACCTCAAGAACGCGGCGCTCATCCGCGAGACCATTAGCAAAATTGGCTTCTCGTGCGTCGGTGGCGACCACGCGCCGTATGTGTGGGTCAAGACCAACACTGACTCGTGGCAGTTTTTCGATGTGCTTCTGCAACGCGCCGGCGTCGTTTGCACCCCGGGCGCAGGATTTGGCAAATGCGGAGAAGGCTACGTCCGTTTCAGTGCCTTCAACAGTCACGATAACGTTGCCAAGGCTCTGCAGCAGGTCACGGAAGCGCTCAAGAATCTGTAAATGCAGTGCATTGGCTCTGTATTTACAACAGAAACGATTGTCATTCCCGCGCAGGCGGGAATCCAGGTCTTTGTTCCTGAATTCCGGGTCTCGCTCAGCTCGCCCGGAATGACGGGCTGCCACAAATAACCAGCTTGAATCAAAAAGGTGGCACAAAGTGGTATTGCTCAGAGAACTTTAAGGAGATCCCTCGTGGGAAAAATCAAAGTCAGTGTCATTGGGGCCTCGGGCTATGGCGGGGCAGAAGCTGTGCGGTTGCTCACCATGCATCCGCAGGTCGAGATCGTGCATGTCACAGCGGAATCGCAGCAGGGGCAGGGCATGTCCGTGCTCTACCCCAACCTGCGCGGCTTCGTCGATCAGACCATGATCGCTGTGGACCCGGAACGTATCGGTCGTGATTCCGAGGTGACGCTCGTCTCGCTGCCGAGCGGGAAAGCCATGGATCTCGTCCCCACTCTCCTGCATCAGGGCAGCAAGGTGATTGATATTGCAGCAGACTTCCGCCTGCGTGACGCTGCGCTCTACCCGACTTGGTATAAAGTGACGCATACCGCGCCGGAGTATCTCGCCGAGGCGGTGTATGGGTTACCGGAAATTTACCGCAAAGATCTCAAGAAAACCCGACTGGTGGCCAATCCTGGCTGTTATCCGGCAGCGTCGTTGCTTGCTTTGCTTCCCTTGCTCCGCGCTGGCGTGGTGCAAACCACCGGCATTGTTATCGACGCCAAGTCGGGCGTATCTGGCGCTGGCCGTGGCGGCGGCGGAGGCTTCGGGTTTGCCGAAACCAACGAAGATGTGCGGGCCTACAGCGTCACTGGCCACAACCACATCGCGGAGATCGAGCAAGAATGCTCTGTCCTCGCCAAGTCTCCGGTCCGCTTGAATTTTACTCCGCACCTCATTCCCATGACGCGCGGTATTCTGGCTACGGCCTATGCGCCGCTCAAGATGCAGATGAGCGAAGCCGAGGCTGTCGCTCTGTATCAGGAGACCTATCGCGGTGAGCCGTTCATCCGCGTGCTGACCGACGTTCTCCCTCGGACCAAAGCCACGCTCGGCTCGAACTACTGCGACGTGTCGGTCAAAATCGACGCACGCACCTCCACCGCGATTGCCATTGCTGCCATAGATAACCTTGGACGTGGTGCTGCTGGACAAGCCGTGCAAAACCTCAACCTCATGTGTGGACTACCAGAAACCACCGGCCTGCATTTTCCTGGAATCTTTCCATAACCGGGCATGGCCGGACAATTCGATCTTGTCATTATCGGCGGTGGCATTGTCGGGCTATCGACGGCCTTGGCAGTCACGCAGCGCCATCCACGGCTGAAAGTGGCCGTCCTAGAAAAAGAGGATCGTCTCGCCGCTCATCAGACTGGGCATAACAGCGGCGTCATCCACTCGGGCATTTATTACAAACCCGGGTCGCTCAAGGCACAAACCTGTGTTGCCGGTGCCAAAGCATTGGTGGCGTTCTGCGACATGCACGGCATTCCCTACGAGCGCTGCGGTAAGGTCGTAGTCGCCACCACACCAGCAGAATTGCCACGACTGGAAGAGTTGTTCCGTCGCGGTGTTGCTAACGGCGTCGAAAGGATGGAGATGATCGGCCCCGAGCGGCTCCGAGAACTCGAACCACACGCCACCGGTATCAAAGCCTTGCATGTTCCGACGACGGGTATCATCGACTTTCCCCGCGTCGCTCAAACCTATGCCCAGCTCGTGTACGCCCAAGGCGGGGAGATCAACACCCGCTGCGGTGTGCGTAAGATCACGCATGTCGATGGTACCTTGGTGCTCAATACGGATGGAGGAGAAGTCCGCACGAAATTCTTGATTAACTGCGCCGGACTCTTATGTGATCGCATCGCCCGCATGGCTGGTGTGCCGGTTGATCTCCAGATCGTGCCGTTTCGTGGCGAGTATTACACCATCGCTCCTCAGCGGCGCAGTCTGGTCAAGAACTTGATCTACCCGGTGCCCGACCCGGCCTTGCCGTTTCTCGGTGCGCATTTTACGCGCACTATTGATGGTCTCGTCGAGGCCGGACCCAACGCGGTGCTGGCCTTCGCACGCGAGGGGTATCGCAAAATCGACTTCGTGTTTGCCGACCTGAAAGAGACCTTAACCTTCCCCGGGTTCTGGCGCATGGCACAAAAGTATTGGCAGACTGGTATGGGCGAGATCTATCGCTCGTATAGCAAAGCCGCTTTTCTCAAAGCTTTGCAACGCTTGCTGCCCGAGCTGCAAGACAGCGATCTACAACCTGGCGGGAGCGGGGTGCGGGCACAGGCGATTACCACGAACGGCGCGTTAGTTGACGATTTCATGCTGACCGTAGCCGGCCCGACACTCCATGTGCTCAACGCACCTTCACCAGGGGCAACCGCCTCGCTCGCTATTGGGCAAACGATTGTGGCCAAAGCCACGGAGGCGTTCGCTCTGGCGGGATAGTCGCGCAGACGACTGTCCCCGGGTTTGCTTTTTTTCTCCTGCGGCGTAAGAAGGCTATGTTGTCGTGGTCAGAGGAAATGGCTACAGTGAGGCCGCTGGTGTGCATTGGTTGACAATTCTCGCAACGAGTAGCGAGTGCGGACGATGTTTCAGCGAGTTTTCATCGGGATAGGATCAAATCTGGGGGATCGGCGGGATCATTACCGCCGTGCCATAGAACAAATCGCCGCACTGCCTAAAACTCGCATTGTCAAAATGTCGTCACTGTACGAAACCGAACCCCACGGCGACCCGCAACCCTGGTATGTCAACGGCGTCATCGAGATTGAAACCGAGTTCACACCTCTATACCTCCTTCAGCACTTGCAAACCATCGAAGCGACCATGGGTAGAAAACGGAAACCGAGCACCAAAAAGTGGGCGGCACGCACCATCGATCTTGACCTGCTGCTGTTCGACAATCAAACGGTCGATGCTCCAACCCTAACCGTACCGCATCCAGAACTGCAAAACCGCCGCTTCGTACTGCTGCCTCTCTCTGAACTTGCCCCGCACTTGACGCACCCTCGTTTTGGCGTGACCATCGTGGACTTACTGGCTGCGGTCAAGGACAACAAAAAAGTGCTGCTCTTGCCTCCCAACGCGTGAACACCGACGAACTGGCTCGAACGGCACTGTACCCTGGATATTCAAGGAAACGTCATGAAAATTTTTATTGACACGGCAAACATTGACGAAATCCGTGAAGCGCATGCGTGGGGGGTCATCGACGGGGTGACTACCAACCCTTCCCTTGTCGCAAAAACCGGACGCACGTTGGCCTCGGTGATTCAAGAAATCTGCACCATCGTAGATGGTCCCATCAGCGCGGAGGTCGTCAGTGTCGATGCCCCGGGCATGGTCGAAGAAGGCGAACGCCTCGCGGCGATTCATCCGAACGTGGTCGTCAAAGTGCCGATGATCCCCGAGGGTCTCAAAGCCACGAAGATCTTGAGTAGTCAGGGCATTCCCGTCAACGTCACGCTGGTCTTTTCTCCCGCACAAGCCTTGCTCGCGGCCAAAGCCGGGGCGACGTTCGCCAGTCCGTTTGTCGGGCGGCTTGACGACATTGCGGAAGACGGCATGCATCTCATTGAGCAAATCGTGCGCATTTACCAGAACTACGATTTCCCCACGCAAGTGCTCGTAGCGAGCGTACGTCATCCGGTACATTTCGTGCAGTCGGCAGAACTCGGGGCTCACGTCGCGACCTGCCCGTTCGCGGTGATCCAGCAGATCATGAAACATCCGCTCACTGATATCGGGCTTGAACGCTTTCTGGCCGACTATCACAAAGCCTCCCACCGCGAGAAGTAGCCGCTATGGACCAGCTCCCACCTGTCTATTTTGAACGGCTCCTCGAAAGCTCGCTTGATATCGTGATCGCGGTAGATCGCAAGGGACAAATCACCTTCTACAACGACGGTGCCAGCCAAACCCTGGGCTATGCACCGACGGAAATGAAAGGGAAACACGTCACCGCCGTGTATCCCACTTCCGATGAGGCACGGCGCGTCATGGCAGCCATGCGCAAAGGAGAAGCCGGCGAACAGGGCAAGATCAAAAATTTCGAGACCACGCTCGTCAATAAAACCGGAGAACAGATTCCTGTCGCTATTTCGGGTTCGTTGATCTATGACGAAGCCGAGCAAGAAATCGGCTCCATCGGTTTTCTCAAAGATCTGCGGGAAATCCGCAGACGCGACCAATTAGCCACCCTCGGCGAGGTGGCGGTTGGGGTCGCTCATCGCATCAACAATCCGCTGGAAGTCATCGTCAATAATCTCGATATTCTTCACAAACACCTTGCCCGCATCTGCCCCGAGGAAGCCTACGAGGTGGAAGAAGAACGGATCGAATCGATTCAGCGCGAACTGGAGAGAATCCGCGAGATCGTGAACGGTATTGATGAGATGGCGCATGGGCGACGCTATAACACCACCGAGTACCTGGGTGGTTCGCGCATGGCCGATTTTGGGAAAACCGAAACGCATCCTTGGCCAAAACCTGAAGCCAAACCGATCTCACGTGCATTGGCCGGACTTGCCATTCTGGTGGTGGATGACGACCTCGGCATCTGCTACTCCCTGCGCGATCTGCTCCGAGAAGAGGGTTGCGAGGTCGAAATCGCAGTGAACGGACTGGCGGCGTTGGATGTGCTGGCCCGTCGCACCGTCGATATCGTGCTGAGCGATGTCATGATGCCGGACCTCGATGGCTACGATCTCTATATGGAAGTGCGAGAACGTTACTGCCAAACGCCGGTCGTCCTTATGACCGCCTATTTTTACGATAAGGATCACGTCATTAAACGCAGCCATCTCGAAGGGCTAGAAATGGAGGCGGTCCTTTTTAAGAAGCCGGTCGATCCCGATAAATTGAAGAGCATCATCCTCCAACGCTGCCGACCCGAGCTACTCGACCCAGAGGCGGAACCTGCGATAAAAGCCCGAGAGGGACCTGTCTTCGCCAAGAGCTAAGCGCACCCCTCACTCCTGGCTGAGAGCGTTGCTCTGACGCCCTATTTCTCCTGGCTTTTGGCGCACAAGCGCAGACAAGTAGCCTTGACTCACCAGGAGCGAGAAGGTAGAACAGCCCAACTTCGCCGCTCCCCTCACGACCGAACGAGCTATTTGCCATAGACCAAGACACGCATCAGAGAGGACCTACTTATGCCAACCCCCCTTGAGCAATGGGTTCAGGAAAGTGCCCAACTCACCAAGCCTGAGAAAATTGTTTGGTGCGACGGCTCCGAAGCTGAATACCAGCGCCTCATTCAGGAGATGCTTGCTACGGGCACCCTCCAAGAATTGAATCAAAAGGAATATCCAGGCTGCTATCTTCATCGCAGTAATCCCAACGACGTTGCCCGGACTGAGCACCTCACCTACGTGTGCACGAGCCAGAAAGACGATGCCGGTCCCAATAATAACTGGATGCCACCAGCCGAAGCGAAAGAGAAAGTCGGCGCATTGTTTGCCGGTAGTATGAAAGGCCGGACTATGTACGTGGTGCCCTACATTATGGGCCCCGCCAGTTCTCCCTACAGCCAAATCGGAGTTGAACTCACAGACAGCCCCTACGTGGTCGTGAACATGCGGATCATGACGCGCATGGGCAAAGCTGCGCTGGAGCGCCTTGGCAATTCGGATAAGTACGTCAAAGGTCTGCACTCGCTGGGCGACTTGGACCCGAACCGCCGCTTCATCATGCACTTTCCAGAAGAGCGACTCATCTGGTCTGTCGGCTCTGGCTACGGCGGCAACGCACTCCTCGGCAAAAAATGTTTCGCACTACGCCTCGGCAGTCGCATGGCGCAACAAGAGGGCTGGCTGGCCGAGCACATGTTGATCTTGGGCATCGAAGAGCCGAACGGTCGTACCACTTACGTAGCCGCCGCTTTTCCCAGCGCGTGCGGCAAAACCAATATGGCTATGCTGGTCCCGCCCGCGAGTCAGAAGGGCTACCGCGTGTGGACAGTCGGAGAGGACATCGCCTGGATGAATGTCGGCCCAGATGGCCGCCTCTGGGCAATCAACCCTGAAGCTGGGTTCTTTGGCGTTGCCCCCGGCACCAATTCGCGGACGAATCCCAACGTCATGCGAACCATTCGCGAGAATACCATCTTCACCAACGTGGCCGTGACGCCACACAACACCCCATATTGGGAGGGGATGGATGGTCCGCCACCGCAAGAAGCCATCGACTGGCAAGGCAACCCGTGGACTCCAGATAGCGCCTCGAAAGCCGCCCATCCTAACGCACGTTTCACCACGCCGGCCTTCCAATGCCCGGCTATGTCACCAGAGTGGGAAAACCCGAACGGCGTGCCGATTTCTGCGATCCTCTTCGGCGGGCGGCGCGCGAGCCTGATTCCTCTGGTCTATCAGTCGTTCGATTGGCAGCATGGCGTATTCTTGGGTGCCACGATGGCCTCGGAAACTACGGCAGCCGCCACAGGCAAGGTCGGCGTCGTCCGGCGCGACCCAATGGCCATGTTGCCGTTCTGCGGCTACAACATGGGCGACTACTTCGGGCATTGGCTGCGTATGGGCAAAAATCTCAGCAATCCCCCGTCAATTTTCCGTGTGAACTGGTTCCGCATGAGTCCCGAAGGCCATTATTTATGGCCAGGCTTCGGTGAGAACCTGCGGGTGTTGCGTTGGGTGTTAGGTCGCGTCCACAACGAAATCGGCGCACAAGACACGCCGATCGGCCACGTCCCGTATCCCACGGGTGTCGATGTCGCGGGTTTGGATCTCGAACCGGGAGCGTTGAACGAACTGTTCGCCGTTGACCGTGACGGCTGGAAGGACGCCGTCGCCAGCCAATACGAATTCTTCAAGCAGTATGGCGACCGCATGCCCAAAGAAATCTGGCACGAGAGCGAAGCACTCGCAAAACGCTTGCAGAGCTAGGGAACAGGCATCAGGGAACAGGGATCGGCACAAACAGAGTCGTGGTTGCGCCTTTCTAGATTGCCGATCTCTCCCGTTTGATGCTTGATAGCGAATCCTCATGGCCATCCGCATCACCAAAGTCTACACGCGTACCGGCGACAAGGGTTTCACCAAACTTGTCGGCGGGAAAAAAGTCCCCAAAGATGCCACGCGCATCGAATCCTACGGCACCATCGACGAACTCAACTCCATCCTCGGCCTTGCCCGAGTGTTCAACGATGAGGTCAAAGATCGTCTCCCTGCTGCGCAACGTCTCGACGATATTTTTCGTCGCTTGCAAAATGAGCTGTTTGATCTTGGCAGCGAGCTGGCCACACCGCCAGATTTTTCCTATGAAGGCATGTTCCGCGTCAGCGAAGCCGAAGTCACGGCGCTAGAAAAACTCATCGACGAACTGCAAAAAGACCTGCCGCCACTGAATTCGTTCATCTTGCCCGGTGGTGGGAAAGTCGGCGGATTCCTCCATCAAGCACGCACAGTCTGCCGCCGTGCGGAGCGGGAAATCCTCCGCCTTTCGCGCGAAGAGGAACTCAGTGCGTTTCCGCTCAAATATGTAAATCGCCTCAGCGACCTGCTCTTTGTCCTCTCGCGTTGGGTCAGCAAAAATCTCGGCGAGCCTGAGTATTTATGGGAACGCGGGTTGCGCGGGCATGATCGTAAGGCAAAAGCAGCACCACAGAGGAGCGACTCACGCACCACGTAACACGGACCAAGTGCTGCGTCGTGCGTATTACGTGCAGAGGAGCTGAAGCGTTATGGCAGAATCCCCCCTCTACTTCAAACAAATCGAAATCGGCCCGATGCAAAACTTCACCTACGTGATCGGCGACACCGAGACTCGCGAAGCCCTGGTCGTAGACGCGGCCTGGAATATTCCTGGCTTGCTAGATGTGGTTGAACGAGACGGCTTCACCATCACCAAAGCCTTGGTCACGCACTACCACCAAGACCACCTCGGCGGCGACTTCGCCGGGCAGCATATTCAAGGCGTCGTGGAATTGCTCGAACGCGTCAAAGCCAAAGTCTACATCAATAAAGAGGAAGCTCCGTTTCTCTCGCGTCTTGTCGGTTTGTCCGCCACCGACCTCGTGAAAGTGGACGGTGGCGATACCACCTCGGTAGGCAACATCGACGTGACCTTCATCCACACGCCGGGACACACGCCGGGGTCGCAGTGCTTTCTCGTGGCCAATCGTCTCGTGGCTGGCGACACCTTGTTCATCAACTCCTGTGGCCGGATCGATCTGCCGGGCAGTAGCCCCGAGGATATGTACTACAGTCTCCAGAAGTTGGCAGCGCTGCCGGATGCAACCGTGCTCTACCCGGGACATAACTACGCAGAAAAACCGTTCGCCACGATCGAGGAGCAGAAGCGGCATAATATGTTCCTCCGCTTCAAGAATCTCCACGACTTTTTAGAAGTCATGTCACATTAACTCGGTATCATCAACAGGCGAGCACGGTCTACCGCTCGTAAGGAGGGCTTACTATGATTGTCATCGCTGGCACCATTCCCGTCAAAGCAGCAGCACGCGAGGAGGCGTACAAACTCGCGACCATGCTCGAAGACGCCACGCGCAAGGAACCAGGCTGCCTCGCGTATACGTTCTACGCTGATCGCAACGATCCCAACACCTTCTTCATCTTCGAGGAATGGGAATCCGATGCCGCCCTCGCCAGCCACTTCCAGACTGCGCACATGAAGCAATTCTTGCAGCAAGCGCCACAGATTTTGGCCGGACCGCCAGTCGCCAAAAAATATACCGTCACTTCAGCCGCGCCATTGTCGGTCTGAGTGAAACATTGCACCAAGGTCTCACTGACTCAATGAGGAAATTATGCGCGACCTCACCACGATGGGTTACGCCGCCGGCGAACTGCTCAAAGAGCGGCACCACACGATCTCGGTGGCAGAATCGTCAGCTGGCGGGTTGATTTCCGCCGCGTTAGTCGCCGTTCCTGGAGCATCTGCCTTTTTTCTTGGCGGCAGCGTCATTTATACGCTCGCGGCACGGCGCGTCCTGCTCAATCTGCATGACGAAGAGTTTACCGGCATCCGTGCCAGTACCGAAGAATATGCGCTGCGGATGGCGCGGGCGGTGCGGCAGCTCTTCGGGACGACGTGGGGAATCAGTGAAACCGGTGCAACCGGTCCGACCGGCAATCGCTACGGCGACGCGGCTGGCCATGCTTGTGTCGCAGTGGCTGGTCCGGTGGAGCGTGTCATCACTATCGAGACCCGTCACTCAGGCCGTGAAGCCAATATGTGGATGTTTACCGCTGCCGCCCTCGAACTGTTCGAACAGAGCATCCGGCAGAGCGCGTAGCATTTCTGGCCGACCTCAGGTCGTTTACAGGTCCAAATTGCGAGAGAGGAAACTCCAATGGCCCTGACATTTCGCCAACTGCATCCCCATTTTGTCGCCGAGGTGAGCCCGATCGATTTGCGTCACGTCCATGACCGCGAGACGCTGGAGCAATTGCGCATCGGCATGGACACCTACGCCGTGCTTGTTTTCCGCGATCAAGCGTTAACAGACGACGATCACATCGCCTTTGCGCAACGCTTCGATGGCCAGTTACACACCAAGACCGGAATTAGTGCCTTGCAGAAAAGCCGACTTGGTAACGAAGCACTCGCCGACATTTCCAATCTTGATGAAACCGGCGTACTCCTCAAAGCCGATGATCGGCGACGGATGTACGGACTAGGGAATCGCCTGTGGCATACCGATGCCTCATTTCAGGACCCGCCGGGACGCTACTCTATGCTCGCCGCCAAGGTCCTCCCGTCCGTTGGGGCCGAGACTGAATTTGCCGACACGCGGGCGGCCTATGATGCCCTGCCCGCAGAGTTCACCACCCGGCTCGCAGGACTACGCGTTCATCATTCGATAGCCCACTCACGTCAGATACTTGGGTTCGAGTTCTCTGAAAAAGAAGCAGAGACCCTGAAAGGTGCCGTACATCCGCTGATTCGTACCTTGCCACGTTCACAGCGGAAAGCCTTGTATGTTGCGTCACATGCCGCGAAGATCATTGACTGGCCAGTGCCCGAAGGGCGGCTGCTGCTACGCGACCTCATCGAACACGCTACCCAGCCGCAGTTCGTGCATCGTCACCAGTGGCGCACGGGCGACCTTGTGATTTGGGATAACCGCGCCACCATGC
>SYOC01000316.1 GCA_005804965.1 Pseudomonadota bacterium
AGCAAGCGTGGTTGCTTCGGGAGCCAAGGCGAACGTGCCGTTGTCGCGTACACCGTGCGATGGCGGGTAGAAACCCGTCATAATCGAACTATGCGACGGCAACGTGATGGGCGCGGGAGCAATAGCGCGACGAAAGAACACCCCAGTTTTGGCTAAGCTATCAATCGTGGGCGTCTGGATGTCGGGATAGCCGTACACGCCGAGATGATCCGCACGAGTCGTATCTAGGGTGAACACAATCACATTGGGCGGGGTCTCCAACTCCTCGGCAGGAGTTTCCGTTTGTTCTTCTTCCAACTCATCAGCGTCTCGCGTTCCGTACCAAAAACCGCCAGCAATAGCCCCGACAAGGAGCATACCGAGGACTGCCCAGAGCCCTTTTTTCATATGGCCTCGCTCTCATTCGGGGTGCATAACAATTTTTTGGCAAAGGCCTTCTCCAACTCTTTCTGGATTCCGGGTCGCGGCTTGCAGCCTTGCCCGGAATGACGACCGTGCCGCCCTCGTCATTCCGGCGAAAGCTGGAATCCAGAATTTTGTTATGCCTCCGAACTGTCGCTTCTATTTTCATCCTCAAGGATCCCACTACTCGCCTTCTTCATCTTCTTCTTCCTCAGGTTGCGCCGTGGGATCAGTACCCTGTGTTGGCTGCGCCGTTGCTCGCACCGGAAGCTGACGAGTCACCCATCGGCGCTGCATAATAAGAGGATATAAGGTGTGGAGCTTCTTGAACTGCTCGGCAGATAACACCTTCCGCACGCTGATGCGCATGGCAACCGTATCTTGTACCCGCGCCCAACGAATATCCTGTTGCGTCTTGAGCGTACTCATGACCTTCGGTTCGTCTAGCTCCGCTTGATTCAACAACTCAGGAATGACGCGGCGCAATGGCGCGAGCTGTTCCGTAAGTTCTTTGCGTTTCTTCTGACTTTGCTCGACGATAGCAGCAATTTTTTGCCGTTGTTCGTCAGTCAGGTGAACAGCCTCAATGATCTTTGGGTCGTCCCACCATTGCACGAATGGAGACCCCGATGTGTGACCGTTCACACAGGTCCCAAGCAAAAGCAGCAAGAAGAGAACAGAGACCGAGATCAATTGGGAGAAGATAGGCACGGTGGGGAAAAGGCACGAGGCATAGCGATCAACGCCATGCCTCGTGAAAGAGGGTATGTGTGAGGAAAGAATCAGGCGCACGGATCAGCAAGCAAGCCGGTCAGCAATGCTTGGATCGCACTCGCAGCAGTTCTCAGATCCGTGGCCACATTGGCCGGAACATCGCCCTTACGTTCAGCGATTCTGAGTTTGGCATTGAATCCTTTGAGTGCGGCAAGCGCCGATTTCACTTTGCCAATCGCGCGTTTGGTTTTGCCATCGGTGCACGCTTCAACCGTTTGCGCCTGACGCTCGTTGACATCACCGAGTTTCCCGTTCAGGAAAGCCGCCAGATCGGCATCAGTCACGGTCGCAGTTACTTGCGCAATCAAGTTATCGGTCAGGCACTCGACCGCAGTCAGCGGATTCGTCATCAGACACTGGCCACCGGTGCACACGCCATCGGTGATGAGTTGATCCATCAGATCCTTCACCGGCTGTCCTTGGCCGATCAGGGTCCCTTCCGTCGCCTCGTCAATGTAGGGGTTGTTATCCACCGTGTTGATGAAGGCCCTCATTTTGACCGAGGCCCTGGTCATCTCGGTGGTGGCCTGGTCGCCATCCCCTGCGGCACACAGCTGCTCGGCCAATTGTTCTTTTGCCTTGGCGAAGCCTTTTTGCGTCTTGAGCGTCTTCACCACACCCGGGCGGTCGATGACCGCAGTATCCACTCCGACATCAAGGATACCGAACAGACATTGCATCTTCTTGAAGAGCGTCGGCTCATCGCACTGCCCAGGAGGCGGCGTGTTCGTAATAGTCACTTGCAGAGTATCGGTAAGATCTTCACCGAGAGTAGTGACGTACACAGAGCCAGCAGATCTGCCAATCTCGGCAGTGCAGCACGTTGTTACCGTTGCCGTGTAGCTACCCGGCCCGGGATAGGTGTGCGTCACCGCTCCTTCGAGCGTATCAATCCAGACCACCGTACCAGACGCAGTCGAACCTTTGTTTTCGTCCTGATCAAGCAGATCCATGGCGAATCCGCTCTCAGGAGTAGAAGCATCGCCGAAATCTAACTCCCCAGAGAAGCTGAAATCGAACGTGGTTCTCTCGTCGGGGGGCGTGGTGCTCGAATTCATAGAGCTGGCTTGCACAGTGAAGGTGTAATCATTCGCTCCTGGTCCTTTTGCACCAGTGAGAGAGAGTCCTCCCACTTTGTAGGCTCCACTGTCGCCCCAGGCCGGCGAGAACGAACTACCCAACAAGAGAAGCGGCGCGAGCCACAAAACGTGTTTAGACCGCATATCTACTCTCCTTCCATCCACCGATGAAATTGTATTGCGTAACAAATTCCCTAGTTATTCGGACATGCCCCGAGGGCTGCTGTCAAAAGACTCTGGTCTTGATTATCTACGGTACCGTCATGGTCTATGTCAACCTCCGGGTTCCAATCGACGCTCCCGACATGTGAGGGCAAGGCCGCAGAGAGCATCGTTTGGTCCTGCCCATCCACATCGCCGTCATTATCGACATCCGCTACACAGCCAGGGTAGACGGCAGTAAACTTCCCGGTGGTTTGGTTGACGCCAACACAACGATCGAGTAGCGGGTTGCCTCCGGCCTTAATATCCTGCAGGCACGAGGAAAAATGCCCTTTGTAGATCGTGGTATTTTTTCCTTGAACTGGTTGCAAGTTTCAGGTACCACAAAACTCCCGGAGATTGATCAGGGTGAAGGCGAGAAGTTTGAACCCGAGATGATGGGTGGGGAGGGTTTCAAAGCGGAGCAAGAGGCGTTTGAATTTATCTTCCCAGGCGA
>SYOC01000032.1 GCA_005804965.1 Pseudomonadota bacterium
ACTGTCGCCTGTTGCCTGTTGCCTTCTTCTTGGCGCTCTATCGCCGTGCGGATCACTGCCAGCACCTGTTCTGGCGTAATACGCTGCATGCAGCGTCGCTCAATCGGACAAGTACGGGTGTAACATGGACTGCACGCAGTTTTTCCTTGTAGAGCCAGATCCTCGGAACCCCACGGTGCCGAACGTATTGGACTGGTAGCTCCCCACAGCGAGATGACCGGAATGCCGGCTGCCGCCGCAATATGCATAGGCCCAGAGTCTGGACCAAGCGCAAACCGCGCACGGGCAAAAAGGCCAATCAGATCTCGCAAACTGGTGCGGCTCACGAGGTTTGTCACCCCTGCCCCCGTCGCCTGCTCCACGGCCTGGGCAAAGTCGCGTTCGCCTTGCCCGCCGACCAAAACGACGCCCATACCATAATCGCGAATCAGGGTTCGTGCTACTGCCGCTGTCGCGTCGGCGAACCAAAACCGACTCGGCCACCGCGACCCAAGAAAAAATGCAGCGAACGGCTGCGGCGTATTGGTGAGGAGCTGCTCTACTTTCTGTTCTTCTACTGGGCGCAAGCGCAGATCGAAACGCACTTCGTTATCCGGCAACTGCAAGGCGTCGGCAAAACGCAAGTATTGACCAAGTTTGAGCGAAAAATCCGCAATAGGCGCGATCTCGTGGGTATTAAAGAGCCAATTCCCTTCTTTCGTGTTCGAGCGGTGAAAGCCGAGCCGCACCGGTGCATGTGACCACCAACTGACTAGCCCGCTTTTCGCGTGGCGCTGAAGATCCAGCACAAAGTCAAATTGTTGGAGACGAACCTTGCGCAGAAATGGGAGAAACGTCCGGGCTCCTTGGGTACGGCGGTACAGAATCGTCTCATTCAACGCTGGATGATAATCGAGCAGCGCCGCTGCCGCCGGCTCGATTGCCCACGCGATGTAAGCGTGTGGATACGCACGTCGCACCCGAGTGAGCAGTGGTAGCGCCCGGGTGACATCGCCAATCGCACCAAGGAGGACAATCAGTATCCGGCGCGGCTGAAACGGAACAGGTAAATCCAGCACGGTGAGGACCATACCGAGTGCAGGCGTGGGAGAGAAGGGCAGGGGCACGACTCACGCCCAATATCTTTGATCGAACGTTGCCACATCTTCAGGCGTGACAAACGCGCCTTCCTGGTCCAGTTTGCGCCACGAGCGCCACAATCGTCGCAGGTTCTGCTCTCGTTGGCCTTGTGACAAGGGCTGGGGGTAAACGTGCCCGCGATCAAAGTCGATGATGCGCACGTCTGGTGGCGTGGTGTCTGCTCTCACGAGAAGGTTGGTGAGGTTCAGGTCGGCATGGAAAATGCCAACGTCGTGCATGTGGCGAATAGCTTGCGCAACGGCGGTGAGCACTGCCGTCCGTGCTAACGACATTGGACGTTGTTGGAGCCATTCCCATAAGTTCACGCATGCAACCGCTTCACGCGAGATGAAAAGGCCGCGATAGCATCCGCCGCCAAGTTGCGTGACCCCTGCCCCCAAGGCTTCGATGGTTGGTACGTCGCGTCGTCGCGCTTCCTCTGTGCAGTGCAGTTCCGTGAATGGACGAAAAGGCCGGCCCCAATACCGGTCACGCACGAAATGCCGCACGAATCCGCCACGCTGATACTGTCGGATCATTGCGCAGCCGCCATCGTCTAGAGGCAAGCGACGCATATCGCCGCGTCCGCCCGAGACTGCCACTGGTGTCGAGTGCTGCGCGATGGCATCTGGAGTCGCGAGCAGCTCGGGCAGCACTGCCGTCCATTCTTCTCTGACCCACCAGATTTGTGAATGCTTCTGGACTTCGACAAAACCTGAGGGAAGAGGTGGTCGTGTCATGGATGGCGGGAAGGTGGGAGGGTGCTTTGAATGTGTTGCAGCTCCCAGAGCTTGGTGTGGCGAACAAAGACTTCATAGGCGGCAAACATGGCGTCAATAAGACCGGCGACGCCGCGCCAGCAGGCTCCACGTCCGAAGTAGACACGCAAGAACAGAAAAAACGGTGTAGCGACGAGGCCCCACAAGGTGGCCTTTTTTCCTTGCTCGGCCAAGGCTGCTGCCTCGCGCGAGGTGGTCGTGTTCAGCTCGTGAAAGCGCTCGCGTAAAAGTAGAGTCGTTGGACTATCTGGAGAAGTGGCCATTGAGCGATAGTCCACTGAAAGGGCGGAGTGCAGTCACCGCGTCCCTGCGAGCTGCGAGTAGATGATCCCCCGCCGCTAAGACCTCTTCGACAGTGATGAGTCGCATGCAGTCTTCGGTGCCGCGTGGGCAGGTGGGCGTGCCGTGGCGGCTGCATGGGCGACAGAACAGGTCTTTCTTTTCTACGATGATGGCACGCTCGCTGTAGGGTCCGTAGCCAAGGCTCGGCGTCGTGGCACAGAAGATGGCGACCACCGGTACGTTGCGGGCGGTGGCGATGTGCATCGGTGCGCTGTCGTTGCTAATGACCAGCCGTGCTCGATCAACAAGAGCCATAAAGATGAGGAGGTCGGCTTGACCGACGAGATTGACCCCTTTGCCGTGCGCGTGCTCATGGACGGCGCGGGCAACCGGTGCGTCATCTGGACCACCGCAGATGAGCACGTGCCCGTAGCTATCCGACAACCGCTCGACTACTGCTGCGTACCCTGCGACTGTCCAGCGTTTCGTTGGCCACACCGAACCCGGGCAGACGATGAAGAAGGGATCATGGTCACGAATCTGGACGGCTTGGAGTAGCTCGTGTGCGCGGACACGAGCGGTCTCATCACAGTCAATGAATGGCTGTCGCTCGCAGTCTTCCGGCTCGACGCCCAGTGTCCGGAGTAGGCAGAGAATGCGCTCGACTTCGTGGCGATCCTGGTCGCGCACTGCCGTCCGGTGGTAGAGAAACCACCCGGGACTTTGGCGAAACCCGATGCGTTGCGGAATGCCAGCGAGCGCAAGCAGCAGCGCTGTGCGCAGCGATTTATGCGGTGCCGCTGCGAAGGTGAAGCCTTCTTGTCGTAGCTGACGAGCGGTGCGCAGCAAGCCTTGCAGGCCCTTCCCAGTGGTGCGTTTGGCATCAACGAGCACGCGATCTACAGCTGGGTGATGTTCGAGCAATGGTCGAGCTTGTGGCGTTGTCAGTACCGCAAGTGAAGCTGGCGCGAGGCGGCGGCGCAGCTCGGCAATCAGCGGCGTCGTCAGAACTACGTCACCGAGGAATCCGCTCTGCGCGATAAGAAGCCGGTGGGGTGCGGCGGCAGTCATCCGAGTTGGGCAGCCTCTTCGATCAACATGATGGGAATGTCATCTTGGATCGGGTAACAGAGCTGGCAGGTGTGGCACGTGAGCCCGTCCTCAGTGGCCGTCAGTTCAAGATCGCCCTTACACTGCGGGCACACCAAGATGTCGAGGAGTTTTTGCGAGATGGCCATGCCGATCCCCTTTTCTCTTTTTTCCTATGGTGCGTGCTTACGAAAGCGCAACACCAAATTGTCTTCCATCAAGGTGCGGGGATTGAGCAGCCATGCACTCAACCGCCGGTTCTCTTGCTTCTGATGCGGGTTCTTCTCGCGCCACAGCAAGGTGTACCAGGTGTAGGCCATGACCGGGAGCCCGAACAATCCGAACAGCAGTCGTGAGTAAGCTTTGATCTTGCTCTTGCCAACGCGCTCTAACTCCAGCCGATACTGGTTGCAGAGGTAATAGAGGATCGGCAAATCAATCGGGTAATTATGAAAGCGATGCGCTTGGTCGAGGGGCGTGTCGAAGGGAATGAAGCGCCGCTTGGTCTTGTGATAGCCGCTCCAGAAAAAGTGCAAGCGCGAGTTGAGGCGCATGATGTTGGGTGTCGTGAGGATCAACACCCCTCCTGGCTTGAGAATCCGCGCCAGTTCACCCAAGGCTGTGCGATGATTTTCTAAGTGCTCGATCACTTCGATCAACAGCACGACATCGAAACTGGCGTCATCGTAAGGAAGGCGGTCGAGGAGGTTCACGCCGTAGTCGATGGGAATGCCGTTCAAGCCTGGCCCTGCAGGTTCATAGTTGGTGCCGCGTAGGAGAAATCCGCGAGCTTGGAGGGCTTGCAGGACGTCGCCCTCTTTGCAGCTCACGTCAAGGAGCGCTTTCCGTTCGGTCGGGAGGTCAGCCAGCATTGCGTTGACAGCTTCGATGAGAAACGGTGCAGCCATAGGATGTCATTCTGTCCTAGTGAGATGTTGGGTAAGAGTGGCGAGCAGCGCTGCTTCTTGAGGGATCGCCAAGCGCGTGCGTAACGCCACGAGTTTTCTCGTCGCGAACGGGAATCGTTCCAGCTTTACAAGGTCTTTTTCCGTGGTCACGATCATCTCTACTTTTTGACCGGCGAAGGAAATTGCCTGCCAGTCAGCTTGAACGTACTGGTGATGATCGGGAAATTCCATCACCTCCGTGACCTCGGCATCCCATTCTTGCAACGCGCGGTAGAAGGGCAGGGGGTCAGCAATCCCACTGAGTGCCATGATGCGTTTGCCGCTCAATTCGGTCAGCGGTATCTCTCGCCATTGGTGCTGCTCGATACTGACGAGTGCGACTGCTTCCAGATGGGCAGTATACAGTGGCTTGCGCAATGCTGTGGCGTGTTGCTGCCATGGCGAAGGCGCATCATCTAGCGGGTCGCCCTTCGTGGCGATCAAGATATGGGCGCGCCGCGCGGCGGACACGGGCTCGCGAAATGGTCCAGCCGGCAGCAGCCGCTGATTGTGCATACTGTTGCTGCCGCTCAAAAGTAGAATATCGACCTCGCGACTGAGACGGCGGTGTTGGAAGCCATCATCAAGAATCATCAGTTCGAGGCCGAACCGCTCTCGCGCCAGCCGTGCCCCAGCGAGTCGGTCTTGACTGGCAATGACCACACCAGGAAAGAGCCGCGCCAACATGACCGGCTCGTCGCCGACAGCCTCTGGTGTCGCTAGAGCTTCGCCGTTGATGCCGACGACCACCGCTGCGTGAGTCTGGGTGCCTTTGTAGCCCCGACTGAGAATACCGACACTCTTCCCTTGCGCTTGCAATGCCCGCGCGAGCCACAAGACGAAAGGCGTTTTTCCGGTGCCGCCGACTGTGAGATTGCCAACACTAATGACGGAGAGCGGCGCCTGTTCGACGGCTAACCAGCGCCGATCATACAGACGATTACGCACGTGTACGACCAGAGCAAATCCCCAAGAAAAAGGCAGCAATGCCAGCCAACCGAGCCAGCCGGACCAACCCTGGCGGTTCCAGATGAGGTGGAGCCAACGTTGTAAATTGAAAAAAAAGAAAGGCATATGCTGTACGATGCGGCTTTCCAAATGTGTCATTCCGAGCGTAGCGAGGAATCTCGCAGCGGTTCTGCTACTGCGCTTCTGGATTCCGGGTCTCGCGTTGCTCGCCCGGAATGACGAGCGTGGCAGGGTCGTCATTCCAGCGCAAGCTGGAATCCAGGGGTGGGGTATAGTGATGTTTCGCGGAGTTTATCTTGAGCATAGGCGAAGGGCTCAACCTGACAGTTGCCCACCGTTATTCGGATAGGCACTCAGGGCACCCTGAATAATCGTCATCGTCCGCGCGACCGCGCCTTGGCCTTGCTGGACTACTGAATAGGCGTGTTGTCCTGCGGCACGGGCTTTCTGCGGGTCGCGGAAGAACGGTAGGAGTCGTTGGTAGCAGTCGTCTGTGGTGCGGACAATTATGCCGCCGCCGGCTTGCTGCAGTTGCTCGACCACGCTCGTAAAGTTATGCGTGTGCGGGCCGCAAAGAACTGGAGTATGGGCGAGTGCCGGCTCGACGACGCTATGCCCGCCGGGTCCTTTGACGAGGCTACCGCCGACGAAAGTGGCGGTGGCAGCCGGGTAAAACGACGCAAGTTCTCCCAAAGTATCTAAAAGGAATACGTCAGCCGTTGCTGTATCGGTGGGCAACGGCTGGCTGCGGGCGACAAAACGATAGTGCCCGTTCGTAAGGAGACGCGCCACTTCCGCGAACCGTTGCGGATGGCGGGGTGCGAGTAGCAGCAAGAGTTGGGGAACCTCTCGTTGCAAGCGACGAAAAACCTGCAAGAGAAACTCCTCTTCTCCAGGATGAGTGCTGGCACCGATCAAGAGCGGACGGCTGGCGAGTCCGGCGTCTTGCAGAATTGCCACGCCTTGAGCACTACTCTCGTGTACTCCATCCATTTTGAAGTTCCCAGTCACGGTGACTTGTTCTGCGTGCGCACCGGCGGCGACCAACCGCTCGGCGTCGTCGCTGGTCTGCATGCAACAGTGCGTCAGGCTCCGAAACACCGGATGAAACAACGGGCTCAGCCAGCGATAGCGGGCTTGGGCACGTGCGGAAAATCGACCACTGACGAGGAAAGTGGGAATCCGTCGCTGCGCCAGCATTAGCAGAAAATTAGGCCACATTTCCGTCTCGCTGAAGAAAAATGCCGCAGGGGCAAGCTGGTGCAGGACCGGCCAAATACACAACGGATGATCGAGCGGAAAGTAAATGACTGCGTCCGCCTCTGGCAGTTGCTGCTGCACCGTTACCTGCGCTGTGGGCGTGAGCGTGGAGAAAAGCAGAGGGGAGGCAGGATAGCATCGTTTCAATTCACGCAGGAACGGACGAGTCGCGAGGCTTTCTCCTACCGACGGCGCGTGTACCCACAGTGGCTGGCGACTCTGAAAGCTCTCTCGAACCTCGGCTGGAACGAACCCCAGCCGTTGCGATAGCCCCAACCGATAACGTGGACGCGCTGCCAGCGCGAGCCCGGCCAACGGCAGTGCTGGCACGGCAAGCATCGTCAGCAAGGCATTGTAGAAAAGCTGCGGGGCAATCACGGCGTGGCGCTACCGGAGGTTGGCTGCGGTGGAGAGAAAGAGGCATCGGCGATTTTCGTGATGGAGATGAGCGCCTCCTCCAGTTCTTTGCGCTTGTCTTCCATCACTTCCGACGTGGCGTCGCGCGGGACGAGAATCGGCGCACCAGCAACATAGGCGAGGCGACTAAAGGGAAAAGGAATGATGAGCTGATCCCAACTCTTAATCGTGATTTTCCGTGCCGCCCCATACGTGACCGGAAAAATTGGTGCACCGGTGGCGCGGGCCAACTGCAAAACGCCGGACTTGGCTTGCTCGGGCGGGCCTAGTGGACCGTCCGGCACCACTAGCAGGTCATAGCCCTGGCGGTGGGCTGCGAGCATGCCTTTCAAGCCTCCCGTCCAACCACGTGTGGATGAGCCACGCACAGCATGCGTACCGAAGCGTTTCAACACCCGGGTCACAATCTCGCCATCGCGGTGGATGCTATTCATGACGCACGCCTTCGGCCCGTGGTAGCCAAAGACCATCATGAGAATCCGGCCATGCCAAAACGCAAGAATGACTTGCTCGCCACGCTGCCAACGCGCAAATAGCTCTTCGCTGTGGATGAAGCGTTTCCGTGTCGTTTTTCCCAAGAACCACAAGGCGCAGAACGCCAAAGCCGCCCAACAGCGGATTTTCAGTTCCTCGCCGAGCGGGAAGCGTGGTTGTCCATCTTTAGAGAGTGGTGTCGTTGAACTGGAGGTCATAAAGTTTGCGATATTGAGAGTTCTGCGCGAGAAGGTCAGCATGGCAGCCTTCTTCCACGATCTTGCCATCGGCGAGCACCACAATACGATCCGCCCGCTGGATGGTGGAGAGGCGGTGCGCAATCACCAGCACCGTGCGCCCGACCACGAGTTGTTCAATAGCGGCTTGGACGAGGCGCTCGGATTCGGTGTCGAGCGCAGAGGTCGCTTCGTCCAGAATGAGGATCGGCGCGTTTTTCAGAAGAGCGCGGGCGATGGCGATGCGTTGCCGTTGCCCGCCGGATAAACGCACGCCTAGCTCCCCGATCACTGTGTCATACCCTTGCGGTAGCGCGAGAATGAAGTCATGGGCATGGGCGGCTTTCGCGGCAGCAATCACCTGTTCTTCCGGCATCGACGGCGCACCGTAGGCGATGTTGTTTCTCACGCTGTCATTAAAGAGGAACGTGAATTGCGTGACCACGGCAATCTGATCGCGGAGCGACTGGAGTGTGATATCGCGGAGATCAATGCCGTCGATAGTAAGGCTGCCCTTCGTCGTGTCGTAGAACCGTGGAAGCAAATCTGCCAGCGTGCTTTTCCCACCGCCGCTTGGCCCCACCAGCGCGACCACTTCGCCGGCACGGATACGCAGGTTAATATCTTGCAAGACCCAATCGTCTTGATAACGGAACCACACCTGAGCGAAGCACAGCTCGCGCTGAATGCCGGTGATGACGTGTGCATCCGGACGGTCACTAACTTCGCTACGTTCGTCCAGCACCTCGAAGAGACGTTCGGCAGCGGCCAAGCCGTTTTGGATCGTCGCGTTGGTGCGAGCGAGGTGCTTGAAGGGTTCGTAGAGCAGCATCATCGCCGTCAAAAAAGCGATAAACTCGCCTTGCGTGCGCTCGCCACTAATGACACTGGCACCGCCATACCACACGACAGCGGCAATGCCGCAAGCCGAAACGAGTTCGACCATCGGCGGCACAAACGCACGTACCCGCCCGGCCCGCATAGAATGGCGAAATAGTCGGCTATTTTCCTCTGCGAAGCGCTCGCGTTCATAGTTTTCCATACCGAAAGCTTTGACCACGCGATTGCCTTGAATCGTCTCTTGCAGCAAGGCCGTGAGATTGCCGAGCGAGCCTTGCCCACGACGACTCGACGAGCGCACTTTTTTGTAGAGGCTCATGAGAGGCAAGATTGTCAGTGGAAACACCACAAAGGCAAGGAGCGCCAGAAACCAGTCTTTGATACAAGCCACGATGATGAGGCCGAGCAGGGTTGTGGCATCTTTCATCATCGACGCTGACGATTGTGTCAGGGCTTCGCGCACGAGTGTCGTGTCGTTAGTGACACGCGAGAGAATCGTCCCGGTCGCCGTCCGGTGGAAAAACGAGAGCGATAACGATTGCAAATGTGAATTTAAGGCATTGCGTAGGTCCTCGATAATGCGCTGCCCGACATACTCGATCAGGTAAGCACTGCCGAAATTGACGAGCCCGCGAAAGAGAAAGGTGCCAACGACAATCCACGGGAGCACTTTGAGGGCTTCGACATTCTTCTCGGCAAAAATGTCGTCGAAGATGTGCTCGACCAAAAAAGGCAGTGCCCCGTTCGTCACGCTGAAGAGCAGCATGCAAACCAGGGCACAGGCAAACTCTGGAACCAGATACGGGCGGAGAAACGGAAAAAGACGACGATAGATATTCATCGGGGAGCAGCGAGCATATCCAACGCGAGTTGCGCGGCGCGTTCTGCCGCGCCGCCAGAGCCGAGCCGACGGCGGACTTCGCGCAAACCTTCTTGCGTGACCCTATAGGCTTGCGGATCATCGAGCAACCGCCGCACTTCGGTAGCAATTCGTTCCGGGGTGACTTCTTGCTGGACGAGTTCGGGAACGAGACGCTGCTCAGCAATCAGATTGGGCATGCCGATGAACGGCACCCGCACGATCAACCGTGCCAAGGCGTAGGTCACTGGCGCGAGACGATACACAATGACCATCGGGCGTTCGAGCAATGCGGTTTCCAACGTAGCCGTGCCCGAGGCGACCATCGCAACGTCCGCTGCATGAACGAGGTTGTAGGTGTCGCCTTGCACAATGGGGATAGGCTGGGGACCGAGCTGACGGGCGAGATCTTCCTTAGCGAGAGTCGAGGCGACGGCCAGGATGAATTGATAGGAAGGTCCGAGTAGTTTTGCTGCCACAAGCATGGGAGGTAGCAAGTAGCGGACTTCCTGGGCGCGACTCCCAGGTAACAGGGCAATCGTCTTTTTGGACGGGTCAAGACCGAGTTGACGTAGTGTCTCCTCGCGAGCGCGAGTCGCACGCACGCGATCCACGAGCGGATGACCGACGAAATCCACGTGGCAACCGTGCGCGGCATAGAAAGCCGACTCGAATGGAAAGATCGCCGCTAAGCGGTCCACCCGTTTAGCGATAGTATGCACCCGCCGCTTGCGCCACGCCCACACCTGCGGGCTGATGTAATAGAACACCTTCACGCCGGCTTGCTTGGCGACCTTGGCCAGACGCAGATTGAACTCGGGAAAGTCGATGAGAATCAACAAATCTGGTGGCGTCGTGCGTAGGAGATGCGTCAACTGACGATAGGTACGGATCAGCGCATGGAGTTTATCCCGCGCTTCGAAGAGACCCATACCGGCGATAGCCGCAGTATCGACAAGGGTGTGCATGCCAGCTTCGCGGAGATACTGACCGCCGACACCGAAGACCTCGATGTTCGGCGCGTACTTCTTCAGAGCGGCGACGAGGTCTGCACCATGCACATCGCCCGAGGCTTCACCAGCGACGAGAAGAACGCGGGGGCTGGGGATGAGGGATTGGGGACTGGGGATTAAGGGCGTCACTGGCAATAGGGTGCTCATATGGCGAGAGGTGCTCGGAGACCGACAGTTGGAAATTGGACGATGGCGAGCTGTCCAGCTTTTCTCACTGCCACTTCTCCTTAAAGTCTACCTCACCGTATTCAGGCCACATGTCACCTTCTATCCCCCACAGGGCAGCTTGCCGCGACCACGACCCCCAGCCGCAATCTTCTTGTCTCAACCTCTGGGAAAGCTGCTGGATAAAATCGAGGACGGTTTGCTGTGCTGACTCAGGCAAGTGCTGGACTTGTTCATGAATGCGATCAACTGTGTTCATACCCGCAATCCCACCATTTTTCGCGCCCATGCTTCAATTGCTCGATGGCGCGGTGCTTCAATCTGTGTCTTCGCCTCTTGCCAATCCTTCGCTTCAAATCGGCTTCGCCTTGGGCATTGAGGGTGAGGGATTGTTGCCTTACGGCACTTCCAAACACCCAACAATTTGCTCGGCCACTTCGAGCGCCTGCAAGCCGTCCTGGCCGCTCACGATCGGTTGGCTGTGGTCGCGTACGGCGCGGAGAAACGCGCGAATCTCTTCTTCCAACGCATCTTCGCCACCGACTTCACGCTCTTCGTAGGTGATGTTGGGCAAGCTGCCTTCCTGCGGAGTCGGATCACGACGACAGATGCGGATGCGATGTTCGCCGTAATCCACCACGATGTAGGTATCTAATTGAAACAAGCGCATCTTGCGTTCGCGCTTCAAGGCCACGCGGCTGGCGGTAATGTTGGCCACGCAACCCGAGGCAAAGCGTAAGCGTGCATTGGCGATATCTGGCTCTTTGGTCAGTACCGGGACGCCAAACGCCTCCATCGAAGCTACGGGAGAGCGCACCAAACTGAGAATAACATCGAGGTCATGGATCATCAGATCGCGGACGACATCGACATCGGTGCCGCGCTCGACAAACGGTGCCACGCGATGACACTCAATGAAACGGGGAGCAGTAAGGATACCGGTCAGTGAGCGCAGAGCAGGATTGAACCGTTCTAGGTGACCAACTTGCAGGATGCGGTTCCTCTGTGCGGCAATCTCGACCAATTCTCGCCCTTCGCTTCCGGTCGCCGTCAATGGTTTTTCTACCAGGACATCAATATCGTGGAGGAGAAAATCGCGGGCCACGGCATAATGCCACTGCGTTGGCACGGCGATGCTCACGCAGTCCACCTGCCCGAACAAGTCCCGGTAATCAGCAAGCGCACGGGTCTGACATTCCGCCGCGACAGCGGCGGCGCGGGCGCTATCGACATCGACCACGCCGACGAGCGCCGCGTCAGAAAGCGCGGCGTATTTTTGTGCGTGGAAGCGGCCAAGGTAGCCGACGCCGACCACGCCCGTGCGCAGAGGTTCGGTGGTGTGGCTCATACCTTCGCGATGATTTCTTCGGCGAACTTTTCCATCTTGGGGTAGAGATCGGTCTCGAAGCGTGAGCGTGGCGTGAACCCCGGCGCAAAGGTCATGAGTCGATGCACCCCGGCTTCGGCGAATTGCTTGACAACATCGAGCGTGAGTTCGAGTCCCGGCAGCGGGGCGATGGTAATATCGAGCTTGGAGAAATCGCGCCCGGCTTTTTCCGTGAGGTCTTTTAAGAGATCTAACTGTGGCTTGATCGTTTCCGGTGTGTAACGGAAGCCAAACCAGCCGTCGCCAATTTCTGCCACGCGCCGCAGGGCAGGGCGACTTTCACCACCGAAGATAATCGGCGGATGCGGTTGCTGCACCGGCTTGGGGTTGAATCCAAGCGGTTGAAAACTATGAAACTTACCCGAGAACTTGGGAGTTTCTTCCGCCCACAGCGCTTTCATCATGGCAACCGCCTCGCGGGTGCGGGCGGCGCGATCCTTAAACGGCATGCCCACTGCGTTGAATTCATCTTCCAACCAGCCGATGCCAATGCCGAACAACAGCCGACCCTGCGAAAGGACATCGACGCTCGTGGCGGCTTTCGCAGCGGCGAGTGGGTTGCGCAACGGCAACACGAAGACGCCAGTGCCGAGCTTGATAGTTTTGGTGCAGGCGGCAATGAAACCCAAGGCGACAAACGGATCGTGCAGCGCCGCGCCGGCACCGCCGGGAAACTTGCCATCGGCGGAATAGGGGTAGCTGCTGGTAATCTCGACCGGCACCGCCAAATGCTCGGGAATCCACACCGACTCGAATCCGAGGGCTTCGCCTTTTTGCGCCACTCGCACGAGTAATTCCGGACGAGCGGTCGATCCGCTGCCGACGCCGCTTAACGCGAATTTCATAACGCCTCCTTCTTTGTTTGCACTGGTCTTGTTGTCTTTGCTCCCTTATGCGAAACCCTGTATGTGTGCAACGGCCTGATGATCGCGGCGCCAGCGAGAAAGGTGAAGGTACACGAGATGGATTATCCCCGACTTCGGTACATGCAAGCGTCGGCAGCGGAGCGAGACGGTTCTCGGGTGCTGCTCAGCGATCCCCTGCATTTGGCTAAGGGGCCGCTGGTGATGCCAGCCGTCACCTACTTCATCATCAGCCACTTTGATGGGCAGCATTCTTTGGTGGATATCCAAGAAGCTTATGCACGGCAGTTCGGACAGGTGCTGGAGCGTGACAAGATCGACGACCTCATCGCACAGCTCGACCAGCACCATTATCTCGACAGCGAGCGCTTTCGCCGCGAGGTGCTGGAAGCCTTCTGGCAAGCTCCTGTGCGCGATATGGCGCATGCCGACACCTGCTATTCATCGGACCCCGAGGAATTTTCCCGCCAGGCGGCGACGCTGTTCGCGCAACATGGTGCTCCCGAATCATCGGCGACGCCCTCGCGTGCGCCAGTCCGTGGCTTGATCGCACCGCACATCGACCTGCGGTTCGGTGGTCCTTGCTATGCCCGAGCGTACAAAGAACTGGCCGAGCGTTGCGATGCCGACCTGTTCGTTTTGTTTGGGACTTCGCACTACAGCATGAACCCGCAGCATCTCTTTATCGGCACCGAGAAAGATTACAACACGCCGCTGGGACCGGCGAAAACCGATGGCGAGTTCATGCGGGCGCTGCAACGCAATTATAGCGGCGATCTCTTCGCCGAAGAGATTGTCCATAAGGTGGAGCACTCATTAGAGTTCCAGGCGTTGTTTCTTCAATATGTCTTTGGCGGCAAGCGCGAGTTTACCATTGCCCCGATTCTGGTCTCGTCCTTCCACCACTCAGTGTTGTCGCACACTTCACCGTTAGAGGACGAACGCATCGGGAATTTTGTCCGTGCGCTCAAAGAGACCATTGCGCAAAGCGGACGTAAAGTGTGCTTGGTGGCTGGGGTGGACTTCGCGCATGTTGGTCAGCAGTTTGGAGATAACGGAGCGATGACCCGCGAGACGATCAACTGGGTTGAGGCCGAAGATCGCCGTCTCGTGCAAGCCCTGGAGAAGGTTGATGCGCAGGATTTTTTCGGGGAGATTGCCAAGAACGGTGACAAGCGGCGGGTCTGCGGATTCTCTTCGATGTATACGTTTCTGAACGTCGTCGAAGCGAATCGTGGGCATCTCTTGCGCTACGGCTGTGCCACCGACATGTACCCCGAGTCGCTGGTGAGTTTCGCGAGCTTGGTGTTTGAGTAGGGGATGCTCCCAGCTTTTTTCGGTGAGAGTGTTCGCATGGCTTCTGCAGCATAAGCCAGAGCTGCAAACACCGCTGGCCTAGTCAAACGCGGGTGCGCCTCTAGGAGTTGCTCAACCGTTTCGCCGGCGGCCAACTTTTCCAAAATCAGTTCCACGGTGATGCGTGTCCCGGTGATTACGGGTTTGCCCATCATCACGGTTGGGTCGGTGCGTATGAGTTTGGTCTTCATGGTTGCCAATTATATCTCATGATTGCGAATCGTCTAACGGTCTTTCGCCACATCCCCCTCTTTCGCCAGAACCGTGACGTTATCCCCGGTGAAGCTGCGCAGGAGGGCGAGCAAAGCTTGTTTCTCTTCAGGCGTGAGATGGAGTGGTGAAACGCGAGGGTCTTGGCCGTCGGCGCTGGTGCCGCCACGGTCGTAATAGTCGATCACATCTTCCAAAGTCAGCAGCACGCCGTTGTGCATGTAAGGGGCGGTCAGGGCGACGTTGCGCAAAGAGGGGGTTTTATAGCGCCACAGGTCTGTGGGGTCGTGCGTGACCTCATAGCGTCCGAGATCTTTTCCTAGCGGAGTGAGGATTTCGTCGACTTGCGCACGCGGCATCTGGATGACGAGGCCGCCGCCGAGGTCTACTGCAACTTCCTTTTCTGGAATCAACGCAAGTTGCGCGACTCCGGTGTTACGAAAGCTTTGTCCGCCGAACAGCGTTCCCGTCTTGTCTATCGTGTGACAGGTGAAGCACTGGCCTTTGCCGCGAAAAATCTTGAAGCCGGCTTTGACTTGAGCGGAGACGGCGTCTTTCTCCCCGCCGAAGTACCAACGGTCGAACGGTGAGTTGCCGGAGAGCAACGTTCGTTCATAACTCGCTAGGGCTTTGCCCAACGTCGCCACGTTTGGGTCTTCTCCGAAGGCTTGCTGGAATTGCTCGCGGTAGCCAGGAAGCCCACGTATTTTATTGACCACGTAGCCTATCGACGGGTTGCCCATCTCCACAGGGTTGGTCAACGGTGAGATGACCTGGTCTTCGAGTGTGAACTCCCTGCCGTCGTGAAACAGGAGGCGTTGATAGGCGACGTTGTATAACGTCGGGGAATTGCGTCGCGTGGTTTGGCCATTGATACCGACGGCGAGGCGAGTTTCATTGACGGTGAACCCTTGGGTCGGCAGGTGGCACATGGCGCACGACATCGTGTCGTTCGGTGAGAGACGGCGGTCGAAGAAGAGGCGACGACCGAGGGCAATTTTTTCCCGGGTCGGCGGGTTGTCTGCCGGAGGCGATGGCAACGGAGGAAGACCCAGTGGGAGGGTGGCAGGAGAGGCGGAATCGGCAGCAAGAGATGCACTGCTGCACGCTAGCAAGAGCAGTACGCCAACGAACAGGTGTCGGAGTAGGAAGGCCATCACGGCTTACCAGAGTGAGAGTGCTTGGTACTTTCCATCAGGATGGTTTCGATATCATTCACGACGAGCTGTGCGCTGAACAAGCCTGTGCTGTAGATGTTTCTGATCTGATGCTGGGTATCGACGAGATAGACCTTCAAAACGTGACGGAATAAGCCGCTCCAACTGCCATCTTCATTCCAGAGTTTCGCGACGGGTTGGTCGAAGTCGGACAGAACGGATTGGAGAGCGGTCGCATCGGTCGTCGTCAAAAAATGCCAGTCGGTGCGCGGTGCCAGGGCGTGACGAGCTACGGCCATACGTTGCGGCGAATCGCGCTCAGCGTCGAAGCTGAGAGAAACCAGCGTCACCTGTCGCGCTAATTCCGGGCGTTTCACAAGCATCTGGTCGATTTGCTGCAACACGGTAGCAGCGAGTGGGCAGCCTCCCACTTCAGCGCATGAGGTGTACATGAACGAAATGATCGCGATTTTGCCAGCGGCTGCGTCAAATAACGCAACCGGATTGCCGGTTGCGTCCAGCAAATGATGGTCAGTAATAGTGTCGATGGGAGGAAGGGAGTAGGTCCCGGGAGCGGGCGGGGTGAATTGAGGGTGAAGGGTGCTCTGGATGGCGGTGAGGTCGGAGTGCATGTCGGAATGGGTGGATGAGGAGTGGAGAAGGAACAGGAGGAGGCAGACCGCACCGAAGAAAAAGAGAGACCTGTTACCATCGGACCTCCGGTTGTCGTCATTCCGGGCGAGGCCGTAGGCCGCGACCCGGAATCCAGGGTTTCGTTTCTGGATTCCCACATGCGTGGGAATGACGGCTTGGGGAGACCTGCAAACCGTAGGGTTCAACGAAGATCTGCCTTCCTCAACGGCTCGCGACTTTCGCGCTGTCCGCCTTCTGCTCCGTATAAATCTGATTCTTATAGAACTGCTCCTGGCCGAAGTGCATGATGTGCGGACGCCCGAGGTTTTCCTTAGTAAAGTCTACGGTGAAGGTCGGTTTAAGGGCTTTCCCATCCCAGGTGTAGACCTTGAGGAATTGCTCGTTAGCGTCGCCTTTCTTGTCCCAGTTCGCGAGCAGCGAGGACGTGAAGTACACGCGCTTGCCGTCCCAAGTCTGCGACACCATGTTGACCTGGGCTCCGATCTTCTGTTCGTGGATGACCTTCGGCTTGGTGGGGTCGCCAACGTTGTACACGCGGCACATGCCGTCCATGAAGGTATTGACGAAGAGGGTCTGGTCATCGGCAGAGAGGCTCATATCGACCGGCAACGGGATCTTGGTGGGGTCGCCGATGTTGCCCACGTCTTTGGCCTCGAAAGTGCCGTCGGCTTTTTGCGCAATGAGCCACAGTTTCGAGGTCAGTGCGGTGGCGGTGAAGGCGTAATCGTGGCGCGGCTGCAACGCCCAGCGCACTTCTAATGGTGCACCCGGAACCTCGAAAGTCTGAATCGGCTTACGAGCGTGGAAATCCCACAATACCATCGTCTGACCAAAACGCTTCATGGCTTCCTTGTCGGCCACCATCTGCCCGAAGTCCATCATGTAGTTGTTCCAACCGGTGAAGGACGAGGTCAGCATGCGGTTCAAGTGCGGCTGCACGCGGACATCGTAGCCATACGGTGCGTTGTCCGGCATCCACAAGGTCTGGATGTATTTACCCTCGTTGCTGTACTCGACCATGCCGGTCTTGCCGCCGTGGTCTTTATCGTTAGAAAGCCCGGTGATGAGCATGCGTCCCGGCAGCGGGTAAAACGTATGCGGGCCGACTACGCCGCCGGAGTCTTTCACAAAGGTGTCGATAGTTTTTGTGAGTGTGGGTTTTGCTGGATTCGAGGCGACATCGAAAATGAAGATCTTGCTGTCGTCGAGTCCACCGAGCCACAAGTAGCGACGATCATCGTTGAACCCGCCATGATGGGCTTCGTGCCGTCCACCAACGGAAACGCTAGAAAGGACTTTGCCGTATTGATCCTGCTTTGCCGGGTTGGCACCGATGGTCGCCAGTTTGTCGGAACCATCGCCTACGCCTTCTGCGCCCAGCGTCCACACGTACAGGTAATCCTCTTGCCCAGTGATTTTGGGCAGGTAGGGCGACTGGCAGGTCTCGTCTGCGTGTATTTCGCGCCCACTCATCACGAACGCTACCGCCACCCCCAATGCTCCGAGAGCGAGCCGCCACCGTCTAGCGAATTGCCTCATGTCGTCCTCCTTGCGTTTTCACGCTGTTGCGTCTAGGCGAGAGAGCTACCAGATAGGGTTTCCTGGTGCAACTGAGCTAGCGAAGCTCTGGAGAGAAAGGGGAGGGACATGACCAAAGCTGAGTTCTATCGTGAGGCGCAGCCAGCGTCCGTTGGTCCACTCGAAGGCATCGTGGTGTTGGAAGCGTGTACGACCTATGCCGGGCCGGTGGCCGGTGCGGAATTAGCCGATATGGGTGCTGAGGTAATCAAATGCGAGCTGCCAGAGACCGGGGATGTGTGCCGCTTGTTCGGCCCGTGGGTGCCCAATGCACCGGAGCAAGACAAAGGTGCGCCGTTCCTCAGCATCAACCGCAACAAGAAAGCCATCACGCTCAATTTCCACCACGAGCGTGGGCAGGAGATCTTTCGTCAACTCGCCCGTCGCGCGGACGTGGTGTTGCAGAATTTTCGTCCCGGGGCGTTGGACAAGTGGAATATTGGCTACGAGGCTATCCGCGCCGTGAAGCCGGACATCGTCTATGTGTCGATTTCCTGCCTCGGGCAGTGGGGACCATTGTCGCACAAAGTCGGTTATGACACTGATGCCCAAGCGATGGGCGGGATCATGTCGATCACTGGACAAGCCGATGGTCCGCCGACGAAAACTGGCCACGCGAGCATCGACTATTTGAGTGGTGTCAAAGCTGCTCAAGCGGCCTTGGCGGCGCTGGTGCGCCGCCTGCGCACTGGGGAGGGGCAGCATGTGGATTTGTCGATGGTGGACTGTGCTTTGTCCGTGACCGAAGGTGGCATCATGCAAGCCGCAACTTGTGGCACTGTGTGGCAACGTAAGGGCAACCGGCACCCTTCGACTGCCCCGTGTAACAGCTTTCTCTGTCTGGATGGGTACGTCATGCTCGCGGTGGCGCACGATAAACAGTGGCAGAGTTTCTGCAAGCTGATGGGCCGCGAAGACTTGATGACCGATCCACGCACCGCCATCGGTGCCGCGCGAAAAGCCAACGAAGTCTTCATCGAGCAGATCATTGCCGAGTGGACAAGCACGCAGACGAAGGCTGACGTGGTCTCAGCGCTGAACGCGGCCAGTATCGCCGTCTCGCCAGTGTTGGACTTTGGTGAGATCGTCCGCGAGCCACATTTCCGCGAACGGGAGATCGTCTGCGAAGTTGAACATCCGACCGCCGGGAAACTGACTCATTATGGCGTCGCCCCCAAATTCTCACGCACCCCTGCGGTTGTGCGCTCCTCAGCGCCACTGCTGGGGCAACATAATGCGGAGATTTACGGCGAGTGGTTGGGCTACGGTGCTGCAACGTTGGCCACCTTGCGCGGCGAGGGCGTGATTTAGGACAGGGAGGATTCGCCATGATGAGTGACCATCCAGAGACGGGCCATCACGGCTCCTGTTTTGTCGCTGAGCCGGAGCTTTTCGCTGCTACGCCTGGGATCTCGCGGCGACGTATGTTGTCCTACGTTGCTGCGACTGGCGCGTTGCTGCCTGGAGGAAATGCTCGGGCTGCTGGCCCGACCAAGGAACCGCGTGACCGACCGCCGCATCGCGACTGTATTATCGAGGCGTCGTGGGTGCTGGCGTATCAAGACGGGCGTTTGGTGTTGATCCGCAACGGCTCGGTGCGGGTGCGCGGAGATCGGATTGTCGAAGTGAAGGAAAGTCGTATTCCTGGCCGCGATCGGCGCGTGCTCGCCACAGGTCAGCTCCTCCTACCAGGATGTATTTCCGGGCATACCCACGCCTGTTCGGCCACGCCGACACGAGGAATCATCGAAGGTGGTCGGTCGTATGCCCGTCCATTGGAACTCGTCGAATCCTTGAGTGACGACGATCTTGATGCGCTGACTGCCTGCAATGTCGCTGAGCTTTTGCGTTCTGGATGTACGACGCACGTTGAGATGAGCCTGAGTTTGCGGCAGGCAGAGTCGTACGTCCGAGTGGCAAAAAACTGGGGTGTGCGCGGGTATCCCGGCGGGATGATTCCTAGTATCGGTCGCCTGTTTCCTATCTGGTTGCGCGCGAACGACCAAGTGTTGCACGATTCCGTAGCCGAGACCTTGAAAGAGATTGAAGCGAACAAACGCTTTGCCTTGGCGCATAACGGCGCTGGCGACGGGCGGCTGCGTCCCCAGCTCTCGCCTCACGCCACGGACACACATACTCCAGAGACGTTGCAAGCCCTGCTCGCCGCTGCGAAGGAGGTTGGCAACGGCATTCATCTCCATTTGGCGCAGAGTCCCAAAGAAACAGAAACCGTGAAACGCTTGTGGGGCAAGCGCCCAAGTGAGTGGCTCGACGAGTTGGGATTCTTCTCGCAGCGCGTATTCGGCGCACACATGGGCGGAGTCGATGCTGCCGTCGAGCTGCCGCTGCTGGCGAAGCGCAATTTTGTCTATGCACACTGCCCTTCCGGCGGTGGTGCTGGGGGTGTCGGTGCGGTGCAGCCATATCCAGAAGCCCTTGCGGCTGGGGTGCGGACGACCGTTGGTATCGACACCCACTCCAACGATTATGTGGAAAACCTCAAGCTCGCTGTGCTGTACGGACGTTTACGAACGAAACTGCTGGGGCCGACTAGTGCTGTGGCATTGACTGCACCGACGATGTGGCATGCGGTCGAAGGTGCAACGCTGCACGCCGCCAACGGTCTCGGGCGCGAGGACTTGGGGCGGATTGAAGCAGGTGCCAAAGCCGACCTGTGTTCGATTGACGTGAGTGGATTTTTGACCGGCTCTGGTGCGCCGCCGCCCGAACCACTGCACAACCTGCTGTATGCGAACGGTTTGGCTGTGCGGCATGTCATGACCGACGGCGCTTTTCAGGTCTTCGATGGACGGTTTGTGGTGGACGACGAGGGCCGAGTACAGCAGCGCGGCGGAGCCGTGGTCGAAAAAATCTGGGCGCAACTCAGAGCAGAAAAGTGGTTCGGGTAGCAAAGCAAAAAGGGAAAATGCTGAAGGATGAACGATGAATTGAGACAGTGTGAAACAGGAATGGCGCTCCTGCGTGTCTCTTGGTCTCTGAGCGGCGCGAGATTCTCGACCCCGCCGCTGCGCAGAGACCGAAAGTAGCTCAGTTTTTCAAGGCTGAGCAGCGGGCTTCAGCCTAAATCCGCACGGTGCCTTCCGGTTCGGCAATCACGCGGTTCTCAATCTCACCCAACTTGTCGATGGCAATCTTCACGACATCGCCCGGCTTCAGCCACTTAGGTGGCTTCATCGCCGCCGCTACGCCGCCCGGGGTGCCGGTCGAGATGATGTCCCCCGGCTCAAGGGTGAATGCGGTCGTGAGATGCTCGACGAGATCGAAGGCGTTAAAGAGGAGCTGACTGGTATTCGAGCTTTGCCGCAGTTCACCGTTGACCCAGGTTTTGAGGTCGAGCGTGTGCGGGTCGCCAACTTCATCGGCTGTGGTGATGTACGGACCGAGTGGGCAATGGGTATCCCAGGATTTGCCCATAGTGAAGGTTGGGACCCGGCGCTGCCAATCCCGCACGCTCACGTCATTGGCGATGGTGTACCCGGCAATGACCTCACGGGCGCGATTTTTGGGCACGTGCCGGCAATAGCGACCAATGACCACGGCAAATTCGCCTTCATAATCGAGCTGCTCGGAAACGTGCGGTAAGTAGATGTCACCGCCAGAACGGTTGATCGACGTGGACTGTTTGTTGAAGATCATCGGCACTTCCGGGGTTTTGTTGCCGGTTTCGGCGATGTGGTCTTTGTAATTGAGACCAACGGCGAGAATTTTAGGTGGGCGTAAGATTGGCGCTTCCAGCCGTACATCTGCAAGCGCGACCCGCCCGTACGGGCTGCTCAATGCTTGTTTGGCTGTGGTGAGCGCATCCGCCCCTGCCGCCAGAAAGGCACACATTTCGCGGGGAAGCTGCGGAGCCACTGCTGCCAGATCTATCACCTCCGCACCATCCACAACGCCAATGCGGGTGGTACCGCCGTGGGTAAATGTCGCAAGTTTCATGAGTTCCTCCTTATCTCCGTTTCGTGGTGGCTCATCCTGCTCTTCATACGAGCAGCGCTAGGCTGCATGCATATTACACCGCTGTGGCGGTTGCAAGGGTGCGAAAAAACGAATAAAACAGCCCGGCAAAGCGAGGGGTGTCGCGCATAAAGCGCCATGTCTCCATATCTCCTGCCGCATGTTTTCCTTTACTGTCACCCAACACGACACTCGCACGGGCGCACGACTTGGTCGCTTGACGACTGGGCACGGTGACGTGTCTACTCCTGCTTTCATGCCGGTGGCCACGCAAGGCACGGTGAAGGCCATGACTCCCAGGGAACTGCGCGAGATTGGTGCGGAAATCGTTCTGTCCAACGCCTATCATCTGTACTTGCGGCCAGGGGCGGAGGCAGTAGAACAGTTGGGAGGATTGCACCGCTTCATGGGCTGGGATGGGCCGATTCTCACAGATAGCGGTGGCTTCCAAGTGTTTAGCCTCAAAGATTTATGCCGTGTGAGCGAAGACGGCGTCCAGTTTCGTTCGCATCTCGATGGGTCGGCACACATGCTGACGCCCGAGCACGTCGTGCTGACACAGGAGAAGCTAGGAGTTGATATCGCCATGGTCTTGGACGAGTGCGTCCCCGGACCGGCCAGTTACGCCGAGGCCGAACGTGCCGCAGCTCGCACGACGCGCTGGGCGGAACGGGCGTTAGCAGCCAAAAAGCGTGATGCTCAGGCACTGTTTGGTATCGTCCAAGGGGGAATTTATTACGACTTGCGCGAACAGAGCGCTCGCGAATTAGTCGGCTTGCCGTTTCCTGGCTATGCGGTGGGCGGTTTGAGTGTCGGTGAAGACCCAACCGTGACGTTGGGGCTGGCGGCGCACGCTGTCCAGTTTCTTCCTGCGGATCGTCCGCGTTATTTGATGGGCGTCGGCACTCCTGAGCAATTGGTGCGCTACGTCGCCCTTGGCTACGATATGTTCGATTGTGTGATGCCGACGCGCAATGCACGCAACGGCTCGCTTTTCACGCGCTTTGGCAAGGTGAACATCCGCCGCGCCGCCTATGCCGCCGATCCTCGCCCTCTTGATGAAGAGTGCGCCTGTTACACGTGCCAGCATTTTTCACGCGCGTATCTCCGCCATTTGGCGGTTGCTGGGGAGATTCTTTCCGCGCACCTCAATACCGTGCATAATCTGCATTTCTATCAATACTTGATGCGCTCGATGCGCGAAGCATTAGCAAGCGGTTGTTTTGCGGAATTCGCACGACCGTTTCTTGCTCCGTCAGCGCAAACAGAAGGAGAAGAACGGGTATGGCAGAATTAGCCTACGCCCAGTCCGCCCCGTCGGGAGGCTCCGTTGCTGGACCTCACCCTATTGTCCAATTTCTTCCGTTGGTGCTCGTCTTTATCGTCTTTTATTTCCTCGTGATTCGCCCGCAACAGAAGAAGGCGAAAGTGCGGCAGGAAATGATTGATAACCTCAAGCGCAACGATGAAGTGGTGACGACCGGTGGCCTCTATGGTCGCGTGATCGAGTTACAGGATAGGGTGGTCACGTTGGAGATTGCCCCCAAGGTGACGGTGCGAGTGGACCGGCAGCATGTGGATGCGCTTTCAGGAACTGTGAAACCTGCTAAGGGAAATGGGTCCGACAAAGGCGACGGAAAGGAAAAGTGATGCCGCAAGGAATCCTCTATCGGTCGATGTTCATTCTCACCCTCGTGTTGGTCGCGGTCTTGTATCTCGTCCCATCTATGGCGCCTACGCTCCCGGGCTGGTGGCCGTCGTTTTTGCCCTCGCGCAAGATTCGCCTTGGCTTGGATTTGCGTGGTGGCACGCATCTCTTATTGAGCGTTGACCTCGATAAGGCGCTCGAAAATGCTTTAGACCAGAATGCCGAGGAACTGCGGCGTGTATTGCGTGAAGCCAACACGACTGGGGTGACGGTAGAACGCAATGCCTCAGCACTGCGCCTACAGACAACCACAGCCGAGGCAAAGACCGCAGCGGAAAAAATCCTCAAAGATCAGTTTCCGCAATTGATCTATGAAGGTGCGCCTGAAGCTGGTGAGGGCGAGCTGAGTGTGGTGCTGGATCGCAAAGAGATACAGCGTTTACGTGATTATGCCCTTGAACAGTCATTGGAAACCATTCGTAATCGTATCGACCAGTTCGGGGTGACGGAACCGACGGTGCAGCGTCAGGGCAGCCAGGATATCCTCGTGCAGCTCCCAGGTATCCAAGACCCTGCCCGTGCCAAAGCCTTGATCGGGAAAACTGCGGTGTTGGAGTTCAAAGTCGTTGCCGAAGGTGCGCAAGCTGCCGGCGGTGAGGGTACTGTTGTGCTGAACGGGCAAGAAATCGAGCCGCTCAGCGGGCAGATGCGGAAAACCCCGTATACGCTGGAGAAGAAGACGCTCATGACCGGTGATGTGGTCGCCGATGCCCGCGTGCGGCCGGCCTCCACGGTTGAAGGGCCTTCTGTCGAACTGGTGCTCAATGAGCGCGGTGCACGTTTGTTCGAGAAAGTTACCAGCGAAAATGTCGGACGACGACTTGCGATCATTCTTGACGACACCGTGTATTCGGCTCCGACCATTCGCGAGAAAATTGGTGGAGGCCGTGCCTCGATTACCGGTAGCTTTGACGTCAAAGAGGCGCGTGATTTGGCCATTGTGCTCCGTGCTGGTGCGCTCCCAGCGCCAGTGACTGTCTCGGAAGAGCGCACCGTTGGCCCGTCGTTGGGCAAGGACTCTATTGACCAGGGCATACTCTCCTTTGCTGTCGGTGGCGCGATGGTGATCCTTTTTATGGCGATATACTACAAGCTTGCTGGGGTGCTTGCTGATTTGGCAGTGACGTTGAATGTGTTGTTCCTATTGGCAGCGCTGGCGATATTGGAGGCGACACTGACGCTGCCGGGTATTGCTGGCATTGTGCTGACGGTTGGTATGGCGGTGGATGCCAACGTCTTGGTCAACGAACGCATGCGTGAAGAGCTGCGTCTCGGCAAGAGTGCCCGGGCAGCGGTCGAGGCTGGCTATGAACGCGCCTTGCCAGCGATCCGCGACTCGAACATTACGACCTTTCTGTCTGGCCTTATTCTCTTTCAGTTCGGCTCTGGTCCGGTGAAAGGGTTTGCCGTGACGTTGTGTGCTGGCATCGCGACGACGCTGTTTACCGCCGTGTTCTGCACCCGTGTCGTGTATGACTTCTTTATTTCACGCCGCCGTCTCAACACGCTCAGTGTCTGAGGGCATGATGGGAGTCCCTGTATCTTGGCCGAAGCGGCGCTGGGTGATGCGGCAGCCGGACCCGGCTGGCATTGCCACGCTGTGCTCGGCTGCACAGTCCTGGGCACCGCCGGTGTCGCCGCTGTTGGCGACGCTGTTGCTTAACCGTGGCGTAGATTCCCCTGAGCGGGCCTCAGCCTTTTTATCCCCGACACTGCGAACTGGGTTGCGTTCTCCGCTTCTGTTTCCCGATATGGCTCGCGCGACGGAGCGTATCCTCCGTGCCCGAGTACACGGCGAGCGTGTCTGTATCTATGGCGATTATGATGTCGATGGTGTGACGGGCAGTTCTCAGCTTCTACTGTTTTTGCGTGAGCTAGGAATGGCACCGGATCTGTACATTCCACACCGGACCCGCGAGGGCTACGGCTTGAACAGTCAAGCCATGCGTACCATTGCTGAGCGTGGGACGACGGTCATGATAACGGCGGACTGTGGGGCGACGGCGCACAACGAAATCACCCTAGCGCAAAGCTTGGGTGTTGATGTCATCGTCTGCGATCACCATCACGTTCCAGAACAACGCTTGCCCGCGTATGCGGTGCTGAACCCGATGGAGAAGGCGTGTCCGTTTTCGTTCTCCGGTCTTTCCGGTGCTGGTGTCGTCTTCTATCTGCTCATGGGATTGCGCATGCGTTTGCGCGAACAAGGAGAGGAGCAGGTTCCTGATCTGCGACGCTACCTCGATTTAGTGACGCTCGGTACCGTGGCCGACCTCGTACCTCTTGTCGAAGAGAATCGCGTGCTGGTGACGCACGGACTCAGAGAAATCGAACGCAGCCAACGCCCTGGCATTTGTGCGTTGAAAGAAGTGAGCGGAGAGGCCGAAGTATCGAGCAGCTACATTGGCTTTCGCTTGGGACCAAGAATCAATGCTGGCGGCAGATTGGCTGAAGCGCAAAAAGCGGTGGAACTCTTAACGACCGAACATATTGAACGGGCGCGTGAACTGGCTGTCGATCTCGATCAAGAGAATAGGGAGCGGCAAGGGATCGAAGAAGCGATTCTGCAAAACGCCGTGGCGACCGTAGAATCCTGGCCGGATTTACCACAGCGTCGTAGTATCGTGCTGGCGTCGGCGGAATGGCATCCCGGTGTTATTGGCATCGTCGCCTCACGCTTGGTCGAGCGCTTTCATCGCCCGACGTTCCTGATTGCTGTGGATGGCGAGAAAGGCAAAGGTTCAGGCCGCAGCCCCAAGGTCTTCCATCTCTATGAGGGGTTGCAAGCCTGTGCTGCATGGTTGGACGGATATGGTGGGCATCGTCAGGCTGCGGGATTATCGATACAAACCCAGCGCATCGATTCCTTTGCCGCACAGTTTGAAGCGACTGCGCAGGCGCGATTAACTGCCGAAGATTTGCTGCCCGAGACCGAGGTCGATGCTGAGGTTGATCTTGCATCGTTGAGCGGGGAGACGATGGCAGAAGTGCGCCGTCTTGAACCGTATGGACAAGGTAATCCCGACCCAGTGTTTCTTGCGCGTCAGGCACAAGTCGTCTCTGCACGCATTGTCGGCGGCAACCCGTTGGTTGGCAAAGCTGGGCACCTCAAACTCTTGCTGCGTTCTGCGCACGGTGGGCGGCCGGTGGATGCCATCGGCTTTGGTATGGCGGATGCACCCATTGTTCAGGGTGGGCATTTAGATCTGCTATACACTCCGGAGATTAATGTCTGGAATGGCAACGCCAGCTTACAGCTCCGGCTCAGAGATTTGCAAATAGCGCACTAACTCCGCAGAATTACAAAGGTATTGACCGTTTTATGGCATTGTGCCATACTTCGCCCGCTCAATGATCGCTTTGAGAGATGCACTGTCATGACAGAAAGAGACGACGTCTTACTCAACAGTCGGCAAGCTGCCGAGATTTTGGACCTGAGTCCAGACACGGTGAACGAGCTTGCCCGGCGGCAAGCGCTTCCTGGGGTGAAGAGAGGACGACAGTGGCGGTTTCGCCATCGCGACGTGGCCGTATTCAAAAGACAAAAGCAGGAGCAGGTAGCAGCCTGAACTCTCCGAGAAGGGTGGTGTGATCTCCGTGCGGAAGGAAGAGGTTCTCAGGGGTCCCCACGAGAGTAAAATCTATTCCGATTTCTCTCACCTGTACGACAAAATTTTTTCTCGCTTCTTTAGCGAGCGGATCGAGTCTGTTATTGCCGACTTAGCTATTCCTCCTGGGGCGGAGGTATTGGAAGTTGGTATCGGTACGGGACTGTCTCTCCCAGCCTATCCCCTCCACTGCGAGGTGACTGGTGTTGACCTTGCGCCGGAAATGCTGGAGCGTGCCCGGCAAAAGGCTGAGGAAAACCGCTGGCGGCATTTCCGTTTTATGGAGATGGACGCCCTCAATCTGGAATTTCCGGATAATTCCTTTGATTTCGTGACGTCATTTCACGTTGTGACCGTCGTGCCCGATCCCGTGCAGATGATGCGCGAGATTTATCGTGTTTGTAAGCCCGGAGGCATGGTGGTTATCATCAACCACTTCCGGACCACGAAACCAGTGCTTGGCCCGCTGATTGGTGCGCTCGACCCGGTGACGCGCCTGTTGGGATGGCATGCCTCGCTGCGGCTCTCCGATGCTTTTGCTGGGGTGCCGCTCCGGATTGAGAAGCGTTTCAAGACTTCGCCCACCTCATTGTTTACTGTCGTACTCGCGCGCGCCATGAAAGAAACCGGAAACGGCAACGGTAAACTGCATGTGGTCAGGCCGGGGACTGAGTAGGGGCGATTCGAAAACCGCCCCTATCTAGGCTGAGCGCTTCGTCTGTCTCACGGCTATTTCGCGCGAGAGACGTAAGCACCAGTTTCCGTATCCACCCGAATCGTTTCTCCCACCTCAAGAAAACTGGGAACACGGACAACGAGGCCGGTTTCCGTAGTCGCGGGTTTGAGTTCGTTGGTGACGGTGGCCGATTTCATGCTTGGCGGGGTGTCGGTGATTTGTAAATCGACAGTCTTCGGCAAGGCGATGCCGACGGGATTGCCCTCGTGGTAGTCCACTTTGATTTTGAGATTCGGGATCAAATAGCTTACTGAATCGCCCAACGTACCTTTGGAGAGCGAAAGCTGATCGTAATTTTCCGAATTCATGAAAAAGAACTCGTCTCCCGATTGGTAGAGATATTCCATCTCCAATTGTTCGAGCGTGATGCGATCCACTTTATCTTCTGAACGGAAGCGGTGTTCGGTTTGCAATCCCGAGCGCAGGTTGCGCAGTTTAGTGCGCACGAAGCCACGCCAGTTTCCTGGGGTCACATGGGTAAGCTCCATGATGCGGTGGAGATCGCTGTTGTGCATGACGACCATGCCCACGCGCAACTGGGTTGCCGGTACGAGCATACGACTAATCCTCCTCGGTAGTATCCAAGCTGGCTACTGTACCTTCAGATGAGACGAGCGGCAAGCCAAGGCATGAGGAATGCTGGTAGTGGTACAGTTTCGTTTTGTCTTGTAGGGGCACCCCTATGTGGGTGCCCTTTTGCTGGGCGGCCACGCAGGGCCGCCCCTACGAAGACATAGGAATGAATCAAATTGAACCACTACCGGAATGCTCCTCAATGCTCCTCTGCTTGACAGTCCCGCCCTCGGACGGTAAAAGAACCACGCCTTTTAATCTAGCCCGGAGAGGTTGGGAAGGGTGAACATGACACAGCACAACTCCATTTCGAGTCCGTCGATCTTGGCCCCCTTGAGCCTTCAAGGGGGCTTTTTTTTCATCTACGAGTAGGTCCGATGCGCATTTTGCTCGATCACATGGCTATCCAGCGTGCGTTGACGCGCATCGCGCACGAAATCCTGGAAAAGAACCAAGGTTCGGCGCACCTTGCGCTGGTCGGTATCCATACCCGTGGCGTGTTCTTGTCGCGACGCCTTGCGCAGATCGTGCAAGAGATCGAAGGCGTGGAACTGCCTTGCGGTGAGATCGACATCACGCTCTATCGTGATGATGTCGGGCGCAGTCGCCTCCATCCTGAAGTGCGTGGCACCCAGGTGTCTTTTGGGGTTGAGAACATGCGCATCGTGTTGGTGGACGACGTGCTGTACACCGGGCGCACGGTGCGGGCGGCGCTGGATGCATTGATCGACTTTGGTCGCCCACGCAACATTCAATTGGCCGTGCTAGTGGACCGTGGGCATCGGGAATTGCCGATTCGTGCCGACTATGTCGGAAAAAACCTTCCCACCGCACGCGACGAGCGCGTGTCTGTGCGTTTGGCAGAGTGCGACGACAAGGACGAAGTGGTCATCGAGTAGGGAGCGAGCGTAATGTTTACCCATCGTCATCTACTTGGTATCGAAGGGATCTCGCAAGAAGAGCTGCTTTCTCTATTGAAAACCGCTGAAACCTTTCGGGAGATTTCTGAGCGTGAAGTGAAGAAGGTGCCGACGCTGCGTGGCAAGACGGTGGTGAATCTGTTTTACGAAGCGAGCACCCGCACCCGCACGTCTTTTGAGATCGCCGCGAAGCGCTTGTCCGCCGATGCTGTGAATATCTCTTCTTCGACCAGCAGCACGACAAAAGGAGAAACGCTCCTTGATACTGCGCGTAACCTTGTTGCGATGCGACCGTCGGCCATTGTCATTCGCCATCCCTCGTCGGGAGCACCCCACCTTCTCGCGCGTCTCGTGGATTGTCCGGTGATCAATGCTGGAGATGGGACGCACGAACACCCCACGCAAGCCTTGCTCGACGCCATGACGATACGTGAACGCAAGGGACAGATTCCTGGTCTGACTGTCGCTATCGTTGGCGATATTCTGCACAGCCGTGTCGCGCGCTCTAATACGTTTCTGCTCACTCCCCTGGGAGCGACGGTGCGGTTAGTCGGA